>JAQGMV010000436.1 GCA_028292225.1 Betaproteobacteria bacterium
TCATCACACCGGTGGTATACCGCAGCTCGAGCAGCCGGCCGTCTTCGCCGGTGCGCGCGCGCACGATCTTTCCCGGGATGAGGCGGCGCAGTCCCTGCGCCTGTTTGCTGTCGCGAAGAAACCTGACCGCGTGCGAGTCCTCGATGCGCAGGCGTGCGAGCAGCCTCGCCATCGTGTCCCCGCTCTGGATCCGCTCCTCGCGCCAGTACGTGTCCTCATCGGTGCTCGCAGCGACGACGGGGTTAAGCGCGACGTTCTCGACCACGGTCGCGACGATGGGCATCTCGGTGCCCGTGCCTGGGGCGATGGCGAACGCCGTGAGCACGCTCGCGAAAGCCAGCGCAGCAGCGAGGGCAGTGCGACGAACAGTGCTGCTGCGCGAGAGGCGCCGTAGCGTTTCCGATAGACGGAAAATGTCTCGAACCATGAGCGTCGGGCGTTGTGGGACCAGGGGAGGCAGAAAGCTTAACAGAAGTGCTTCGGCAGGGTGAAAAACCGCGCGAGCAGCGGCTCCGGCGGGGTCATGCGTCGAGCCGGTAGACCCGCGCCGCAGTATCGCGATAAAGCGCGGCTTTCTCCGCCGGGGAGCAGTGCTGCGTGATGCGCTTTAACGCGTTCCACAGGACGCCGTAACCGCACGATTGTTTGTCCACCGGGAAATTGCTTTCCATCATGCAGCGGTCCACGCCGAACGCGGTTATGCATTCCTCTACATACGGCCTCCACGCCGCCGCGAGCACCGAAGACGAGGGCGGCACGTCGCGCAGGTGAAAATCCCAGTCGCAATAGAGCATGCCGAGCCCGCCGACCTTGACCGTGAGATTGGGGAACTGCACGAGCTCGCGCACGTTCGCGCGCCAGGTTTTGAACACCTCCTCGCGGTCCGCGTCGTGCGGCGCGAGATGAAGAGGGCCGCCGACGTGGTTGAGGATCACGCTCGTGTCGGGGAACGCCCGCAGCAGGTCCACGACGTCAGGCAACTGCGGATGGAACTGCCACGACTCGAACGTGAGGCCGAGCGGCGCGAGCCTGGCGAAGCCTTTGCGGAACTGCGCGTCGAGCACCTGGTGTTGCGGCACCTGGCGCCGGCCGAATTTCGCGGCGTTGCCGGTATCCCAGCACACCCCATGGCGGATGCCGCGTAAGCGGCCGTTGCCGGCAGCAACCAGCGCCTCGAGCACCGGCTGCACCTCGTCGCCGAGCGTGAGGTCGGCGTGTCCGACGATGCCCGCGCACAGCCGCGTGCTTCCGTAGCGGCCGCTCGCGCTCATCGCTGCGAAGCCGTTGACGAACTCGACCTCGCCGACCGGTCTCATTGCGCGCGGTCCCTCGGCGCGGTACATCGAGCCGCATTCGATGAACACCGTCGCCGTGATGTTGTGGCCGGTCTGCACGTCCTCGGCAAGCTCGTGGATCAGATAACGTCCGCGCTCCTCGTCGTCCCACAGATGATGATGGGGATCGATGATCGGCAGGTCGGGCTCGAGCGCGGGCTCCAAGCGTTGCTTCGCCCACGCGTGCAGCTCGGCGCGATGTCGATACGCGTTTCCGCGAAATTCGTATGGCTTCGTCATTGAGGTTCTCTGTGGTGGGTCCCGGCGCCCGGCTACTCTACAACGAATGGCGTATGCGCGGTCCGACAGGAGTCGTGCGAGACGAGCGGCACCTTGTTACCATCGGGCTGACGGAGCTTCCCTCGGAGATGAACAGATGCATGATGACACTGAGCACCATTCCCACGGCAACCGTGTAGAGGATTTGCGCCTGATCACCGGCGCCGGCAAGTACGCCGCCGACTGGAATGTTCCGGGGCAGCTCTACGGTTACTTCGTGCGCGCCGACAGGGCGCACGCAGACATCGTTTCAGTCGACGCAAGCAAAGCGCTCGCTTTCCCCGGGGTTACGCACGTGTTCACCGGCGAAGACGCGATAAAAGCCGGATACATCAAGGGCCCGCACGCGTTGACCTTTCCAGGCCGCGACGGGATGCAGGCCCGGTCGCCGGACCGGCCGGTGCTGGCGCACCGCAGGGTGCGCTTCGTCGGCGAAGGCGTGGCGCTCGTCATCGCAGACAGTGCCGGCGCCGCGCAGGATGGGGCGGAGCTGGTCGAGGTCGAATATCGCGACCTGCCGTGCGTCGTGCAGCCGGAGCCCGCGCTCGCCACGGGCGCGCCGCAGCTTCATGACGACGTCCCGGGAAATCTGGCGTTCGAGGCCGAGGCGGGCGATGAAGAGGCGGTCGAGGCGGCGTTCGCAAAAGCGTCACATATCACGCGGCTCAAAGTGGAATCGACTCGCGTGGCGCCGAGCCCGATGGAGCCGCGCGCGTGCCTCGTTACCTATGACCCCGGCAGGGACGAGTACCTGTTCAACGTCGTCATGCAGGGCGTCACGACGCTGCGCACACAGCTTTCGGCCTACACCAATGTGCCGCAGGACAAGCTCAAGTTCGAGACGCGCGACGTCGGCGGCGGATTCGGCCAGCGCACCATCGCCTATCCAGAATACTGCGCGCTCATGATCGCGACGAAAGCGTCGGGCAAGCCCGTGAAGTGGGTGTGCTCGCGCGTCGAAGGCTTTCTCACCGACACCCACGGGCGCAACAACATCATCGACGGACGGCTCGCGCTGGACGCCGAGGGCAAATTCCTCGCGATGCGGCTCGACTGGGTCAGCGACATGGGGGCTTATCTGCAGCCCGGCGCGATGGGCCACATCCGCAATACGATCACGTGCATGACCGGGGTGTACCGCATCCCGGCTCTGTATGCGAGTTATCGCGTTCCGTTGACGAACACGACGCCCGTCGCGTCGTATCGAGGCGCCGGACGGCCCGACATCGCGTACGTGGTCGAGCGACTCGTGAACCACGCGGCGCAGGAAACCGGAATCGATCCTGCCGATCTGCGCCGGCGCAATTTCATCCCGCCTTCGGCTTTTCCGTACAAGACGCCGACCGGCGCGGTCTACGAGATCGCTGACCTTCCGGGGCTGCTGGACAAAGCCCTCGCGCTCAGCGACTGGCAGGGCTATTCGAAGCGGCGCGCGAAGTCGAAGGACGCGGGCAAGCTTCGCGGTATCGGGATCTCGACCGTCATCGAGAACACCGGCGCGGGCAATGCGGCCAAGGACGAGATCGAGATCCGGCTCGACGCGAGCGGCACGGTGACCGTGTACACGGTATCGAAAGCGCAAGGCCACGGCCACGAGACGACGCTCGCGCAGATCGTCGCCGACGCGCTTCAGGTGCCTCACGCCCAGGTGAAGGTCGTGCAATGCGCCGTCGACAGCACGCTCCAGGGCAATCACACCGGCGGTTCGCGCTCAACGGTCGGCGCGGGCAGCGTGTGCCACCTCGCGGCGCACAAGCTCATCGAAGAAGGCAAGGCGCTCGCGGCGCTGGAGATGCATCTCGAGCCTTCACAGATCAGCTACGGACACGGCGAGTTCAAGTCGAACGAGTCGGGGCGGGGCATCAAGCTCGCGGACCTCGCGAAGAAGAAGCCGCTGAGCATTCTCGCGGAAGGCAAGTTCGGATCGACGTTTCCCAACGGGTGCCACATCGCCGAAGTCGAAGTCGATCCCGAGACCGGCGTCACCGAGATCGTCTCGTACTGCGCGGTCGACGACTGCGGCGTCGTGATCAACCACGCGATCGTCGAGGGCCAGCTGCACGGCGGCGTGGTGCAGGGGGCGGGCCAGGTTTTCGGCGAGCAGGTCGTCTACGACCCCGACACCGGGCAGCCGCTCACGGCGAGCTTCCAGGATTACTACATGCCGCGCGCCGGCCTGTTACGCGAGATCCGCGGCCAGGAGCATCCGACCCCGAGCAAGGTGAGCCCGCTCGGCGTCAAAGGCGTCGGGGAATCGGGGTGCACCGGTTCGATCCCGGTGCTGGTCGCCGCAGTCATCGACGCGATTCGCCCGCTCGGAATACAGCACCTCGACATGCCGCTCACGCCGGCCAGGGTGTGGGGTGCGATCGACAACGCATCCAGGCAAAGTTCCTGAGGAGGGCCACACGGCCAAGCTTCGCCACATCGCGCTCAGCGTCGCTGATCCGCACAAATCCGCCGAGTTCTACAGGAAGGCGTTCGGGATGAAGAAAGTCGGCGAGACCGACTGGACCGGCGCCCGCGGCGTGTATCTCAGCGACG
>JAQGMV010000524.1 GCA_028292225.1 Betaproteobacteria bacterium
TTCGACGTGCTCGCGTTCAAGACCGGCAACCCGGACGCGCCTGCGAATGCGATTCCGGGCGAAGCCCGTGCGACCTGCTCGGTGCGCTACGTCGTCGGCAGCGACACCGCGAATTTCCCCCGCCACATACGCGAGCATCTCGACAGTCACGGCTATACCGACATCGAGATCTCGCACAAAGGCGATCCCAAAATGATTGCGACGCGCGTCGATCCGGACGATCCGTGGGTCCGCTGGGGCCTCGCATCGATGGAACGCACGACCGGCAAAGCACCGTCGCTGCTTCCCAACCTCGGCGGCACGATACCGAACCACTGCTTTGCCTATACGCTCAATCTGCCGACGCTGTGGGTGCCGCACTCCTATCCCGGCTGTCTCCAGCACGCGCCGAACGAGCATCTCCTGAGCGGCGTCGCGCGCGAGGCGCTGCAAATCATGGCCGGGATGTTCTGGGATCTGGGGGAGGAAGGGGCGACCGTCATGAAAGAGCGCGGACGTTGACGTGCGCCACGCGGCACCCAATCCCGAAGCCCCTCGGCTGCTGCGCAGCGTCTCCCCCTGAAGGGGAAGCAGACAACCTGCCCTCCCCATCGGGGGGAATGGGTCAGGGTCGGGTGGGCTTCATTCGTAGTACGAACGGATTTTTGAGAGGTTCAGCATGCGTAACTATCGTCCATTGATCATGGGGCGCCGCGGTGCGGTGGCTTCGAATCACCCGCTCTCGACACAGGCCGGGCTCGACATCCTGCGTGCCGGCGGCAACGCGGTCGACGCCGCCGTGGCCACGTCCCTCACGCTCGGCGTCGTCGAGCCCAACATGTCAGGCCTCGGCGGGGACGGCTTCTATCACGCGTTCATGGCGCAGACCGGCGTAGGGCGCGTTTTCAACGGCACGGGTTCTGCGCCTGCGGCTGCGAGCCGCGATCGCTACGCCCGCGGCATGCCGGCTTCCGGACCGCTCAGCGTCTCGACCCCAGGCGCGCTGGGTGGCGTCGCAGCGATGCACGCGGCTTATGGACGGCTCCCATGGGCGCGGGTGTGTGAGCGCGCCATCGAGCACGCGCGCGACGGCTATGCCGTGACGCACACGTATCGGCGTAACGCACGGGAAATGCGCGATCGCATATCCGCAGACCCGCGCAGCCGCTCGGTCTTTCTGCGAGACGGAGAGGTCCTTGCGCTGGCGACCCTGCTGCGGCAACCCGATCTCGCGCGCACGCTGGAAGAAGTGGCCGCGGAAGGCGCTGAAGGGTTCTATCGCGGCCGGCTGGCGAAGCGGCTCGCAGCGGGCATGCATGATGCCGGTGTCCTGGTGAGCGCGGCAGATCTGGAAGCGTGCCGCCCGGACGTCCAGGAACCGATCGCAGTCACGTATCGCGGCTACACCGTCACGCAGACGCCCCCGAACTCCATGGGCTTCGTCCTGTTGCAGATGCTCAAGACGGTGGAGCAGTTCGACCTGAAGGCGATGGATCCCGCTCAGCGCATACACGTGCTGGTCGAAGCGAAGAAACGCGCTTTCCTCGATCGGGAGCGTTATGGATCCGATCCACGACATGCCCCGGTGCCGCTCGAGCGTTTGTTGTCGGAATCTCTGGCGACCGACAATGCCGCGGCGATCGATCTGAAGCGTGCCGCCGACCTGCCCATCAACAACCCCGAGAAAGCCGACGGCGACACCACCTATTTCTGCGTCGTCGATGCCGACGGCAATGCGGTCTCCGCAATCCAGAGCCACAATTCGGCATTCGGCTCCGGCGTGATCGCCGGGGACACCGGTGTGCTGCTCAACAATCGCATGTCGACATGGCATCGCACGCCCGGACATCCCAATCAGTTGCTGCCGGGCAAGCGCGTGCGTCACACGATGAATGCGCCGATGGTATTCCGCGACGGCAGATTATGGGGCGTGCTGGGCACGCCCGGCGCGGACAACCAGGTCCAGATCAACCTCCAGATGCTGGTCGCGATGATCGATCTCGGCGACGATCCGCAAGCTGCAGTCGAAGCGCCGCGCTGGAGCAGCGGCCAGCGCGGGCAACCCGCGAACTGGCCGCACGGCGGCAGTCACGCGCTCACGGTCGAAAGCGATTTCAGCCCCGAGATCCTGGCGGCCCTGGAACAGCGGGGGCATGTCATCGAGCGGGTCGCTCCGCTCGCCGGACCGTGCAGCGTGCAGATCATTCGGGTCACCGACGAGGGTGTGCGCATGGCGGGTTCCGATCCCAGGCGCGATGGATGGGCCGGGGCGTATTGACTGCGGCGCGTCACGGGATGGGCCGCGGGGCAAAGGCTGCAGGCGCGAAACAGGAGTGAGTCGGGTATGCAGGGGCTAGTGGATCACGTATCCGCCGTCGACCGCGAGGTTCGCCCCGCTCATCAATCAAGTGCCGCCGCAATTCCCCGCATCGGAAACCCGAATTAAATCCGCAATTCCCCCCCGCCCGGGCACCCACGCCCGGGTATGGGCCATGGCAGGCCCGATCATCCTGGCCAACATCTCCGTGCCTCTGCTGGGCGCTGTGGACACCGCGGTGGTCGGGCATCTGCCGGAGGTCTACTACATCGGCGCCGTCGCGATCGGCTCGATGCTCTTCAACTTCATCTATCACCTGTTCAACTGCCTGCGCATGGGCACGACGGGCCCGACTGCGCAGGCGCGCGGCGCCGGCATGCACGCCGAGGTGCGGGCGATGATCGGCCGCGCGCTGTTGCTTGCCGGTGTGATCGGCGCCGTGGTTCTCGCGCTTCAGCTTCCCATCCTCGCCTTCGCCTTCCGGGTGATCGATGCCAGCCCGGAAGTGGAGCGCTACGCGCGCGAATATTTCCTGATCCGCGTCTGGGCGATGCCGGCGGTGCTCTGCACCTACGCGATCATCGGCTGGTTCTACGGGCTGGGGAACGCGCGCGCGCCGCTCGTCGTGCAGGTCTTCACCAACGCGCTCAACATCGTCCTCGCCTTCCTTTTCGTCTTCAACTATGGCTGGGGCGTCCCCGGCGTGGCCGCCGCGACGCTGATCTCCGAGTACGCGGGGCTGCTCCTCGGCGCGTGGTACGTGCAGCGAACCCTGCGCACGCTTCCCGACGAGGGCCCGCGCGCCCGCCTGCTCGATCGCGCAAAGCTCAAGCGCATGGTCTCGATCAATAGCGACATCGTGCTGCGCACCCTGTGCGTGGTGTCGGTCCTCGGCTTCTTCATGGCGAAGAGCGCCGAACTCGGCGATCTGACGCTCGCCGCGAACCAGGTCCTGCACCATTTCCTCATCTTCACCTCGTTCGCCCTCGACGGCTTCGCGCACGCCGCGGAGGCGATACTCGGCGAGGCGTTCGGGCAGCGCGACCGGGAAGCTTTCCGCCGCGGGATGCGGGTGGTGTTCGTGTGGGCGGGGATCGTCGGCGCGCTCAACGTCGTGATCTACGCGGTGGCGGGGCACGGCATCATCGCGCTCATGACCGGCATCCCGGAGGTGCGCGCCGCGGCGGCCGGCTATCTGCTCTGGCCGGTGCTCATGCCTCTGGTATCGGTATGGGCGTACACCTACGACGGCGTGTACCTGGCGGCGACCCACACCAAGGTCATGCGCAACACGGTGATCGTGTCCTTCGCCGTTTTTCTGGTGCTGCTCTATACCCTGATGCCGCTCTACGGGAACACGGGGCTGTGGATAGCGGTCGCCGCCTTTCTCGGCTGTCGCGGCGTGCTGCTCCACCTGCTCTTCCCGCACCTCCTGCGCACGATCTGAACGCTGCGGATCGGTCGCCGGCGCCTACCAGCGCTCCGCGGTTTCGGTTCGGCCGACCGAAGGCCCCCCGCGCGGGCCTCCCGCGTGGGCCTGCTTGCTGGTATCGTGGTGCCATAACGACTACTAGAGGGTAACGATGACCACCTTTGTGATCTGGGGAGAGGACGATCATGCCGTACGTGCCAAATCTCTCGCGACGGCGTACGCAACCACTGCGGCCAGCATCAAGGACAAGCCAAAAACGATCGCGGGGCTCGACAAGCTGGCATTCTGGGGGCATGGGGACACGACGAGTTTCTGCGGATTGAGTCCCGATAATTTCGTGGCATGTGTTGGCGAGTGGCGCAAGAAAAACCCTGGTTTGACTACAGTGGAAATGCTGACCTGCAACGCGCGCCACAAGCAGACGAATACCGACTCGTACACCGATAAAGTCATTACCGCTCTGACGCGCAAGCAGTCGCGGTCGGCAGACATGGTCAAGTTCAGGGCGCTGCCGGTAGCTACTACCAAGAGCGGCAAGACCTGCGACTGGTCCATTTTGAAATGGCACCCTGCTTCTGCCACTTGGGCCTATGTCGCGGCTCCGACAAAGCACGTGACGAACCGCGAAGACAAGGATATGCATGACGCGGTCGTCATGCTGGAGAACTTCAAAACGCCTCGCGGATCCGTCGAGGGGTACCGGCTGGCGTTCGCAGCCTTCAGCGCGCTCAAGGTCATGACACCGGCTCATCCCTACGCAATCAAGTACAAACTCGATGCGGCCAAGCTCGAAGAATTCAACGCGAAGCTCAACGAAGTCAAGAACGACGCCTACATCATGGCGGGCACACTTGGCCTGCTGCGCTGGTTGCTCGTCGACATCAAGTAGGACGAAGAGGTACCTGCGCGCGTGCGCACGCCCTGACCTGGGTGGAATCCCATGGGCGGGAAGCACGGTCTAATCATCTTTTCCCGGCAGCGTCGCAAGTAGCGGCGCCGAGGGGGCGAGAAGGCCGGGCCCGACCCAGCGCAAGCGTGCTGGCTGCGCGATGTATTCAGCCGGTGCGTGACGCCGTGCTGACGCACCTTGCGGCGCAGGCGCTCCGCACCCTAGTGAATCACGTACCCGCCGTCGACGACGAGGTTCGCTCCCGTCATGAACTTGACCGTCGTGGTGGCGAGAAATGCAACGGTGTCCGCAATCTCTTCCGGCGTCCCGAGGCGCCCGACCGGAAGTGACGCGAGCCGGCGCTTGAGGAGCTCGGGCTCACGGTCGAGCCGCGCCTGGTAATAGTCGGTCGCGATGGGGCCCGGGCTGATCGCATTGACGAGTATGCCTTCGGGCGCGAGCTCGAGCGCCATCGAGCGCGTGAGCTGGATGAGCGCGGCCTTGGTGAGGCCGTACAGCGTGCTTCCCGGATCGGCGACCATGCCGAGCTGGCTCGCCATGTGGATGATGCGGCCTCCCCCGGCCGCGCGCATCGCGGGCAGCACCGCCTGGCTCAACAGGAAGGCCGCGCGCAGATTGACCGCGACGACCGCGTCGAAGTCGTCCGCGCTGAACTCGCCGAAAGGCTTGCGGATTCGAATGCCGGCGTTGTTGACGAGCACATCGATGCGCCCGAACGCAGCAATCGCGGCCGCGGCGGCCGCTTCGGCGGCGGCCGGCTTCGAAAGGTCGAACAGGCCATAGCGCGCGCGTGCGCCGCTGCTTGCGGCAGTGCATTCGGCGCAGGCCTCGCGAAGCTCGTCTTCGGTGCCTTCTGCGGCAAGGTAGACATCCATGCCCGCGGCCGCGAGCGCCCGGGCGGCTGCGCGTCCGATACCGCGCGAAGCGCCGGTCACCACGGCCACGCGTCGAGTCTCAGCCATGCTGTGCTTCTCCATGTCGGGGCGCTTAGCCGCCCATTGCGTAATCCATCTTGCGCGTCGCCCACCCGGTCGTGCGGCCTTCGACCAGCGCGAAGAGGCCATACATGACGATCCCCATGACGGCGATCACGGTCAGCGCTGCGAACACCAGCGGCACGTCGAAGCGCGCGCTGGCGGCGAGTATGAGATAGCCGATCCCGTTGTTGGATGCGACCGTCTCGGAGATGACCGAGCCGATGAAAGCGAGCGTGATCGCCACCTTCAGCGATGCAAACAGATACGGGAGCGACCGCGGGATTCCGACCTTCCTCAGGATGTCGAGGCGGGACGCCCCGAGCGCACGCAGGACGTCTTCGAGCTCGGGCTCGAGCGTCGCCAGGCCTGTCGCGACGTTTACGGTCACCGGAAAGAAGCTGACGAGAAAAGCCGTGATGATCGCAGGCACGTCGCCGATGCCGAACCAGATCACCAGCACCGGCACGACCGCGACCTTGGGCACCGAGTTGAAGCCGATGAGCAGCGGATAGAGGCCCTTGTAGAGCAGCCGGGACGAGCCGACGAGGGCGCCGAGCACCACACCCCCGACCACTGCGAGCGCGAAGCCCACCATCGTCGTATAGAACGTGTGCAGCGCGTGCTCCGCAAGCACGTCCGCGCGCTTCACCATGATCGCCAGCACCGTGCTCGGTCTCGGCAGGACGAACTCCTGGATGCTGAAGATGACGCACGAGGCTTCCCAGATGCCGAAGCACGCGACGATCAGGAGCCATGGCATCAGTCGCTCGAGCAGGCGGCCGCTCATGTCGCGCGCTCCCGCCCGATGTGCTCGCGCAGGTCCTGCACGACGCCCGCGAACTCGGGTGTGTAGGTGTCCTCGAGCCGGCGCGGCCCGGTGCGCGGAATGTCCCGCCGCGCGATGATGCGGCCCGGCCGCTTGCTCATGACGAATACCGTATCTGAAAGAAAGACCGCCTCGCGCAGGTCGTGCGTCACCAGGATGACGGTGAATTTATGCGCAGCCCACAGGTCGTGCAGCACGACCCACAGCTCTTCACGGGTGAAGGCGTCGAGCGCGCCGAAAGGCTCGTCGAGCATCAGCAGGCTGGGATCGTGCACGAGCGCGCGGCACAGCGAGGTGCGCTGCTGCATGCCCCCCGAGAGCTGCCACGGAAACCGGTCCTCGAAGCCGCCGAGTCCGACGGCGCCGAGCAGCTCACGCGCCTTTTTCTCGTACTGCGCATACGCGCTGCGCAAACGGCTGCGATGCGGCTGCACGATCTCGAGCGGCAGCATCACGTTCTGAAGCGCAGTGCGCCACGGCAGCAGCGTTGCGTTCTGGAAAGCCATGCCGACGATCTTCACCGGCCCGCGCACCGGTTCGCCGGCGACGCGCGCGACACCCGAGGTCGGGGGCAACAGCCCGGTGACGAGCTTCATCAGCGTCGATTTTCCGCAGCCGCTGGGTCCGACCACCGCGACGAATTGTCCTTGCGGCACATCGAGATCCAGGTTCTCGACGGCGAGCGTCGAGCCGCCGCGTGCGCCATAGGCGAGGCTGACGTGCTCCAGCGCGACCAAAGGTGTACTCATATGAAGAAAGACCGGCGCGACCCGGGCAGCGACCCGGCCGCGCACCACCAACGATTCAGGAAGACCGCCGTTTCAGCTGCGCGGCATGCGCTCGGGGCGCGGCGGCAGGAATCGGTCGGTGTAGACCTTCTCGGGTGCCGGGGGTGTTTTCACGCCGTAGGCCTCGTGGATGAGCTGGATGCTCTTGACCATGCGCTCCCGGGTGACCGAGCCGAGGCCGTTAGCCTTGATATACGGGGTCAGCACCAGCTCGCGCAGCATGAGCTGCAGCCTGTCCTGCTCGAGGCCGAGGTCGGCCAGCTTGTCGCGACTCGCGAGCGTGGCCACGACGGCCTTGGGGTCGGTGATCGAATCCTTGAGCGCCGCGTTCACCGCACGCACGATCGCAGCGACCGTGCGCGGGTTCTTTTCGGCGAACGCCGCGGTCGTCATGACGGCGTGCCCGTAGAGATCGAGCCCGTAGCGGCCGTACGGCATCGAGACGATGTCCTCCTGTTTGATGCCGAGGGACTTCACCGTGAAAACACCGGAAGTGATCGCGCCGAGTATCGCCTGCACATCGCCGCGGACGAGCATCGTCTCGCGCAGCGAGCCGCTGACCGTTTCGTGCAGCACCTTGGCTGCGTCGACACCGTTGATCTTAGCGAACGTGCCGAACACGTCGCGCGCAGCGCTGCCCGCGCTCGACCCGACTTTCTTGCCCTCGAGATCCTTCGGCGTCGCGATGCCGCGGCCTTTGATGGTGATCACCGCGTTCGCCGAATGATCGTGCGTCACGTACACCGCGACGAGCTCCCGTCCCGGCTGCTCGGCGTTGTACTTGATGATTGCGGACATCTCCGCCCAGCCGAAATCATAGGCGCCTGAAGCCACGCGCGTGACGGCATCGGCGGACCCGCTGCCGCGATCGATCTGCGCATCGAGCCCTTCTTTCTTGAACAGCCCCTTGTCCGCCGCATAAGTGAAGACCGCCTGCGGCCCCTGGAAAGCCCAGTCGAGCGCGCCCTTCACCGCCGGCTTCTCGACACCCTGACCTTGCGCGGATGCGCACGCGAGCGCACCGACCAACGAAGCGATGAAGCCCCACAACGAAAATGATCTTGACACTGTTTTTCCTCTCTGGAATGCGTGCTCACGTTCATCGGCTACGCGAGCGCAGCGGATGTTATCACGCCCGATTCGACGCGATCCACGCGCACCGCGCGAGTGCGTGGCGGCGTCCTTCTTGCACTGCACACGTGCGGTGCCTGCGACGCACACCGTCCGCTGATTTTTTCATTCCATCCACGTTCTGCGCCGAGCGCCGTGTGTCGCGCAGTGGCCGCAGCGGCCTCGCACCGGCTTGCGATCGACCAGAGGTTTTATGCAGAAGACAGACAGCTCCGCACTGAACGCTGTCATGCGTCAGGCAGCCGGAGTCGTGTGTCCAAATATAATAAGGAAAACCCGCCGAAGCGGGTTCTCCTGAGTATGCGCACGCGCCACAAGCCGGCCGGCGCCCGCGCGATTACCGGTTAATTGCTCTTGTTCTTGTCCTGTCCCTTGGCTTTGCCTTTGCCGCGCTTGCCGGGCCCGTCGTCCATGTCGACCTTGCCGTTCGCCGATCCCGCGCTCATGCCTGCGGCGCCGCCTCCGGAACCCCCCGTTGCGCCGGCGGCCATTCCGCCTGCCGAACCGCTGACCGGGCCCGAACCGCCCGAGCCGGCGGCTGTATTCGACGTGGTATTCGTCGATTGATTGGCGCTCGTACTCTGGTTGGTGGTGGCGCTCGGGCTGATGGTCACGTTGCTATGCGGCATCGCCTTGAAGTTGGCGTCGGTGTTCACTGTGGTGTTGGCGCTGGGGGTGGTCGACTGGCCCGCCGTGGTGCTGGTGTCACTGCGCGCGCGGTTGTTGCCCTTGCCGTTGCCGCTCGTGCCGGCCTGCGTGTTCGACGTGGTGTTCGTCGACTGGTTGGCCGACGTAGTCTGGTTCGTCGTGCCGCTGGGGCTGATGGTCACGGTGCTATGCGGCATCGCCTTGAACTTCGCGTCGGTATTGACCGTCGTGTTGGCGCTGGGGGCCGTCGATTGCCCGGCGGTGGTGCTGGTATTGCTTCCCGCCTGGTTGGTCGTTTGCGCGACTGCGCCGGTACTCAACGCCGCAAAGACCGCTGCGGCGATAACGCTCAAAGAATGGGTCCGGTTCATGTGCTTCTCCTCTATCTATAGAAACGACCATGAAGGAGTTGCAGCTTTTATGCCCGCTAATTACCTGACGTTGTCATACGGCGACAGCGGAACTATGTCCTAAAGAGTGGTCTGCCTCCGCAGCCAAAGCATTCCGCGTATAGACTCTCGCGCATGAATCGCCGTCGCTTCCTCTCGTCACTGCCGCCTTTAATCTTCGCCGGTGCGGGACCCGCACGCGCCGCGACCGCACGGTTTCCCCGCACGTCATCGGTACCCGGCGGCATCGCCAGAGTTCGGCTCGGCGCGGGCGGCGACGCGCCCCGCGTGCGCACAGGCGCCGACCGCGTGCTCGTCATGCGCGAGGGCGGCGACTGGGTTGCGCTCGTCGGCATCGCTCTTGCGACCCAACCCGGCTCCAAGCTGTCGGTGGAAGCGGAGCATGCCGATGGCACGGTCGAGCGGTACGAAATCGTAGTGGCGGCCAAGGCCTACGCATCACAGCATCTGAAGGTGCGGCCGGGTCAGGTCGAGCTGGCACCGGACGATCTGGCGCGATACGAGCGCGAGCGCGCCCACCTCGCGGGGGTGATCAAGACCTACACGGAAGAGCCGCCGTCGACTCTGGCGATGGCGCAGCCGGTGCCCGGGAAGCGCTCGAGCTCGTTCGGGCTGCGGCGTTTTTTCAACGGCGAGGCGCGCAGCCCGCACGGCGGGATGGACATCGCCGCGGCTGAGGGAACACCGGTCGTTGCTGCGTGTGCGGGACGCGTGATCGACATCGGCGATTACTTCTTCTCCGGCCGCACGATCATCATCGACCACGGCGCGGGCCTGCTGTCGCTCTACGCGCATCTGAGCGGCGTCGACACGAGCGTCACGCAGAAGGTCGGTGCGGGTGCTCCGATCGGCAAGGTGGGCGCCACCGGCCGCGTGACGGGGCCGCACCTGCACTTCACGGTCTACCTGAATACGGCCGCAGTCGATCCGGCGCTGTTCCTGCCCGGCCCGTGACTCGCGGACGCAAGCTATTGCTGCGGCACCCCGGCCTCGCGCACCACGCGCGCCCAGGTTTCGGTCTCGGACTTGATGAAGGCCGCGAACTGCTCCGGCGTCGAACCCCCCGCATCCACACCGACTTCGACCAGGCGGCGCTGAGTGTCGGGGGCGTTCAGGGCCCGGTTCACGTCCGCATTGACCTTCGCGAGTATGGGCTTCGGCACGGCGGCAGGCGCACAGATGCCGTACCAGACCGTCACCTCGATCGGCACTCCCGCTTCACGCATCGTCGGCACGTCGGGCAGGTGCACGCTGCGCTTCGGTGAAGTCACCGCCAGCGCGCGTGTGCGGCCGGCTTTGATGACCGACAGCTGCGTCGACATGTTGTCGAACATCGCAGGTATATGGCCGCCGAGCAGATCGGTCAGCGCAGGTGCGCCGCCTTTGTACGGCACGTGCACGAAGTCGATGCGGGTCGTCAGGCGGAACAGCTCCATCGTCATATGGGGAGAGCTGCCCACGCCCGGAGACGCGATGGTCGTCTTGTTCGCTTTGGTATAGGCGATGAACTCGCTGACCGATTTCACCGGCACTGCCGGATTGACGACGAGCACATTGGGCGTGGTGCCCACCATCGAGACCGGCGCGAAATCCCGGTAATGGTCGTAGGGCAGCTGCTTGTAAAGCGACGGCGCGACGCCGTGGGACCAGATGCCGCAGAACAGCATGGAGTACCCGTCTGCCGGCGCCTTGGCCGCCATGTCGGTCGCTATCGTGCCGCCCGCGCCGGCCCGACTGTCGATGATCACCGGCTGGCCCCACAGCTCGCTCAGCTTGGAAGCGACGATGCGCGCGGTGACATCGACACCGCCGCCGGGTGCAAAGCCCACCAGCAGACGGACCGGTTTGTTCGGATACGCTTGCGCCTGCACTGCGCCGACTGCGGCCGCGCCCAGCGCAATCGACAGAACTGCTGCACGTAAGTTCAGGTTCTTCATGCCTGCCTCCTCCATCCAGCCAACGGTCAATACTGGATGCCGACGATCGCCTTCATCACCCAGCGGTCCGAAGCGCTCGTAAGGCCGCGCCCGATGCCTGCGTTGATGTCGACTTTTTTCGACACCTCCGCATCGACGACCGCATACAGCATCTGGCTGAGTGTCTTGAGGCGGCCGAGGTCCCGAAGCGGGCCGAGCTCGTTGTAGCTCTCGAAGCCGAGCTGAAGCCCGCGCCGCGCTTCGTAGGCGACTTTGGTATCGAATTCCAGGGCAACCGGGCTCGCGGGCGAACCGGCGAGACTCCCGTCGAGGTTCGCGTTGAAGCCGACAGTCCACGGACCGGAGCGGAAACCGTAGATGCCCTTCAACTGCGCGTTCCACGGCACTTCCGACACCCGATGGCTGGTCCTTCCGACCTCCAGGTTGACGCCCCAGAACGGGCCGCTTTTCTCGTCGTGCGGGGCGATGTACTTCAGCCGCAGCTTCTCGCCCTCGTAGTGCGCACCTGCGCCGGGCGCAGCGGTCGTCGGCAGATACAACCCGAGCTCGACCGTCTTGGTCAGTCCGTAATAGAACTCCGGCGTGAACCGAAAAAGGTGATTCGACGCCAGCGCGCCGGGGTAGTCGGGTGTCCGCGGCCCGGAGAGCACGTAATTCGTGTGCACATCACTTCCGAAGCGGCCGGGCGCAGTCAGGTCGTCGAGGTAGACCTGAATCTCCTCCGGTGCGGCCATGAGCGGCACGCTCACTGACAATGCGAGCGTCATGACCGACAGCTTGCCGAAGCGGGACATGGCGTATTAAATCACGCGCGGCCGTCGCAGATCAGCGTTGATGACGTAATCGAGCGATCGTCGGCAGAGCCTCTGGTCTTCCACGTTTACATGTGATACCCGGCGCCTGGATCGGCGAGCGACCGGCCGCTCAGCGGATTGCGGCCTTCGCAGGCCCGTCGTCCCCGGCAGGCCGCGTCAATCCAGCTTCAGCTTCGCCGCCGCGATCGTCTTCTTCCACTGGTCGTATTCGGCACGCATGAATTTCCCGAGCATCTCGGGTGTGCCGGGGGCGGGCTCGGCGCCTTCGCGCACCAGGCGCTCCGCGACTGCCTTGTCCTGCAGGCCCCGCACGATCTCCGCGTTGAGCTTGCCGACGATGTCCTTCGGCGTTGCGGCGGGCGCATAGACGCCGTACCACGTCACGTAATCGAATCCGGGCACGCCCGCTTCGGCAACCGTGGGAATCTCGGGCGCGGCCGCGGAGCGCTTTGCACTGCTCACCGCAATGCCGCGCAGGCGTCCTGACCTCGTATACGGCAGCACCGAAGGCATGCTGTTGAACATGAGCGATATCTGTCCGCCGAGCAGATCGGTCACGGCGGGCGCCGTGCCCTTGTACGGGATGTGAACGAGGTCGATGCCCGCCATCGACTTCATCATCTCCATGCCCAGGTGCTGCGGGCTGCCCGGGCCGACCGAAGCGTAGTTGATCTGGCCGGGCTTGCCTTTCGCGAACCTGATCAGCTCGCGCACCGAGCTCACGGGCAGGGAAGGATGCAGCACCAGGATCTGCGGATTGATGACGACGAGGCTGATCGGCGCGAGATCGGTGAAGACGTTGTAAGGAAGCCTGGTCCCGACCGCCGGCGTCACGGCCATGCTGCCGCCGGTCGCGAAAAGCAGCGTGTAGCCGTCGGGCGCGGCGCGAACGACGTTCTCCACGCCGACGATGCCGCCGGCGCCGGGACGGTTGTCGATGACGACCTGCTGTCCCCACGCTTCGGTGAGCTTCTGGCCGACCATGCGCGCGACGAGGTCGGTCGGACCTCCAGGCGGGAAATGGACGACCATGCGGATCGATTTGGACGGGTACGTCTGCGAAAAAGCGGGAACGCTCAACGCTGCTGCGGCAGCGATCATGCACGACAACAATTCTTTTTTCATTGCAGCTCCTCCTCTCGGGCGGCTCGACTGCATTTCTGCGGGGCCGCTGTTATGGGTACGTAGGCCGAGGCATTATAGGCGGCGTCATCATGGCCTGACCGCCGCTGAGGGCGCGACCGACACGCCGTGCACGCCGTTCTTTTCGATGATCCGTGCGACCAGACCCGAAGCTTTGGCTTCTTCCACGAATTCACGCAGATACCGCGCGCCTGCATCGCGGCCGCGGTGCGTGCCGATTGCCTGTTGAACCACGTTGAAGCTGCCGTCGAGCAACCGCGAGCCCGGCAGGCGTTCGGCATCGCTCGCCAGGCGCGCCTTGAGCCCGGCGAGGACCTCGAGCCCGTCTTTGACGAAGAGATCGAAAGTGCCGTCGGGCCTGGGCCCCCGAATGAGCTGCGCGCGCTTGATGCTGCGGCTCAGATACAGGTCGTACGCGCTGCCCAGCGGCACCGCGATGCGGATGCCTTCGCGGTCGACGTCGGCGATTCCGCCGATCTTCGAGCCCGCGGGCACCAGATAAGTGGCTTCGATTTCCAGGTACGCCGCGGTGAACGCGATCTCATTGGCGCGCTCCGGCTCGGCGCCCAGGAACGCGATATCCCACGCCCCGGTCGTCGTCGATGCGCTCAGCTTGCCCGCCGCGTCGTAGGCGACGAACTCCACCGGCACGCCGAGGCGGCGTCCGATCTCGCGTGCGAGATCGATCGCGATCCCGCGGGGCTCGCCCGTCGCAGGGTCCTTGCCCGTGAGGAGCGCGTTGCCGAAGTTGGCGCCGACGCGCAGCGTGCCGGTCGGTGCGAGCTCCGCTTTGGCCGCGGGCGGAACCGGTGGCGCCGATGCGCACGCTGCGAGCAATGCAGCAGCGAACAGTGCGGGCACGAGCTTGAACATGGCGCCTCCGGGTGCGATTAGCGATAGCTGCAGCGGTCGCTTATGATACTTGG
>JAQGMV010000526.1 GCA_028292225.1 Betaproteobacteria bacterium
AGCAGATGAAGCCGCTGCCGGCGCGGCGCGAACCGCGGCGGCCGCGGCGCCGCCGACGCCCGGCGCGGGGACGGCTGCAGCGGGGGCGACTGGAGTCGGCGCAACTCGAGCCGGTGCAACTCGAGCCGGTGCAACTGCAGCTGGCGCAACTGCTGTCGGCGCGGCGCCGGTTTCAGCACGCTCGCGCTCGCGCCGCAGCACCCGCACGCGAGGCTCCGCGTCGTCGCTGCGGGCGAAGCCCGCGCGCTCCCTGAATGCCGGCACTTCGCGCGCAGCCGCGCTGGTCGGGGCGGTCACCGACACGACCTCACGGCTCGCCACGCCGACCGGCGGACGGTGTCCGGCGCGCTCCGGCGGGATGCTCGTGCGCACCGGTTCGGCGGGCGAACGATCGTGGAGGACCTCCGCTCGTGCGAGCTCCGCGCGCGGCACGTTGATCGCTGCGTGCGAGACCGGTCTCGCGGATACGAAAGCCTGTCGCGGCACCACGGTCACCGCGTCGGGCCTGTCGCGGTTGACGTAGCGGATGTTGGTGACGTTGGTGATGTTGGTTACGTTCGTCACGTTGGTGACGTTGATGTTGCGCACGTGCGAATCGCTCGCTCGATACCAGGGCCGGTAAGGCTCATGCCAGCCGAGCGGGAACCAGCCGACGGCGGGGCCGCTACGCACCGATACCGAGAAGTTCGATCCCCCGACGAACGCGACGAGTGCGGGTGCGTACACGGGCCGCCGCACGATCCTCCCCGGCGCCCACGCCCAGTAACCACCGGTGTGCACCCAGCGGCCGTAATGGAAAGGCGCGAAACCCCAGGGCGCCTCATCGATCCACGTCCACCCCCACGGCGATACCCACGCCCAGTGCCCGTTGCGGTAAGGCGCCCAGCCGGGGGCGACCTGGGCCGGCACCCACACCGCGCCGTAGTCGGGCAAGGTCCGCCACGCGCCGTACTGGTCGAGGTCTTCGTAGCCGGTCATGTCGCGCGATACGTACTGCGTGGACGTGACGCGGTCTTCGCGCCGGTCGCGCTCGGCGCTCCAGCGGTCGAGCTCGTCAGCCGCCGCGTAGGCGGCGACTTCGAACGAAGCGCCTCCGGTCGCCGAGATGATCGCCGCCTGGCTCGAAGGCACGGTATAGGTCTGCACCGGCGTCACGATTTCGGCCTGGCCGAAGTTGACGAGCACGCGCGCAGAATCGCTCTGCGGCTCGACGCTGACGCGGTAGCTGCCGGGCTGCCTGACGAGCACGGCGCCGGCCGGCGTCGCGATCTCCACGACTTCGCCCCGCGGGAGGTCGCGCACGCGCAGATTGATCGTGCCCTGCGCAAGACGCATCTGGAGAGTGTCGTCGTCGAGATTGAGCACGTCGACGCTCGTCAGCGCACCGAGGCGGATCGCGGTCGAACCGACGTGCAGCTCGGCGCGGCCGGTCTCGTCTGCCCACAGGCGGTCGCCTGCGGTGAGCGGACGGTTGAGCACCGCCTGCACCCACGAATCGGGCGCTTCACCAGGGGCGAATGACACCGCACCGGCGCTGTAGTTGAGGCGCGCGACACGGCCCGGCGGATCGGCGTAAGCGGCCGCTCCGCACACGAACAGCAGCATCCCCAGAACCACTTTCAACCGAGCAGACATGAAGCGCCTCTTTCAATCTTCGCGCAGGATTACGCGTCGTTATACCTTTGAAACGCAGTGTAGGGTGTCGGTTTGCGCGAAGCGCGTGGAATTACAAAGGTTTACAAATTGCGATGGCTGACGGCGCGCACCGACAGGTGTCGTTGCGAGGAACCCCGCGACGAAGCAATCGCGAGGCGCTCGAACGCCCCCGCTAATTCATAGTGCGGGCGAGCTTCTTCCTGAACTCGCTCACCAGATCCCCCGTGTTGCCGAGCAGCTCGAAGACTTTCAGCATCGTCTTGCGGCCGGCGTCTTCGCCGAAAGCGCGATCGCGGCCGACGATCTCGAGCAGCTGCTCGAGCGCCTCGCGGTAGCGCTTCGCCGCCGCATGCGCGTGCGCGAGCTGCAGGCGCGCTTCGAGATCGTTCTCGTTCGCGGCAATGCGCTTCTGGAGATCGTCGACGCCCGGAGCGTCGGCAGCGCCTTCGGCGAGATCGAGCTTCGCCTTGAGCGCGTTCACGCGCGCGCCCATCTGCGTGAGGGGCTTCAACGCGGCGAGCACCTGGTTCGCCTGCGTGCGGCGTCCTGCATCGGTGAGCAGCTCGGCACGGTCGATTCGTATGTCTTCGTTCGACTGATCGAGCGCTTCGGCGCGCGAGAGGATTTCGAGCGCACGGTCGGCGTCGCGGGTCTGCGCATATACCGCCGCTGCTTCGTCGCGAAGCTCGTCAGCCGGCGAAGGCACCAGGCGATCGAGGAATGCACGCACCCCGCTCTCGGGCACGGCGCCCGAGAACTCGTCGACCAGCTCGCCCTGTGCGAAAGCTTTCACGTTGGGAATCCCGCGAACGCCGTAGCGCGCGGAGAGCTCGGGGTTCTCGTCCGAATTGACTTTGGCGAGCACGAAACGGCCGTCGTATTCGGCTGCGAGCTTCTCGAGGATCGGCGTCAGCGCGCGGCACGGCCCGCACCATGGCGCCCAGAAATCGACGACGACGGGCGCTTTGCGCGAGCCCTCGATCACCACCTCATCGAAGCTCGCTTTATCGACGTCAATCGTGTGCAAAGCCATGAAGCGTTCAGTGTTTAGTTTTCAATGTTGAGTGTCTAGTGGGTGAGTGCCGGCGCTCGAGTGGAAGGACGCACTCAACACTAAACATTCGGTAGCTTGCGCGCGAGCTCGACGGCCCGGCCGACGTAAGTCGCCGGGGTCATTGCGAGCAGCCGCTGGCGCTCGGGCTCCGGAATCCCGGTGAGGCCCTCGATGAAGGTCTGAAGCGATTCGCGAGTGATGCCTTCCTTGCCGCGCGTGAGCTCTTTCAGCTGCTCGTACGCGCCGCTGACGCCGTAGCGGCGCATCACGGTCTGGATCGGTTCGGCGAGCACTTCCCAGTTGCGGTCGAGGTCCTGCGCGAGCCGCTCGCGATTCGCTTCGAGCTTGGAGAGGCCGCGCAGGCACGAGTCGTAGGCGAGCAGGGTGTGCCCGAGCGCGACGCCCATGTTGCGCAGCACGGTCGAGTCGGTGAGATCGCGCTGCCAGCGCGACACCGGGAGCTTTTCGCTCATGTGCCTGAGCAGCGCGTTGGCGATCCCGAGATTGCCTTCGGCGTTCTCGAAGTCGATCGGGTTCACCTTGTGCGGCATCGTGGAAGACCCGATTTCCCCCGCCTTGAGCTTCTGCCTGAAGTAGCCCAGCGAGATATAGCCCCACACGTCGCGATTGAAGTCGATGAGGATCGTGTTCGCTCTCGCGTACGCGTCGAAAAGCTCGGCGATGGCGTCGTGCGGCTCGATCTGGATCGTGTACGGATTGAACTCGAGGCCGAGGCCCGTCACGAACGCGCGTGAAAAGTGCTCCCAGTCGACCTCGGGGTATGCCGCCAAGTGCGCGTTGTAGTTGCCGACCGCCCCGTTGGCTTTGCCGAGCAGCGACACTGCGGCGAGGCGCTGTCTGGCGCGCTGCAGACGATACGCGACGTTCGCCATCTCCTTGCCGAGCGTCGTGGGCGACGCGGGCTGGCCGTGGGTGTGCGAAAGCATCGGTGCGTCGGCGTGCTCTTTCGCGAGCGCCGCAAGTCTTTCGGCTATCCGGTCGAGCGCGGGAAGCATCACGTCTTCGCGCGCGCGCTTGAGCATCAGCGCATGGCACAGGTTATTGATGTCTTCGGAGGTGCACGCAAAGTGGATGAACTCGGTGACCCGCGCGATCTCCTCATTGCCCGCGAGGCGGTCCTTGAGGAAGTACTCGATCGCCTTCACGTCGTGGTTGGTGCGTTCCTCGATCGCCTTCACGGCAGCGCCGTCGGCTTCGGAGAAGCGGCTGACGATCTCGTCGAGCTGCTTTAACGTCGCGGCGGAAAACGCCGGGACTTCGGCGACGGCGCGCTCGGCCGCGAGCGCTTTCAGCCACGCGACTTCGACGAGCACGCGAAAGCGGATGAGGGCGTACTCGCTGAAGAGCTCGCGCAGCGGCGCGACCTTCGCGGCGTAGCGGCCGTCGAGCGGTGACAGTGCGGTAAGGGGAGAAAGAGGCATGAGGCGAACGGCTATACTCGGAGTCCGATTTTAACACGCGCATCCTCGACCCCCATGACGACCGCTGCCCGCACCCTCGCCGAATTCGCCGTCGGCCTGCATTACGAAGTGATTCCCAATGCCGCGATAGAGCGCGCGAAGACCTGCATCATCGACACGATCGGCGCCATGACCTTCGGCGCAGACCTGCCGTGGAGCCGCATCATGGTCGAATACGTCCAGCGCACGAGCGCGCCGGGTCAAGGGTCGATCGTGGGCACCGAGCACAAGGCGCGCGGCCAGCTCGCCGCGCTGGCCAACGGTGTGCTCGCGCACGCGTTCGAGCTCGACAGCCTGTGCGATCCCAGCGTCGGCGTGCATCCGGGCGCATCGCTGACCGCCCCCGGGATTCCCGTCGCCCAGGCGCAGGGCCGCAGCGGCAAGGAGCTGCTCACCGCGTTCGTCGCCGGTTTCGAAGTCATGTACCGCATCGGCGACGCTGCGCGCCACTCGAGCGAGAAGATCGGATTTCACGCCCCTGGGCTGACCGGCGTATTCGGCGGGGCGATCGTCACCGGGCTCCTGATGAAGCTGGACGTGGAGCGCATGACGAATGCCCTGGGTATCGCGGGCTCGCTGTGCTCCGGACTGCTCGAGTTTTCCAGGTCCGGCGGCGGCATGGTCAAGCGCCTGCACCTGGGGCGCGCGGCTGAAGGCGGGGCGATGGCCGCGACGCTCGCGCGCGAAGGCTACACCGGACCCGAGACCGTCCTCGAAGGCAAATACGGCTTCCTCAACGTCTTCGCCAAAGAAAGCGAGCCGCTGCGACTCACCAAAGGGCTGGGCGAAGAGTGGCACACCCTGAAGACGATGCTGAAGCGCTACGCGTGCCACATCACCGCGCACGTGCCCGTGACCGCAGCGCTCGAGCTGAAGGCGAAGCACGGTTTCGACGGCGCCAACGTGGCCTCGGTCGTCATCGCGACGAACGAAAAAGTCGTGAGCCACCACAACATCACCGAGCCACAGGACACGATGATGGCGCAGTACAGCGTCCCGTTCTGCGTCGCGCTCGCGCTCCATCGCGACCCGGGCGATCCGAAGGTTTTCGGCGACGTGTCGCTCAATGACCCTTCCATACGCGCGGTGTGCCGCAACACCACGGTGACCGAATACCCGACAGCGCAGGCGCGCACGCGGTTTTCCACGCGGCTGACGGTGACGCTGAAGGACGGGCGCGAGTTGTCGACCGAAGCGCACGATTACGAAGGCATGCCTTCGCGTCCGCTGTCGCGCGAGCAGCTGCGCGTGAAGTTCCTCAAGCTCACCGCGGGAACGAAAGTCTATGACCCGCAGGCGGTGCTCGCGAAGCTCGAAGCGCTCGAAGACCTCGCGAGCGTCACGTCGCTGTTCGACTGAGCGACACGCCGCTTGCAACAGCAATCGACGCTCACCGCCACACGATCAGGGCAGCGCCCACGCTCCGGACACGACTGGGCGCTGCTCCTCGCGCTCGTGGCGATGTGGGGCTCGTCTTTCATGTTCAACAAGCTCAGCGTCGCGACGGTTCCCCCGGCCACGGTGGTCGCGGGGCGTCTCATGATCGGTGCGGTGACGCTGCTCATGCTGATGTACGGCCGCGGATTGCGCCTGCCGCGATTCGGGCCGATCTGGGGTGCGTATGCGCTGCTCGGCGTGATCGGCAATGCATTGCCGTTCTTCCTGATCGCGTGGGGCCAGCAGGTCGTAGACAGTGCGCTGGCAGGCATCCTGATGGCCGCGATGCCGCTGGCCACGCTCGTGCTCGCGCATTTCGTGATCCAGGGCGAGACGGTGACGCGCTACCGCGTCGCGGGCTTCGCGCTCGGCTTCGTGGGTATCGTCTTCCTGATGGAGCCTGCGGCCGCTTTGAGCGTCGGCGGCGCCGCGATCCCCATCGTCGCGCAGCTCGCGGTGCTGGGGGGCGCGCTCTGCTATTCGGCGAACAGCGTCCTCGCAAGGCTGCTCGTCAAGACCGATTTTCTGTCGGCGGCCACGGGTACGCTGCTCGTCGCGGCAGTGCTCATGCTGCCTTTCGCGATCTTGCACGACCGTCCATGGACTGTGCGGCCGAGCGCAGCATCGTTCGCGAGCATCGTGTGGCTCGGCATCGGTCCGACCGCGATCGCGACGATTCTGTATTTCCGTCTCATCAGCTCCGCAGGTCCGACGTTCATGTCGCTCGTCAATTACCTGAGCCCTGCGGTGGCGGTGTTCCTCGGCGTGACACTGCTGGGCGAAAAGCCGGGTGTCTCGGCGTATGCAGGGCTCACGCTCATCCTCATGGGAATCGCGCTGAGCCAGTGGCGTCGCGGGCGCGCGTGAGGAATCCGGTCGCTGTGCGGAGACAACGAATACCTTGCTTCGGGTGTGTCCCGCCTCTTGAAAAAACCCTGATCTGCCCAAGATTTAGGTACGGGCACCGGGATTGCTATGAATAGATCGAGCAACCTGAAGTGCCGCGCAGCGGTGCAGACAAAGGATAGACATGAACGTCATCTACAACAGCGAGAACTACTACGTCGTCGAGTACCCCGCTAACCATGGATACGAGCTCGTCGACAAGCACGCGGCGCGAGGCACCTATCTCCAGGGCGATACGGCGGACAAATTCCTCGAATCGATGAAGCACGCGATCTCGGAAGATGCGTCAGCCGAGCACGTCGATGAATTTCTCGATCAGTTCGACGTGCTGATGACCTTGCCGGTGGTATTCCACTGAACACCGGTCAATCGTGAATGGTGAATGGTGAATCGGCGGGCCCGTCTGCTGCGACGATTTACCATTTACGATTCACCGTTCACCCTCGCCACCCCTTCTCGTCCCGGTCGAGCATGCGCTTGATCGATTCGAAATGCAGCTCAGCCTGCGCTGATTCCCCGGCCATCTGACGGCCGGTTTTCTCGGCGACGGTTTCGCGAACGCGGCGCAGCGCGCGCCCGGTCCTCATCCCCATCACCTGAAGCATGCACGCGCGCTCGAGGTAGTAGAGATCGTCGAACGCCGAGGCTACTGTCCGGCCCGTCACGATGATGCCGTGATTCGCCAGGAACAGCACGTCCGCACTTCCCAGCCGCGCGCACATCCGATCGCCTTCGGCTTCGTCGAGCGCAAGCCCGTTGTAATCGTCGTCGTAGGCGATACGGTCGTAGAACTTCAGCGAGTTCTGGCTCGCCCATTCCAGCCGTCCGTTCTCGATGACCGTCAGGGTCGTCGCGTAAGGCATGTGGGTGTGCAGGACGCAGCGCGCGGTGGGCTTGCCGCGGTGGATACAGCCGTGGATGAAAAAAGCGGTCGGCTCGACATCGTGGCGACCCGTGATCTTGCGCCCGTGCGCGTCGACGACGACGAGGTCGCCCGGCGTGACTTCGGACCAGTGCAGCCCCTGGGGGTTGATGAGGAAGCGGTCGTCACGTCCGGGCAGGGCAACGCTGAAATGGTTGCATACGCCTTCGCCATAGCCCAGCCGTGAGGCCCAGCGCAGCGCGGCTGCGAGATCGGTTCGCGCCTGCTGTTCCGGAAGATCGTCAGTCATGATGTCGGTGTTCCTTCGATGACAGGTACTGCAGGGTTTTCGATGAGTGCTTTGACCCGTTCCATCACGGCGTCACCGCGCAACGTTTCGGCGACGACCACACGCCGCGCGTGCCTGTCGCGCGCAACGAGCTGGTACGACGGCAGCGAGCTGAACAGGCTCTGGTAGCGCGCCGGGATTTCCGGCTGCACCGCGACGATCTCGTCGCGACCGAGGCGACGGCGCTTGACCACCACCCCGAATACCAGCCGGGCGGTGTCTATGGTGCTCGCGCTCACGCGAACATGCAGCGCGTTCGCCATCATGTAGATCGCTACGGCGACGAAAATGCCGCCGAACGCGACGAAGGGCAGCGCGAAGCCGGCGAGCAGCGCCGCGCTCAGGAGGGTGCTCGCGCTCGAGACGGCCGCAGGCACCAGGGCGATGATCGCGACCGCGGGAATCGCAGCGGCGATCACGCCGAACACGGCGAGCGGCACCGCGACTTCAGGCGCGCGCAGCGCCGGGAAGTAAAGCTCGACACCGTCGGCCGTGCGGATAACCCGCACGTCGCGTGTCGCGCCGGGGAGACCCTCTGCGAGTGTCATCGCTAATCGAGCTGTATCTTTGCGAACTTCGCGACCTTCGCCCACTTCGCCGCTTCCGTCTTGATGAACGCCGCAAACTCCGCCGGCGAGCTTCCCGATGCGATCGCGCCGTTCCTGAGCATCGCCTCCTTGCCCGCGGGCGAGCGCAACTCGGCGGCGACGGGTGCGTGGATCCGGTTGATGATCTCCTGCGGCGTGCCTGCGGGCATGATGAGGCCGTTCCACGAGCCGCCGTCGAAGTCCTTCACGCCGCTTTCCGCCACGCTCGGCAGCTCAGGCATGGCGGCGAAGCGCTCTTTCGTCGATATCGCGATGCCTCTGAGACGCCCTGATTTCACATGGGGGATGACGCCGATCGCGGTATTGAACGCGGTCTGCACCTGTCCCGAGATCTGGTCGAGCACCGCGGGCGCCTGGCCTTTGTAAGGCACGTGAACCATGTCGGTGGCCGTCATGTATTTGAACATCTCCATCAGCATGTGCGGGCTCGTGCCGTTGCCGGTGGAGGCATAAGACATCTGGCCCGGTTTCGACTTGGCGAGCGCCACCAGCTCTTTCACGTTTTTCACGGGCAGCGACGGATGCACGGTCAGCATGCTCGGCAACTGAGCCATCAGCATCACGTGCGCAAAATCCTTCACCGGGTCGAAAGGAAGCTTGCGGTAAATGGCCGGAGAGATGCTTTGCGCGACGGTCATCACGCATAACGTGGAGCCGTCCGGCGGCGACTTCGCGCACAGCTCGGTTCCGATGTTGCCGCCGGCACCTGCGCGGTTGTCGGCGATGAACTGCACGCCGTAGGCTTTCGTGAGGGTATCCGCGGCGAAGCGGCCCATGATGTCGGTCGGACCGCCCGGCGGAAACGGGATGATCACCCGCACCGGCTTGGTCGGGTACTGCTGGGCGTGGGCCGGAAAACAGGCGCAGCTCACGACTGCGGCGGCAAGAACGGCGAGCGCGCGCGGTTTGGACATCATCAGGGTCTCCTCGGGGTGCTTTATGTAGTGAGCGGGATTATGCCGCAACGCGGCAGCGCTCATGCGGACGACGCCTAGACCGGGAGGACGACGATGTCGCAGTTGCGCGGCGGCGCTTTGAGCACGCGAACGAGCGCTTTATAGGTGTCGAGGTCGAAAGCGGCGTCCGACGCAACCAGCGCGAGCTCGTGCAGCTCGGGCTCCGAATGCGCGGTGCCGAGGTGACGCCAGCGCTCGATCACGTGCAGCTCGATTCGATCGGTGTACGGGTCGCGCTCGCGCACCGCGATGCGGCCTCGGTAAGGCCAGGGCTTGAGCCTCAGCTTGGTGAGCGCCTGCACCGCTCGGATCGAGTGGCTGATCGCGGATTCCCGGCCGATGCACGCGCCTCGGCAGCGCTCCGACTCGACAGCCGAACAGCCGCTCGAGGCCGCAGCCTCGAAGCCGAGCAGGACCCGGCAAAGACCGTAGGCGTTGGCGAGCTCGCGCAGCGCCGTCGTCGCAATCGACCGCGATCGGAACGCCCCGTACAGATGTTCGACCGCAAGCTCGTCGATCTCGGTTCCGGTGACGAGCTGCGGCGGCGTGTCGGGCGTGTCGGAGCGCCACAGCCACGACCACGATTCGCTGCGCGCCTGCACGTTGTGCTGCGGCGTCAGCGCTTTGACGAGCCGCGCATGCTCGAAATGCGCGCCGAGCTCGCCCGCAGTTTCGATCCAGCTCACCCGTCTTACCGCCTCGGCGATCTTCAGATCCTTCCCCGGTCGCTTATCGCCGGAGAAGTGAACCAGGACCCGCGAGCGGATGTTCGCGCTTTTTCCCACGTACAGCGCTGAATCGTCTTCGCCGTGAAAGATATAGACGCCAGGCAGCTCGGGAAGGGTATCGAACAGGTCCGGCGGCAGCGCAGGCGGAACCGCGGGTCGCGTGAGCAACTCGGTGCACGCGGCGCTGAGGGCGTCCGAGCCCGGATCGCGGTTCCAGATCTGCGCGAGCTCCCAGAGCACGCGCGCGTCTCCCAGTGCGCGATGGCGGTCGATACAGAAAAGCGCGTGCCGGATGATGAGCGCGTCGAGGTTGTGACGCGGATGCTGCGGGAACAGGCGGCGCGAGAGCTTCACGGTGCACAGCACCGGCGCGACATAGCGCAGCCCCGCGCGCAGGAACTCGCCTTTGAGAAATCCGTAATCGAAGCGGGCGTTGTGCGCGGCGAGCACCTTGCCTTCCAGACGCTCGGCCAGCCCCGTGCTGATCTCGCTGAACGTCGGCGCGGTCTGCGCCATGTCGTCGGTGATCCCGGTGAGGACCTGGATACCGTGCGGGATGCGGCGGCCGGGATTGATCAGGGTCGACCACTCGCCGACTACGACCCCGCGATTCACTTCGATGAGACCGATCTCGATGATGCGGTCTAAGGTGGCGCTCCCTCCGGTCGTCTCCAGATCGAGGAAGACGATGT
Source organism: Betaproteobacteria bacterium (assembly GCA_028292225.1). Taxonomy (GTDB): domain Bacteria; phylum Pseudomonadota; class Gammaproteobacteria; order Burkholderiales; family SG8-41; genus JAQGMV01. The sequence goes on from JAQGMV010000526.1 coordinate 10,730, forward strand.
GTTCGTTGAACACTAACCGTGAAAACCGATCGCCCGCGAGATCCTGTCAGCGGTCTGGCGGACCTGCAGGGCCCATTCCCGGTTCAGGCGGTCGGAAGGGGCCGACACCGAAAGCCCGGCGACCAGGCGTCCTTCGTCGTTGTATATCCCTGCGCCTATGCACGACACGCCTTTTTCGGCTTCCTCGTTGTCGTACGCAAAACCCTGCGCGCGTATCGACTCGATCTCGCGCGCGAGCGCATGACCGTCGATCAGGGTGTTGTCGGTATAACGCGGGAGCCCGGTGCGCTGCGCGTACTCGGCGGCGCTTCCGCCTGCGTCGTTCGCGAGAAAGATCTTGCCGACCGCGGTGATGTGCAGGGGTGCCCGGGCCCCGATGATCTGCACGACCCGCATCATCGAATTGCCCGCCGCGGTGCGCTCGATGTACACGACCTCGTCGTCGTGGCGCACGCTCAAATTCACCGTCTCGCCGAGCTCCTGGTGGAGGACCTGCATGAAAGGCAGGGCTTCCTGGCGCACGCTGATGCGCGATTTGACGAGGCTGCCGAGCTCGACCAATCGAATGCCGAGGCGGTAAGTGCCGGGCTCGATGCGGTCGACGAGACGGCTTTCGACCATCACGCCGAGGATGCGGTGAGCCGTGGACGGGTGCAGCGTCGTCTCGGTGGCGAGCTGCTTCAGGTTGACCGGCACCGAGTGATGCGCGAGCGCATCGAGCAGACACATCATCCGCTCGATCACCTGTATTGAAGATTTTGCTTCTTTGAGGGCCATCTTTGAGCGCCGAAGTCGACTGATTTTATAGGATGAAATTTTGCGGGGCAACACGACACACTGAGGGAACGCGATCGGCCATCGAAGCAGCCCTACGATGGCACGAGGCGTCGCGAGCCTTTTCGTTAAACTAGCGCATGGCTGTGCAACAGAATCGAAGCGGCAATCGCGCGTCCGCAGCGGACGGCGCAGGGCAGGCGCCGCGCAATTACATGACACCCCAGGGCTACGCGAGACTCAAGGCGGAGCTCGCGCAACTGTGGGAAAACGAGCGCCCCGAGCTCGTGAAGACGATCACGTGGGCCGCGTCCAACGGCGACCGCTCGGAGAACGGCGACTATATATACGGCAAGAAGCGCCTGCGGGAGATCGACCGGCGTATCCGGTATCTCAGCAAACGCCTCGACAATGCGGCGGTTGTCGACCCCGCCGAGCGCGGCGACACCGAGCAGATCTTCTTCGGCGCAACGGTGACGTATGCGGGTCCCGACGGCGTCGAACAGACCGTCAGCATCGTCGGTCTCGACGAAGTCGACCCGGGACGCGGCCGGGTGAGCTGGATCTCGCCGATCGCGAAAGCGCTCCTGCGCAAGCAGGCGGGGGACCGTATTAGGCTCGCGACGCCGGGTGGGATCGAAGACATCGACGTGATCGAAGTGCGCTATGACCCGCTGCCCTGACCCGGTCGAAGCGGCGGGAACGGCAGCGTTCCTGCTTCGACAAGCTCAGCCCGGACGGGCCGTCCTCCTTCTGCGAATGTGTAAGGCGGGCCGCTAGCATGCCGCTTCCTTTCTTCACCGCAGCGCTCGCCTCGTGGCGCGCGGCTTACACCGAGCTGCCCGGCTTCGACGCGACACCCGAGGCGAGCGACGCGGTCGTCAAGCTCAGCATCAAAGCGCTTCCCGGCGCGCGCACCGCCGACACCCTCGGTACCGAGCGCGAAGGCACCGGCATCGTCATCGACGAGAAGCGCGGGCTCATCCTGACGATCGGCTACCTCGTCCTGGAAGCGGAATCGATCCTGGTGATGACTCGCGGGAGCCGCATCTATCCGGCCACGGTTGCAGGTTTCGATCACGCGAGCGGATTCGGGCTGGTGCGTGTCGCGAGCGGGCTGGCTTCACCCGCGATCGAGCTCGGCGATTCGTCCTCGGTGCGCGAGCTGCACACCACGACTGTGGTTGCGCACGGCGGGGCAGGCGGCAATTCGGCGGCGGCGGTCGTCGCGCGCAGGCGTTTTACGGGCTGGTGGGAATACATGATCGAGGATGCGATATTCACCTCGCCTCCGCGATACGAGCACAGCGGCGCAGGCCTGCTCGACGAA
>JAQGMV010000527.1 GCA_028292225.1 Betaproteobacteria bacterium
ACGACACGATCAGCTACGACGCCGAGATCCTCCAGGACCTGGTCGACCTCGTCGGCGCCGACCGCATCATGATGGGCAGCGATTACTGCTTCGACATCGCGTACGAAGAGCCGGTGAAGATCGTGACTGAGATGAAGACGCTCTCTGAAGAGCAGAAGCAGATGATACTGGGTGAGAATGCGGTGAAGCTGCTGAAGCTCGATGCGCTGGTGAAGTGACGGGATGAGCCGATGCGATGCCGGGCGGGTGGTCTTCAGTCTACCGGCTTGATTCCCGCATCCTTCGCGAGCTTGATCATGGTCTCGGCCTGCACCCGCATCGCATTCGCAAGGGTCTCGGGCGAGCCTCCGCCAAGCTCGAGGCCCGATTCGATCAGGCGCGTTTTGACGGCGCTGTCGCCAAGGGCGTTGTTCACCTCTCGATTCAGGCGCGCGACCAGCTCCTGCGGCAGCGCCGCCGGCCCGACGAGCCCCATGAAGCCGTCGAATTCGTAGCCCGGAAGACCCGCCTCGCGTATGGTCGGGATGCCCGGCAGCGCGGCGGCGCGCTTTGCGCCCGTGACACCCAGTGCGCGTATTTTCCCTGCCTTCAGATGGGGCATCGCTTCGGGAATCGGCGCGAATATCGCGTCGATCTGCCCGCCGAGCAGATCGGTCACCGCGGGTGCTCCCCCTTTGTACGGCACGTGCAGCATCTTGACGCCGGCCACTTTCATGAAGGCTTCGAGCGAAAGGTGCTGAGACGAGCCGTTGCCGCCGGATCCGACATTGATCTGGGAAGGCTTGTTGCGCGCAAGCGCGATGAACTCCCTCACGTTCTTCGTCGGGAGCGAGGCGTTCACGACCAGGATATTGGCCTGGTACGCGAGCACTGAAATCGGCGAGAAATCGGTGAGCGGGTTGTATGGCATGCGCTGATAGATGGCGAGGTTGCCCGCGAGCCCACCCGCGCTCCCAACGAAGAGGGTGTAGCCATCGGGCGGCGCCTTCGCGACGACGGCGCCCGCGATATTGCTACCCGCGCCCGGCCTGTTCTCCACGATGATCTGCTGGCCCATGCTTTCGCTCAGCTTCTGAGAGTAGATGCGCCCGAGTATGTCGACGCTGCCGCCTGCTGCGAACCCGACCAGAAAGCGCACCGGCTTCGCGGGGTAGGCCTGCGGCCACGCGGGAAGCGACAGCCCCGCAACGAGCATCGATGCAGCCCACACCACGTATCGTGCCGTCATCTCATCATCCTTCCAATCGGGTTTACACGTCGGTCGCGTCGCCGCATGGAGCGCAAGCGATGCACCAATCAGGTATTCATTGCCGAGAAACGCACGGTCGCCGCGCGCGCGCGGTAATCGGTGACGACGTTGACGACTGCCGTGCGGCCCGCGTCGACCGCCTTTTGCGCGCGCTCCAGTGCGGGACGGATGTCCTCCGGCTTCTCGACGTACTCGCCGTGTCCGCCGAGCACCTGCGCCATCTGGTCGAACCGCGTGTAGCCGAGGTTTCGCCCGGGCTTGTCGCCTTTGGGATCTGCAGTCCAGCCCCCGTTGAGACTGATCACGACGAGGACCGGGATCTTGTGGCGTATCGCGGTGTCGAGCTCGAGGCCATTCAAACCGAACGATCCGTCGCCATGCAGCACGATCACCTGCTTGTCGGGCATCGCCACCTTCGCTCCGATCCCGAACGGCAGACCGACCCCCATCGTTCCGAAAGGCCCGGAGTTCAGGCGATGTCCCGCGACGTGCGTCGGTATCGTCTGACGTCCGTAATTGAGGATCTCCTGCCCGTCGACGCACAGGATCGCATCGCGGCGCATGAAATCGCGGATCTCCCTGCACAGGCGCAGCGGATGGATCGGTGTCTGGTCGGTGGCGAGCTCGAGCTCCTGCACCGCGCCCTTTTCACCGTTGATCGTCTGGAGGCGTTTGCGCCAGACTTCATACAGCCCTGCGTGCACATGGCCTTGCGCAGCGCGCTGCAACTGGCCGAGAACCGCCTTCGCGTCACCGACGAGACCGACGTCGAGGCGCTGCATGCCGTCGATCTCGGCCGGATCGACGTCGATGCGGATTATTTTCGCGTCAGGGCTGAAGCGTGGCGGGCGCAGGTGCCCGAACACGTAATTGATCCGCGTGCCGACCACCATGACGACGTCGGCTTCCTTGAGCGCGGTCGAACGCGCGTAAGCAAAAGCCAGCGCGTTATCCTCGGGCACGACCCCGCGGCCCTGCGGGGTCGTGTAAAAAGGGATACCGCACTGCTCGACCCACGCCTGAAGCTCAGGTGCGGCGTCGGACCAGATCACGCCGCTGCCTGACAGCAGCACGGGTTTCTTCGCTTCGCGGAGCAGTTCCACGGCCGCTTCGACCCTGGTCTCGTCGGCGAGCGGCCGGCTCCTTTGAGGCGCCGCGTCGCAAGGCCAGACCACTTTCGACTCGTCCACCGAACCGAGCAACACATCGGTCGGAAGATCGACGTAGACAGGGCCGGGCTTGCCGGACCACGCCATGCGTATCGCCTTGTCGATGATCTCCGGTATGCGCCGCGTCTCGTAGCAGCGCTCGGCCCATTTCGTGACGGGCCGCATGATCGCGACCTGGTCGATCTCCTGAAAGCTTTCGGTGCCCCACTCGCTCCACGGACTGGAGCCGCCCAACGCGAGCACCGGCGCGCAATCGACGTGGGCGGTGGCGATCCCGCTCGCGAGATTGATGGTCCCCGGGCCCGAGCACGCCATGCACACGCCCGTTTTTCGTCGCAGCCTCGAATACGCGTGGGCCATCATCGCCGCCGCCTGCTCGTGCCGCACATCGACCCCGCGCATGCCGGCATCGAGACAGGCTTTTTCCACTCCGAGCATCGGCGCGCCCATCAGAAAGAAAAAAGAGTCGACGCCGTGGCGCTCCAGCGTTTGGGCGACGAGTTCCGAACCGGTGATCGGCATGAGCCACTTCCTCCAGTGTGAGGTTTTTATATCGTATGAGTACAACGTTATCATCGAGATTGACTGGATTGCAAGCGCCGCTATACTGAGCTGGTTGTTTTTTACTTGATCTTCGTACATCACTGCAGCGATGGAGCGCCGTTCTCGCCGCTGCCCCAGGAGGAGCCGCAACGCATGGCGCATTATCTCGACCCCGTTCTGAACCCTCGATCGATCGCGATCATCGGCGCGTCGAAAGACCCGGCGAAGCGCGGTTATCGCGCGATCCAATCGCTTTTCAATGACCACTATCAGGGGAAGATTCTTCCGATAAACCCCAAGGAAAGCGAAATCCTCGGGCTCGCCTGCTACCCTGCGATCGAGGACGTGCCGGGCGAGGTCGACGTCGCGCTGGTTTGCACCGCCGCCAAAACGGTTCCCGCGGTCATGGAGGCGTGCGGCCGCAAGGGGGTGAAAGGCGCCATCCTGCTCGCAGGCGGCTTTGGAGAAGCGAGCGAAGCCGGACGGCTCCTCGAGGAAGAAACCGTGGAGATCGCGCGCCGCTACAACGTGCGGTTCATCGGCCCCAACACCAACGGCATGTTCAGCGCGCGGCTGGGCTGCAACGCGATCGGCGTTCCCGACATTCCCAGAGGCCCGCTCGCGCTGCTCTCGAACTCGGCGAACGTGAACGTCTCGGCGCTGACCGCAGCGCAGTACCACGGCTATTTCGGCATCAGCACGATGCTCAGCGTGGGCAACCAGTCGGGCATCCAGTTCCACGAATACATCGAGTGTTTCGGCGAAGACCCCGACGTCCGATCGATCGTCTCCTATATCGAGGGCTTCAAGAACGGACCCGCCTATCTGGCCGCGGCGAGGAAAGTGACGCCGGTCAAGCCGATCGTGATGTACGTCGCCGGCAGGAACGCCGAGGGCAGACGCGCCGCGAAATCTCACAGCGGCTCGCTCGCCGG
>JAQGMV010000538.1 GCA_028292225.1 Betaproteobacteria bacterium
TTCGGATTGCGGCGCAAGCTCTTCGCCTGGATGCTGCAGAATTCGCCCACCGTGGCGGACTATCTCAGCCTGCCGCCCGATCGCGTGGTCGAATTGAGGCAGCAGGTCGCGGTCTGAGCGGATCCGCGCGACGGCATCGACGCGCGCGTCAGGCTTTCGGTCGTGTGCTCCTGCGCCCGGGCTTCACGTCCGCGGGCGCCTCGGCGACGCTGCGCATCGCCTTCTCGACTCGCTCGCGCCTCAACGCGGGCGCGAACATTTCGATGAAATCCAGCACGTAGCTGCGAAGGTAGTCGTTGCGGCGCACCCCGAGGTGGACCGTGTTCGATTCGAACAGATGGCTCGCGTCGCGCGATCGCAGCCGGGTGTCGCGCTCGGGATCGAACGCGAGGCTCGCGATGATCGCGATTCCGAGCCCGCGCTCGACGTAGGCCTTGATGACGTCGGTATCGATCGCGCTGAGGACGATGCGGGGCTTCAGGCCGCGCTCGGCGAACGAGCGCACGAGCTTCGAGCGTCCGATGAACGGTTCGTCGTAGGTGATGATCGGATAGCGCACCAGCGTCTCGAGCGTGAGCCGGCGCGCTTTCAGCAGCGGATGCCCCGGCGGCGCAACCACGATGCGGCGCATGGAATAGCAGGGAAAGAGCGCGAGCTCGACCGCGTCGGGGGGGGATTCCGAACCGATGCACACGTCGGCTTCACCCGCTCGCACGAGACTCACGATCTCGTCGGGGCTGCCCTGGCGGATCATGATCTGCACGCCGGGATGACGGCGGGCGAAAGTCTCGATCACCGGCGGCAGCGCGTAGCGCGCCTGGGTGTGCGTCGTCGCGACGGTGAGGCTGCCGCCTTCCTCCGACTGGAAGTCGCGTGCGATCTTCACCATCTTCGCAGTGTCGGCGAGGACGCGCCCGGCGACCTCGATGATCGCCGCGCCGGGCTGGGTCGGTCCGCGCAGGCGTTTGCGGCCGCGAACGAAAAGATCGATGCCGAGCTCGCGCTCGAGAGTCTTCAGCTGCCGGCTCACCGCAGGCTGCGGAGCGCCGAGCGCTTCGGCTGCCCGAGAAACGCTGTAACCGCTGCGCACGATCTCCACCACGCACCTGAGCTGCTCGAGCTTCATGTCATACCTTGATTGTTATAACAATGCCGAATCATAGTCATTGAACGCATGAAGTGCGAGTGGGAGAATGCGGGCACACCAAGGAGGCGATCATGGACAAGCTCACCGTACTGAACCCCCGCAGCGCCGACGACACCGTGCACGCCGCGCTCGCGCCGCAGCTCGCCAGCCTCGAGGGGGCGAAAATCGCTTTCATCGACAACAGCAAGGTGAACGCCGATCTTTTCCTCTCGCGTATCGGCCCGCTGCTGCGCGACAAATACGGTGCGCAGCCCGGCGTCATCGTCCGCAAGCTCGCGCCGAAGGACGAGCTGAGCGAAGCCGACCTTCATCAGCTCGCCGGTTACCACGCTGTGATCCAGTGTTTCGGCGACTGCGGCACGTCGACGTCGATGACCGTCGCCGACGGGGTGCGGATGGAGCGGCTCGGCATTCCGACCGCGACCGTCATCAGCACCGCTTTCTCCGGCGCCGCACGCCACCAGGCTGCCGGCAGGGGAATGGGCGACCTGCCGATCGTGGAGGTCCCGCATCCGATGCACAGCGCGCCGCAGGCCGTCGTGTGTGAGCGCGCCGAAGCCATCGTCGCAGGCCTCGCCGACGCGCTGACGCGACGCGCGCCCGCCGGCGGCGTAAAGGGCCCGGCACTCTGGGAGCGCGAGATCGCCGTGGACGAGTCTCCCGACGCGCTTCAGGAATTCTTCTTCGAGCAGGGTTGGACCGACGGCCTGCCGGTGGTGCCGCCGACGCACGGCGCAGTGACGGCGATGATCGCGGCCGCGAAGCGCGGCGCCGACGAAGTGATCGGCGTCATCCCGCCGCGCATGCGGCCTGCCACGGTCGAGCAGATCGCGGTCAACGCGGTCATGGCCGGCTGCCGCGCCGCATACTTCCCGGTAGTGCTCGCGGCGATCGATGCCATGCTCGACCCCGAATGCCGCCTGTACGGCATCCGCACCGCGACGAACAACGGTACCCCGCTGGTGATCGTCAACGGGCCGGTTGCGGCCGCGCTCGGGATCAACGGAAAAGGCAACGTCTTCGGCCAGGGCTGGCGCGCCAACGCGACGATCGGCCGCGCGATCCAGCTCGTGCTGCGCAACATCGGCGGCGACATGCCGGGTGAGACCGACATGTCCACGCAGGGACAGCCCGGCAAGTTCACGTTCTGCATCGCGGAGAACGAGCAGGAGAGCCCCTGGACGCCTTTTCACGTCGAACGCGGATACGGGGCGGGGGACAGCACCGTGACCGTCATCGGCGCGTCCGCCGGGCACAACGTGTTCACTTATGGCTGCGAGACCGGCAAGGAAATTCTCGATCACCTGGTCGGTGCGATGACGGCGCTGGGACACAACAACGTCATCTTCCCGACAGGCCCGCTGGTGGTCTTCGGCCCCGAGCACGCCGGCGTGCTCGCGCGCGACGGGTACGACAAGCCGGCGATTCGCGAGTACCTGTTCACGCACGCGCGTATTGCGCTGTCGCGTTTTGCCGAGCGGACCGTTCGCGGACTGAAGCACCGGCGCTCGCGCTGGTTCGCGCAGGTGAACGACCCGCAGCACATCGGCGTGGCGGACGACCCTGCACACATCAACATCGTGGTCGCCGGCGGTCCGGGAATCCACAGCCAGTTCGTGCCCACGTCTTTCAGCTACAGTGCAGTGACTCGCAAGATCGAGCTCTGAAGCGCGGCTCGAGAAATACACACGCGGACTTTGAATCGCGGAGGAGGAGTGGTGGGGTGGTCAGGCAAAGCGGTTTTGGGCATCGGTCTTTGCATCGGGTGCTGCCCGGTCGCGTTCGCGCAGCCGGGTGGAGCCGGCGACGTGCGCTATCCGCATAAGCCGATCCGGCTGATCTCCCCTTTCGCGCCCGGGGGCGGTGCATCGGCTATCGCGCGCCTGATCGCGCCCGAGCTCACCGAAGCGTGGGGACAGGCTGTGGTGGTGGACAACCGTCCCGGCGCCGGGGGCTCGATCGGAACCGAAACGGCCGCGCGTGCGCCGGCCGACGGTTACACGCTGCTGATGGCGACCGCGAGCACGATCGTCATCAACCCGCTCGTCGGCAAAGTGCCGTTCGACCCGGTCAGGGATTTCACTGCAGTCGTGCACACCGCCACGGTGCCGCTCGTGCTCGTCGTGCATCCGTCGGTGCCGGTCAAGTCGGTCAGGGAGCTCATCGGCTATGCGCAGTCGCCGGGTGTGCGTCTGAACTACGCGTCTTCAGGTGAAGGGACGACCAGCCATCTCGCCGGAGAGCTCTTCAGGAAAGTCGCGAACGTGCAGATGGTGCACATCCCTTACAAGGGGGGCGGGCAGGCGATCATCGACCTCGTCGCCGGACACGTGCAGACCGGGTTCGTCAACATCCTCGAAGCGCTGCCGCAGGTGAATGCGGGCCGGCTGCGTGCGCTCGCGGTGTCCACGCCGAAGCGCTCGCAGGTCGCGCCGGGCGTGCCGACCGCGTCGGAAGCGGGTGTGGCGGGCTTCGAGGTCATCCAGTGGAGCGGCGTGCTCGCGCCCGCGGGATTGCCCAAGGATCTCACGTCGAAGCTGAACGCCGAGATCGTGCGCATCCTCGGGCGCAAAGAGGTGCGGCAGCGCCTCGTGGATTCGGGTGCGGAGCCGGGCGGCGGCGCGCCGTCGGAGTTTGCCGCATTCATAAAAGCTGAAATCGGAAAGTGGTCGACGGTCGTGCAGACCGTGAAGCTCGACGGCCGATGAGGTTGCGCGAGTAAACCGTCGCGCAGGCGAACGGGAGGTCCCGCGCGTGCGACCGGCAAGGAGAGATCGAAGTGCAAGCTGCAATCGACGAGTTCCAGTTTTTCCTCGAGAAGGAATGGTCTGACGGCTTTCCGGTCGTCACCCCGACCGAGGAGCGCGTGCAATGGATGCTGACCGGTACGCGATGCGATCCGGAAGAAGTCATCGGCGACGTCCCGCCTGCAGGTGAAGTGATGAACGTGCGCGACGTCGCGATCCACGCGCTCATGGCCGGGTGCAAGCCGGAATACCTGCCTGTCGTGATCGGTGCGATGCGGCTGATCCTGCGCGAGGACTTCAACATGGGCGGAGTGCAGTGCACGATGCACGGTGTCGCGCCCCTGATGGTCGTCAACGGCCCCCACGCCGCAAAAATCGGTCTCAATGGCAGCAACGGGTGCTTCGGACCGGGTTTCAGGGCGAACGCCACGATCGGACGTGCGGTGCGTCTGCTCCTGATGAACCTCGGAGCAGGCCTCGCGGGCAAAGCCTCCGCGACGGTATTCGCGTCGCCCATACGCTATACGGCGTGTCTCGCGGAGAACACCGCGCACACGCCGTGGGAAACGCTCGCGGTATCGCGCGGCTACGCGCCTGAAGAGAACGTCATCGCGTGTGCGATGGTCGAGAGCCCGCGGCTGCACTTCGACGACGTGAGCACCGAGCCGGAGCGCCTGTTGAGAGGTATCGCGGACTCGATGACCTCGACCGGCTCGTGGAACATGTGGTTCAACTCGGACGTCGTCGTCGCGATGACGCCGCAGCACGCGGGGCTTTGCGCCGACGCCGGAATGAGCCGGTCCGAGGTGCAGAAGCGCCTGTGGGAGCTCGCAGAGCGCCCGCAGGGGAACCTGAAGCGCGGCGGTAACTGGCGGCCCGAGCGCGCCCGCGCGATGGGGCTGGACCCCGACGACGACGAGCAGCCGATCAAAGCGGTGAAGGACGTGAATCGCCTGCATCTGATCGTCGCCGGCGGGCTCGGCCCGATCACCGCCGTGTGTCACGGCTGGAATGAATCGAGCCACGCCGTGCACGGCGCCTACGACATCTGATCAACCACAGGAACCTCCAATGTCCACCGACCTGCCTTTCATCGATCCCACGCGCGGCGGCAGCAGAGCGAAAATGCCTCGCGCGCCGCGTCCCATCGACCTCGCCGGCAAAGTCGTCGGCCTGCTCGACAACACGAAGGAGCAGGGCGACATCATCCTCTCCACGATTGCCGACGAGCTGCGCAGGCGCTACGGCGTGGCCGACGTGGTCATCCGGCGCAAGGCGTTCTTCTCCAAGCCCGCGGCGCCTGAGCTGCTCGACGACATGGCGAAAAAGGTGCAGGTGGCAATTGCCGCCGTCGGTGGATGAGGGTCCTGTACGTTGTGCAGTGTGCACGACACAGTCGAATTCGAAAAACGCGGCATACCCGCGACGATGATACTCACCAGCGTTTTCACCAACGCGGCGGTCCATCAGT
>JAQGMV010000543.1 GCA_028292225.1 Betaproteobacteria bacterium
TCATGGCGCTGACCGGCAAGTGGCTGATCAAGTGGGGCGACAAGGGCGAGGAGAGCACCGTCCTCGAGCCGTTCGATCTCATCGCGGTGCCCCCCGGCGTCACGCGGCAGTTCATCAACGTCACGGACCAGGACGCACACCTGCTCGTGATCATCCAGGGAACGCTCGGGGAGTTCGACGACGTCGGGCGCGTGCCGGAGACTGCGGACGCGATCAGGCAGAAGTTCGGGACGGCGATGCTGCAAAAGCTTCTGGACGAAGGCTGGCAGTTCACGCTCGATGCAAACGCGCCGCCGGCAGCGCAGGTCGCATGATCGTGCGAGTCCCGCGCCGCCTCGTGCCGGCGCTTTGTGCTCTCGCGGTTATTCACCCGGCCTTCGCGGCGCAACCGGAGGCGAAGCCGTATCCGGTGCGACCGATCCGGCTCATCGTGCCGACGGCGCCCGGGGGCGGCACCGACAACGTCGCGCGGACGTATGCGCCGCGTCTTTCGCAGCTGCTCGGCCAGCAGGTCATCGTCGACAACCGCGCGGGCGCAGGCGGCAGCATCGGGGCGACGCTCGCTTCGCACGCTCCGGCCGACGGCTATACGTTGCTGGCGACCTTTGCGACCCACGCGACCAATCCGGCGGTGCTGAAGGACACGCAGTACGATCTCGTTCGCGATTTTCAGCCGATCACGCTCGCGGTGATCCTGCCCAATCTGCTGGTCGCGAACTCTGCGCTCGGCGTAAAGGACGTCAGGAGCCTGATCGCGCTCGCGCGTTCGCAGCCCGGTAAAGTGCAGTTCGCATCGGGCAGCTTCGGCGCGAGCTCCCACCTTTCGATGGAGCTCCTGCTGGGGATGACGAAGACGCGGATGCTGAACGTACCCTATAAGGGCGTGGGGCCGGCGCTGACCGCGGTCGTGGCGGGCGAGGTCCAGCTCATGATCGGCAGCCTGTTGAGCGCGCTGCCCCAGGTGCGTAACGGAAAGCTCGTCGCAATGGGCGTGACGAGCGCAAAGCGCGCGAGCGCCGCGCCGGACATACCCACGATCGCTGAAGCGGGCGTCCCGGGCTATCAGGCGGACAACTGGTCCGGTCTGCTGGCGCCCGCGGGCACGCCGCGCGCCGTCGTGATGCAGCTCTACACCGCGGCCGTCAAAGCGCTGCAGGATCCTGCGGTCCATCAGCGCTTCGTGATCGAGGGCGGCGAGCCTGCGCCGAGCCGCAGCCCCGAGGCGTTCGGCGAAATGATCAGGACGGAGGTGGGCAAATGGAGCAAAGTCGCACGGGAAGCCGGCATCCAGCCGCAATGAACGCTCCGGGAAGACCATGAAGAACATCGAAGACAAGAAGCCTCGCTATATCGCAGGCGTGATCGCTCCGCTCGGTCCCGATCGCCATCCCATGTCGCAGCCCGAGCCGCTCCTCCCGCCGGATGTGCGCCGCATCTCGTGCTCGATCGAAATCTCCGACTACACCAAAAGCGGGGTGGACGAAGCGATCGAGAACCGCTACTGGGGCTGCGTCGATCAGCTCGCCGCGCAGGGTGCGAACAGCATTTCGCTCTCGGGTTTTCCCATCGCTTCGCAGCTTGGACGAACACGGCTGCTGGAGCTGCTGAAGGAAACGGCGGAGCGCACAGGCGTATTCGCCGATGCACAATCGGAAGCGACGGTCGACGCGATGCGCTACCTCGGAATGCGACGCATCGCGATCGCGAGCCGCTGGTCGCACGAGCTCAACGACAAGCTCGTCGCCTATCTTGCCTCGGCGGGTTTCGAAGTGCTGGCCGTCACGAGCGTGGGGCAGTGGGCCAAGCAGGCGTTCTCGATGAGCATCGAGGAGGGCGTGAAGCTCGCGTTCCAGCTCGGGCGCGAAGCGATGCGAAAAGCGCCCGACGCGGACGGCCTGCTCCTGCCGGGCGGCGCATGGCGCAGTCTCGCCGCGGTGCCGATACTGGAAGAGGACTTCGGTAAGCCCGTGGTCACCAATCCCATCGCTCAGGTGTGGCGGTTGATTTCGAACGGCGTTGCGCCCCCGGTACGAGGGTGGGGCCGACTCCTGGCGAACGGCGGCCCGCAATGACCGCGGCGCTCGATCCCGACTACGTCCGCGCAACGGACGAAGTGAAAAAGGCAGGCATGGGAACCGCCGATCCGTTGAAGATGCCTTTGACGCAAGCGCGGGAGATGCAGCGTCGTTACTTCCAGTTTCTCGCAGGCGAGGTCCCGGAGGTTGCGGCCGTTCAGGACTACACGCTGCGGACCGACTTCGCCCCGTTTCGCGTTCGCCTGTATTTTCCCTCGCTGGCGAAGCCGCTACCGGTCCTCGTCTTCACCCGCGGCGCCGGCTGGTGGGCGGGCGATCTCGACTCGCACGATCGGACGATGCGATTGCTCGCGCGGAAGAGCGGCATGGCGGTGTGCGGCGTCGATTATCACTGCGCGCCGGAGGCTCGCTTCCCCGTCCAGCTCGATGAGCTTCTCGCCGCCGTCCGATGGTTACGCACCGAGGGGACATCGCTGGGAATCGACTCCGGGAGGATGGTGCTGATCGGCGAGTCCGCGGGGGCGACCTTATCTGCGCTGGCTGCAAGCCGGCTTGGCAACGAGCAGGTGAATGGTCTTGTTTTGTTCTATGGGAATTTTTCCGGACCCAGCGAGCGCAGCCGCGAATACTCGCGCTGGGTATGGAGCAACTTTCTCGGCGACTCCGGGGCGAACACCGCAGCCGTGCCGCTCCACGCCGATCTGTCGCGGTTGCCGCCCACGTGGCTGGGCGTCGGGGAGTGCGACCCGCTGATCACCGACACCATGGAATTCGCCGAGCGCCTGGAGTCTGCAGGGATCCCGCACACGGTCAGGCGCTACCCCGGGGTACCGCATGCATTCCTCATGATGAGCAGGCTCTTCGACGGCGCCGACAGGGCGTTGACCGACGCCGCCGAGGTGGCCCAGGCATTCGTACGCCGGCCGGAAAGCTGACGATCCAAGCGCGTCGTTCGGTAAGCGTGACCGGTTTCCGATGTACTTCGGGCGCGACAGGACTGCCGATCTTGCCGTTACGCTCACGCTCCTTGAATGCGCGTTCGGACGGAATGCCGAGCGAAAGCGCGTAGCCTACTGCTGCCCGCCGCATTAACTGCGCAATCTGGCGTCCAACGCGCGATAACGCGCGCGCGTAAACTGCAGGTGCCAACGGAACGGAAAGTCATAGGAGCTTAAATCCATGTATCAAGCTAAAGCCTATTCCGCTGCCAGCCCGAAATCGCCGCTGGCCTCCGCCACGATCCCGCGACGTGAACCGTCGGAAAGCGACGTGCAGATCGACATCCTCTTCTGCGGCATCTGCCACTCCGATCTTCACCAGGTCCGTAACGAGTGGAGCGGCTTCATGCCGACCGTCTACCCGTGCGTTCCCGGTCACGAGATCGTCGGACGCGTCACCAGCGTCGGCTCAGCAGTCACCAGGTTCAAGCAGGGCGATCTCGCTGCGGTCGGGTGCCTGGTCGATTCCGACGGCACCTGCTCCGAATGCCGGGCGGGCCTCGAGCAGTTCTGCCCGAATGCGACCCTGACCTACAACTCGCCTGACAAGCACTTGGGCGGCGTCACCTACGGCGGCTACTCGGAGAGCATCGTCGTCGACGAACGCTTCGTCCTGCGCGTGCCTTCGAATCTCGACCTCGCCGGAGCCGCGCCGCTCCTGTGTGCGGGGATCACGACGTATTCGCCGATGCGGCACTGGGGCGTCACCAAAGGCAAGAAAGTCGGCGTGGTCGGTATCGGCGGCCTCGGTCACATGGCGGTGAAGATCGCTCGTGCGCTCGGCGCTCACGTGGTTGCATTCACGACTTCGCCGAACAAGAAGGATGACGCGCTGCGCCTCGGCGCCGACGAAGTCGTCGTGTCGCGCAACGCCAACGAGATGCAGAAGCACGCCGGCAGCTTCGACTTCATTCTCGATGCCGTCGCCGCCGACCACGATATCAACGCCTACATCAATCTGCTGCGGCGTGATGGCAACATCACGCTGGTTGGCGCGCCGGAGAAGCCGCTCGCGGTGGCCGCGTTTGGCCTGATATTCGGGCGTCGCAGCCTCTCGGGCTCGCCGATCGGCGGTATCGCGGAGACGCAGGAGATGCTCGATTTCTGCGGCGAACACGACATCACCGCCGACGTCGAGGTGATCCCGATTCAGAAGGTGAACGAAGCGTACGAGAGACTGCTCAGGTCGGATGTGAAGTATCGATTCTCGATCGACATGGCTACTCTCAAATCCTGAGC
>JAQGMV010000074.1 GCA_028292225.1 Betaproteobacteria bacterium
CCGAGGTCGGTACCGAGGTTGCGCAGCTTCTTCGTGCCGAAGATGAGCACCACGACGAGCAATACGATCAGCCAATGCCAGATGCTGAACGAACCCATATCCCGAACTCCTGTATTGGTTGGCGCGCATTGGATTCCGCGCTGTGAGGTACGCCGCAATGCATCAAGCGGTCCTGTGCTCTCGACCGGCGGCTCGTCTGGCGGCGGGATGCTGCCTTTCGCCGCACGTAATAGCGGCGGGATGCTGCCTTCCGCTGCGCGTATCTAGCGGCGGGATGCTTTCTCCTCGATTCCTGAGGTGCCTTCACGCCGCCGTAACTCCGCGAGCACGTCTTCCGGTCCGGCACCGTGCCATGCGAGCAACACCATGCAGTGGAACCAGAGGTCCGCGGTTTCCCGTATGAGATGCAGTTTATCACCGTCCTTGGAGGCGAGCAGGGTCTCGGCGGCCTCTTCGGCGACCTTCTTCAGGATCGCGTCCTGCCCTTTCGCCGCGAGGCTGGCGACATACGAGCTTCCCGCATCGCCCTCGAGCCGCGCCCGTATGGTCGCTGCAAGGCGGTCGAGGATGTCGGCATCGGCGGTCCGGCGCGGGGCGTCGCTCATCTTATTTTCCGTAGATCTCGCGCGGGTCCTTCAGGACGGGATCGGTCGCGACCCACTGCCCGTTCTCGAGCTTCCGGAAGAAGCAGCTCTCGCGGCCGGTGTGACAGGCGATGCCGCCTTTCTGCTCGACTTCGAGCAGGACCACGTCCTCGTCGCAATCGAGCCGCACCGATCGCACTTTCTGCACATGCCCCGATTCTTCGCCCTTGTGCCAGAGCTTCGCGCGCGAGCGCGACCAGTAGTGCGCTTCCCCCGTCTCGACGGTCTTGCGCAGCGCTTCGCGGTTCATCCACGCGAGCGTCAGCACGCGACCGGACGCGGCGTCCTGCGTCACCGCGGGCACGAGACCGTCGGAGGTCCAGTTGACTTGTTCTAACCAATCCATTGCGTGAAGGGTAAACGGTAAACGGTGAACCGTGAAGACTAACGGGACGAGGCGGACTCGGGTAACGATTGTGACGGCTTACCGTTCACCGTTTCCCCCTCACAGCCTCACTTCGATCCCGCGCCGCGCCATATGCTCTTTCGCCTGCCGCACCGTGAACTCGCCGTAATGAAAAATGCTCGCGGCCAGGACCGCGTCGGCGTGACCTTTCAGTACACCGTCGGCGAGGTCCTCGAGATTGCCCACGCCGCCGCTGGCGATCACCGGGACCGTGAGCGCGTCGGAGAATGCCCGGGTGAGCTCGATATCGAAGCCAGAGCGCGTGCCGTCGCGGTCCATGCTCGTCAGCAGGATTTCGCCCGCGCCAAGCGCCTGCATCCTGCGGCCCCATTCGACGGCGTCGAGCCCCGTCGAGCGCCGTCCGCCGTGAGTGAACACTTCCCACGCAGGCGGTGACGCGCCCGGGACGCGTTTCGCGTCCACCGCGACGACGATGCACTGGGCGCCGTAACGATCGGCCGCGTCGGCGACGAGCTGGGGATTCTGCACCGCAGCGGTGTTGATGCTCACCTTGTCGGCGCCCGCATTGAGGAGCCGCCGAACATCTTCCACGCTGCGCACGCCGCCGCCGACGGTCAGCGGAATGAAGACCTGCGCCGCCACCGACTCGATGATGTCGAGGATGAGGCCACGCTCGTCGCTGCTGGCGGTGATGTCGAGAAAGGTGAGCTCGTCCGCGCCCTGCTCGTCGTAGCGCCGGGCGATCTCGATGGGGTCGCCCGCGTCGCGCAAGCCGACGAAGTTCACGCCTTTGACGACTCGGCCCGCGTTCACGTCGAGGCAGGGAATGATGCGTTTGGCGAGCATGTGTTAGGGGCGCGTAAACGGTAAGCGGTAAACCGTGAGTTCGCTGTCGATGCTGGGGATGTGAATGGCGGCGACCAGACACTGGCCTGCCTGCGCCGAGCTGCCCGCCCCTGGTTACGGTTTACCGTTTACCGCTGACCGTTCACGGAACGTTACGCGTCGGCTTTGCGGCCCGAGAGCTGATCCGCCACCTTCTGCGCTTCGGCGAAATTGAGCGTGCCCTGGTACACCGCGCGGCCGGTGATGGCGCCGGTGATGCCTTCGGCCTGCACCGCGCAGAGCGCTTTGACGTCCTCGAGATCGGTCAACCCGCCGCTCGCGATGACCGGCACCGTGAGCTGCCGGGCCAGCGCGACCGTCGCGTCGATGTTGACGCCCGTCAGCATGCCGTCGCGTCCGATGTCGGTGTAGATGATGGCTTCGACGCCGTAATCCTCGAACTTTTTCGCGAGATCGATCACGTCGTGACCGGTCATTTTGGACCAGCCGTCGACCGCGACCTTGCCGTCTTTGGCGTCGAGCGCGACGAGCACGTGCCCGCCGAAAGCGGTGCATGCGTCATGCAGGAATCCCGGGGTTTTCACCGCCGCCGTTCCGATGATGACGTAGCTCACGCCCTGGTCGAGGTAACGCTCGATCGTGTCGAGATCGCGTATGCCGCCGCCGAGCTGTATCGGCATCCTGTCGCCGACCGCGTCCGCGATCGCGCGGATCGCGCTCTCGTTCTTCGGCTTACCCGCGGCTGCGCCGTTCAGGTCGACGAGATGCAGCCGCCTCGCGCCCTGCGCCAGCCAGTGTCGGGCGGTCGCCGTCGGATCGTCGGAGAAAACGGTGGCGTCAGTCATGTCGCCCTGTTTCAGGCGCACGCATTTTCCATCTTTCAGGTCAATGGCGGGGATGATGAGCATGGCGGAGCGAGTGCAGCGTGAGACGGGAGGGGATCTCTCGTCGATTGGATAGATGTCGGAAGCGGGTCGAGATGCGTTGCGGCGCGGAATGCAGCTGGGGATTCGGGGCGTGCCGTTTTTACGTTTTCATCATACTACAGCAAGTATCGCTCGCTTGTAATCAAGCTGCGACACGATCAAAGGACGCCTCGCCCGCCCCGCTTTGCGGCTGCCACGTCGTGAAATTCGCGAGCAGCCGCAGGCCTGCGTCGTGGCTTTTCTCGGGGTGGAACTGCACCGCGAAGATGTTGCCTGCCGCGGCGGCGCACGTAAACGGAAACGGATAAAGGCTGTACGCGGCCACGAGATCCGGCTGTGCGGGCTCCGCGAAGTAGCTGTGCACGAAATAGAACCGGGTCCCGTCAGGGATGCCGTTCCACATCGGGTGCGAACCACTCTGGTGCACTTCGTTCCATCCCATGTGCGGGACTTTGAGCTTGTTGCCCGCGGCATCGGCCATTCCGGCAGCCGGAAACCGGCGCACCCTGCCCGGGAGCAGACCGAGCCCCTTCGTGTCGCCTTCCTCGCTGTGCTCGAACAGCATCTGCAGCCCGATGCAGATGCCGAGGAAAGGTTTTTCACGCGCGGCTGACACGATCGCGCTGCGCAGTTCGAGACCATCCATTTCACGCATGCAGTCGCGCATCGCACCCTGGCCCGGGAATACGACCCGGCCGGCGCTGCGAACCACCTCGGGATCGCTCGTGAGCGTGACGGTGCACTGCGGGGCCACGTGCTCGATCGCCTTGGTGACCGAGCGCAGATTGCCCATTCCGTAATCGACGACTGCGATGTCTGTCATGCGTAGCTCACGCCGTTCGTTCCTCCGGTCTTGCGCAGGCTCTAAAGCGTGCCTTTGGTCGACGGCACGCCGCCGGTTCGCGGGTCAAGTTCGACCGCCATGCGGAGCGCGCGGCCGAAAGCCTTGAACGCGGTCTCCGCCTGGTGATGCGCGTTGGTGCCGCTCAGGTTGTCGACGTGCAGCGTCACGAGCGCGTGGTTGACGAAACCCTGGAAGAATTCGTGAACGAGGTCGACGTCGAAATCGCCGATGCGCGCACGGGTGAAAGCGATGTTGAACTCGAGACCGGGCCGGCCTGACAGGTCGACGACGACCCTCGAGAGCGCCTCGTCGAGCGGAACGTAGGCGTGTCCATAGCGACGCACGCCTTTTTTGTCGCCGATCGCTTTCGCAAGCGCCTGGCCGAGCGTGATCCCCACGTCCTCGACGGTATGGTGCGCGTCGATGTGCAGATCCCCTTTCGCTTCGACGTCGAGATCGAAGACGCCGTGGCGCGCGATCTGGTCGAGCATGTGGTCGAGGAAAGGCACGCCCGTCGCCAGCCGCGCATGGCCGGTGCCGTCGAGGTTGAGCTTCACCACGATCCGGGTTTCCAGCGTATTGCGGGTGACCTGGGCCTCGCGCATCTTCAACGGTCCGGTATTCAGTGTGTTCATGCGAGCGACTCGCCGAGCGCGGCGAGAAAGCGGTCGTTCTCGTCG
Organism: Betaproteobacteria bacterium; assembly: GCA_028292225.1. Classification (GTDB taxonomy): domain Bacteria; phylum Pseudomonadota; class Gammaproteobacteria; order Burkholderiales; family SG8-41; genus JAQGMV01. The sequence goes on from JAQGMV010000074.1 coordinate 4,308, forward strand.
GGCGTGCCGACGGTGACGCGAAGACATCCATCGAGCGCGGGATGCGAACCGTGAAGGTTTTTCACCAGCACGCCGCGCTGTTTGAGCGCGTCGAAAACGCGCGGGGCAGCCGCTGTCCTGAAGAGGATGAAATTCGCATCGCTGGGATAAACGTTCGTGCCGGGCATGGCGCTCAACGCGGCGTCGAGGCGCGTGCGCTCGGCCCTGATCACGGCGGCCTGCTGGTCGAGCAGCGAACGATGCTGGAGCGCCTCTTCGGCGACGAGTTGAGTGAGCACGCCGACATTATAAGGCAGGCGCACTTTGTCGATGTGATGCAGCCATTCGCGCGCACCCGCAAGCAGCCCGAGCCGCAGCCCCGCGAGCCCTGACTTCGACAGCGTGCGCATGACGAGCAGGTTGTCGAATTCGGCGAGCCGCGTCATGAAGGTGCGGCCGGCAAACGCGTGATACGCCTCGTCGACGACGACGAGCCCCGGCGCCGCGCGAATGATGCGCTCGATCGATTCGGCGTCGAACAGGTTCCCCGTGGGGTTGTTCGGATATGCGAGGAAAACGAGGGCGGGCCTGTGTTTTTCGAGTGCGATGAGCATGCGCTCGGTGTCGAGCGAGAAATCCGCTTGCAGCGGCACGCTCACGTAATCCATCCGGCAGTACGACGCGATCAGCCGGAACATGACGAACGTGGGGTCGACGCTGAGCGCTTTCGCATTCGCCCGGGCCGTCGCCATCATCAGCATCTGGATGAGCTCGTCGGATCCGTTGCCGAGGATCAGCTCTGCATCCTCAGGCATCCCGAGCGCATCGCGCAGGCGCGCCTTGAGCGCTCCCGCCGCGGCATCCGGATAGCGATTGATCTGCGCGTTCGCGACGAGCTCCGCGATGCGCCCGCGCACGTCCGCGGGCAGGCGGTACGGATTCTCCATCGCGTCGAGCTTCACCATGCCGCTCGAGTCGGGGACGTGGTACGCGGCGAGGGCTCGAATCTCATCGCGGATAATGGCTTCGGGCTTGCTCGCCATGCGTCAGGCCATGCGGTATTCGGCCGAGCGCGCGTGGGCCGTGAGACCTTCACCGTGCGCGAGCTCGGAGGCGATTTTGCCGAGGCTCAAGGCGCCTTCACGCGAGATGCGGATCAGGCTCGAGCGCTTCTGGAAATCGTATACGCCCAGCGGCGACGAAAATCGCGCGGTGCCGGACGTCGGCAGCACGTGGTTCGGCCCTGCACAGTAATCGCCCAGCGCTTCGGAAGCGTAGCGGCCGACGAAAATCGCGCCGGCGTGACGTATTTTTTCGAGCAGCGGATCGGGGTCTTCGACCGACAGCTCGAGGTGCTCGGGCGCGATGCGATTGACGAGGTCGCACGCCTCGAAGAGATCGCGCACTTCGATCAGCGCCCCGCGCCCCGCGAGCGATTCGCGTATGACGGCGTGCCGCGGCATTTCCGGAAGCAGGCGCTCGATGCTCGCTGCGACCGCGTCGAGGAACTGATTGTCCGGCGAGACCAGGATCGCCTGTGCGAGCTCGTCGTGCTCGGCCTGCGAGAAGAGGTCCATCGCGATCCAGTCCGGATCGCTCGCGCCGTCGGAGACGACCAGTATTTCGGAAGGCCCCGCGACCATATCGATGCCGACGACGCCGAAGACACGGCGCTTGGCCGCAGCGACGTATGCATTGCCCGGACCGACGATCTTGTCGACCGCGGGAACCGTCGCGGTGCCGTACGCCATCGCGCCGACAGCCTGGGCGCCGCCGATGGCAAACAGGCGGTCGACCCCGCACAGCGCGGCCGCAGCGAGCACGAGCGGATTGCGCTCGCCGTGCGGCGTGGGCACCGCCATCACGATTTCACCGACGCCGGCGACTTTCGCAGGCATGACATTCATGATGACCGACGACGGATACGCGGCCTTTCCGCCGGGCACGTACACACCGACGCGGTCGAGCGCGGTCACGCGCTGGCCGAGCTCGTTGCCATGGGCGTCCTGGTACGACCACGACTGCGCCCGCTGCCGCTCGTGATAGTCGCGCACTCGCTCCGCGGCCGTCTCGAGCGCCGACCGCTGCGCCGAAGACAGTCCTGCAAGCGCGCGCTCGCACTCGCTCCTGCCGATTTCGAGATCGCGCGCATCGTTCGCCTCCACTCGGTCGAAGCGGCGCGTGTATTCAACGAGCGCAGCGTCACCGCGTGCCTTGACGTCCGCGAGTATGGCGGCGACGGTGGCGTCGACCTGTCCGTCCTGCGCGCTTTCGAAAGCGAGCAGCTTTTCGAGGACCGCGGCGAAGTCCGCTTCGGTGCTGACAAGACGGCGCATCATGCCGCCGCCCGGCCGAAAGCGTCGAGCAGCGGCTGCACCAGCGCGCGCTTCAACTTGAGCGACGCCTGGTTGACGATGAGGCGCGCCGACACCGGGGCGACTTCCTCGACCGCGCGAAGTCCATTCGCCTTGAGCGTATTGCCGGTGCTCACGAGATCGACGATCGCGTCGGCGAGACCGACCAGAGGCGCGAGCTCCATCGACCCGTAAAGCTTGATGAGGTCGACGTGCACGCCTTTGGTTGCAAAGTGCTCGCGCGCAGTCTGCACATATTTGGTCGCGACCCGCAGGCGCGCACCCTGCCGCACCGCCTGCAGGTAGTCGAAGCCTTCGGCGACCGCGACCATCATGCGGCAGCGGGCGATCTTCAGGTCGAGCGGCTGGTAGACCCCATGCCCGCCGTGCTCGTCGAGCACGTCCTTGCCGGCGACGCCGATGTCGGCCGCGCCGTACTGCACGTAGGTGGGAACGTCGGTCGCGCGCACGATGATCACCCGGACGTCACTTCGGTTGGTCGTGAGGATCAGCTTGCGCGAGGTCTCGGGGTCCTCCCGGGTCGCGATCCCTGCCGCGGCGAGCAGCGGCACGGTCTCGTCGAAGATGCGGCCCTTGGAGAGCGCGATCGTGATCATTGGGAGGCAGTTCGGAGGCGAAGCAGAGAGGATTGAATTGTAACGCAAAACCACTCCGGCTAAACTCCAGCGCCATGGCTACCGCACCCCTGGTCGAAATCTCCGGCCTCGCGTTTTCGTACGGCGCGCACGAGATCTTTCGCGATGTGAACCTGACGATTCCGCAGGGAAAAATCGTCGGCATCATGGGCGCGAGCGGCTCGGGCAAGACCACGCTCATGCGCCTCATCGGCGGGCAGCGAACGCCCCAGCGCGGCGAAGTCAGGGTAATGGGCAAAAACGTGCACGAGTTGGGCCGCGGCGAGCTCTACGCGCTGCGCCGTCGCATGGGCATGCAGTTCCAGCAGGGCGGGCTTTTCACCGACCTGTCGGTTTTCGAGAACATCGCTTTCCAGATGCGCGAGAAGACCGACCTGCCCGAAGACATGATCAATGATCTGGTGCTGATGAAGCTCAATGCGGTGGGCTTACGCGGCGCCGCGAGCCTGATGCCTGCCGAGCTCTCGGGCGGGATGCAGAGGCGAGTCGGGCTCGCACGCGCCATCGCGCTCGATCCGATGCTGATGATGTACGACGAGCCGTTCTCGGGCCTCGACCCGATCTCCTGCAACGTGATCGGCAATCTCATCCGCAGGCTCAACGACGCGCTGGGGCTCACCTCGATCGTGGTCTCGTACGACGCGCAACAGGCGCTGAAGGTGATCGATTACGTGTACTTCATCGCCGACGGCGTCGTCGTCGCGCACGGCACCACCGAAGAAGTGAAGAGCTCCGATCACCCGTTCGTGCACCAGTTCATCCGCGGCCAGCCCGACGGCCCCGTGCCTTTCCACTACCAGGCCGAGCCGTACGAGAAGGATCTAGAACTACCTGTTTCGTAAAGGTAAATCGTTAGAACGACGGCCTCGACGGTCACGGCGCTCGTCACGATTTACCATTCACGATTTACGACAAGCACTATCGCACCCGGTCGATCTTCGCCCCCAGCTTCGAAAGCTTTTCCTCGATCCGCTCGTAGCCGCGGTCGAGATGGTAGACCCGCTCGATCGTCGTCTTACCGTGTGCGATCAAACCGCCGAGCACGAGACCTGCCGAGGCGCGCAGGTCGGTCGCCATGACGATTGCGCCTTCGAGGTGAGGCACGCCTTTGACGACAGCGGTGTTGCCTTCGAACTCGATGTCCGCGCCGAGGCGCACCAACTCCTGCACGTGCATGAAACGGTTTTCGAAAATCGTCTCGGTGATGAGCGAGGTTCCGGTCGCCACCGTGTTCAACGCCATGAACTGCGCCTGCATGTCGGTCGGAAACGCGGGGTAAGGCGCGGTGCGGGCGTTAGCCGCGTTCAGGTGCCCATTCATCTTCAGATGAATCCAGTCCGCGCCGGTCTCGATGTCCGCCCCGCATTCGCGAAGCTTGTCCAGGACCGACTCGAGAATGTCGGGGCGGGTGTCGGTGAGACGCACGTCTCCGTGGGTGGCTGCGGCGGCGGCGAGGAAGGTTCCGGTCTCGATGCGGTCGGGCATCACCCGGTGGCGCGCGCCGTGCAGGCGCTCGACACCTTCGATGCGGATGATGTCGGTCCCCGCGCCTTCGATCTTCGCGCCCATCGCGACGAGGCAGCTCGCGAGATCGACGACTTCGGGCTCGCGCGCGGCATTTTCGATCGTGGTGACGCCTTCGGCGAGAGTCGCCGCCATCATCAGGTTTTCGGTGCCTGTCACGGTAACCAGATCGGTGCAGATGCGCGCGCCTTTGAGCCTTCCCGCGCGCGCGATCATGTCGCCCTGCTCGATGCTGATGGTCGCGCCCATCGCCTGCAGGCCTTTGATGTGCTGGTCGACCGGGCGCAGGCCGATCGCGCAGCCTCCCGGCAGCGACACGCGCGCTTCCCCGCAGCGCGCCAGCAGCGGCCCGAGCGTCAGCACCGAGGCCCGCATCGTCTTGACGAGCTCGTACGGCGCCACCGCCTGGTTGATCTCGGCGGACCTGAGCTCCACGCCGAGCTTCTCGTCGACCGAGATCGCGACACCCATCTGCCCCAGAAGATTGAGCATCGTCGTGACGTCCCTCAGGTGCGGCACGTTCTCGACGGTGAGTGCGTCGCGGGTAAGCAGCGACGCGCAAAGAATCGGCAGCGCTGCGTTCTTGGCGCCGGATATCGCGACTTCGCCTTCGAGCCGCACGCCGCCTTCAATGACCAGCTTGTCCACGCTCTACTGCCCCTTCCACTCTTCGGGAGTCAGCGTTTTCATCGACAGCGCGTGGATGTCCTCACGCATGCGATCGCCGAGCGCCGCGTAAACGAGCTGGTGCTGGCGGACTTTGGGTTTGTCCCGGAAAAGCGGGCTGACGATCACGGCTTCGAAATGGCGTCCGTCGCCGGAGACCTCGACGTGATCGCATTCGAGGCCTTCCTCGATGTACTGCTTGATGAGAGTGGGATCCACTATGAAGTCCAGTGTTGAGTGTTGAGTGTTGAGTCTTTAGTGGTCAGGTTGGTGGCTAATAGCTAAGGCCGATGTAACCGGCACCCGACTAAACACTCAACACTGAACATTAAACACTCCGATAGGTCAGTGTCGGAGCTTGTATCCGGAGCGGATGAGCAGGAAAGTCAGCAATGATAAGGCCAGGAAACTCGAGGTCACAATCGTGAGCGAGAGCCACGGTGAAACGTCCGCCTGGCCGAAAAAACCGTACCTGAACCCGTCGATCATGTAGAAGATCGGGTTGAAGTGCGAGAAGGTCTGCCAGAACGGCGGCAGGGAATGGATCGAGTAGAACACGCCCGACAGGAACGTGAGCGGCAGGATGATGAAATTCTGGAAAGCCGCGAGCTGGTCCACCTTATCCGACTGAATTCCCGCGATCACCCCGAGCGCCCCCATGAACCCGCTTCCGGCGATGGCATGAGCGAGCGCCCACCCCGGGTTCGCCAGCGGAACGTCGACGAACGCCATCGCCGCCACGAACACGCCTGCGCCGACGACGAGCCCGCGCGCCATCGCGGCGAGCAGGTACGCCAGGAAGAACTCCCGGTGCGACAGCGGCGGCAGCAGCACGAAAACGATGTTGCCGGTCATTTTCGACTGCATCAGGCTCGACGAGCTGTTTGCGAAAGCGTTCTGCAACACCGCCATCATCGCGAGACCCGGCACGAGGAACGCCGTGTATTCGACGCCCGGATAGACTTCGGCGTGGCTGCGCAGGGTATGGGCGAAGACGAGCAGATACAACAGCGCAGTAAGCACCGGCGCGAGGATCGTCTGCACTTTGACTTTCCAGAAACGCAGCCATTCCTTGTAGAAGAGCGTGTAGAAGCCGGTCATTGAAGGACCGTCAACGGCAAACGGTCAGCGGTAAGCCGTATCGACAAGTGACAAGCTCCAGGTTCACCATTCGGTCTGCGCGGTTCACGGTTTACCGTTTACCGTTCCCGCTTTCTGCATGATCTGGACGAAAACCTCTTCCAGATCCGGCTGCATCACTTCCATCTCGTGCACCTTGATGCCGGCGGCGCGCAGCGTCGCCATCAGGTTCTCGACTTCATCGTAGTTCTTCAGCGCGAGCCGGTAGGCGCCGCCTTCGAGGCGCTCGGTCACGTGCGCGGCGAGCGCGTCCGGCAGGCGATCGGGCTCGACGCGCAGCACGACGTAACAACCGGAGTGCCGGTTGAGCAGGTTCCGGGTCGTATCCAGCGCGACGATCTGGCCCTGCTTGAGCATCGCGATGCGCCCGCACAGCGCTTCGGCTTCCTCCAGGTAATGCGTCGTCAGCACGATCGTGTGGCCGTCGCGGTTCAGACGCCGGATGAAGCGCCACAACGCCTGGCGCAGCTCCACGTCCACGCCCGCAGTCGGCTCGTCGAGCACGATCACCGGCGGCTTGTGCACCAGCGCCTGGCCGACGAGCACGCGTCTTTTCATGCCGCCTGACAACGCGCGCATGTTGGTATCCGCTTTCGAGGTGAGGTCGAGATGCTCGATGACTTCCTCGATCCACGCGTCGTTGTCGCGGATGCCGTAGTAACCCGACTGGATCTGGAGCGCTTCGCGAACCGTGAAGAACGGATCGAACACGAGCTCCTGCGGGACGACCCCGAGCGCGCGGCGCGCGGCGCGGTAATCCTCGACCACGTCGTGGCCCATCACCCGGGTGGTTCCCCCGGTTGCGCGAGTCAGGCCCGCGATGATGCTGATGAGAGTGGTCTTGCCTGCGCCGTTGGGCCCGAGCAGACCGAAGAACTCGCCCTGCTGGACTTCGAGACTGACTCCGCCGAGCGCCTGCACGCCGCCGAAGCTTTTCGAAACGCGATCGACCTGGATTGCGGGAGTCACGGAAGGTTTGCGAGGCGGCTTGATCTCGCCGCAGGTGTGCTTCAGGAAGCGGGCAGCAACTCGGACACGCCGTAGAGATCGGCGAGCGTCCTCAGATTGGCGGGCAGATTCCGGTATTCGATCGTGCGTTTGTCAGCCGCGGCGAGCCGGCGCCATTCGAGCAGCAGGCTCAACGCCGCCGAGTCGACTTCGGTCACGGCAGCGAGGTCGACGACGATCTGCGGCCCCTGGAAGAGCGCCTTGCTCTCCTCCAGCACCTTCGTCACGTTGGTCATCGTGAGCGGGCCCTGGACCGAGCACCGGCCGGCCTCAAAGACGAGCATCAGCGCGACACCTGCGCGCCGAGCGACTTGTTCTTCTCGCTGAGCACCTTGATCAGACCGTCAACGCCTGTGCGCTGGACCTCGGCATTGAACGTGTTGCGGTAGTTTTCGACGAGGCTGATGCCTTCGATCTTCACGTCGTAGACCTTCCACGCGGCGCCCTGCTTTTCCATGCTGTAATCGACCGAGATCGGCTGGCCCGTGGGCTGCTTGATCACCGATTTCACCGTGACGTCGGTGTCGGTCGGCGCCATGCGAAGCGGGCGGTACTCGATCGTCTGGTTCTTGTAGCCTGTGAATGCCGTCGTGTAGGTGCGCACCAGCAGCGTGCGGAATTCGTCCGTGAGGATTTTCTGCTGCTCAGGCGTCGCCTGCCGCCAGTTGCGGCCGACCGCGAGCTGGGTCATGCGCGTGAAATTGAAGTGCGGCAGCACTTTGGTCTCGACGAGCTGCGCGACTTTCTGCGGGTGGCCGGCCTGCAGGTCCTTGTCCGCGCGAACGATCGCGAGCACTTCGTCGGTGACGCTGCGCGCGAGCACGTCGGGCGCGACGTCCGCAATCGCGAACGACGATGTGGTGGCGAGTGCGAAAAATATCGCGGTAACGAGTTGCTTCATGGTGATTCCTCCCGCTTGGTTGCCCGGCGCGTTCGGCCTGGGCGACGACGTCACTTTTTGGCGGTATCGCCGCCTTCGGCCGCTTTGCTGTACAGGAACTGGCTGATCAGCTTTTCGAGGACGACGGCGGATTGGGTGAGCTTGAGCGCATCGCCGTTGGCGAGGTTGGCCGAGTCGCCGCCCGCTTCGAGCCCGATGTACTGCTCGCCGAGCAGGCCGGAGGTCAAGATCGATGCCGTGGTGTCTTTCGGAAACTTGTACTGTCCATCGATGCTCAGCACGACGCGCGCGTTGAAGCGCTGATTGTCGAAACCGATCGATGTAACGCGCCCCACCACCACGCCGGCGCTCTTGACTGCAGCGCGCGGCTTCAAACCGCCGATATTGTCGAAATTCGCGGTCAGGGTATAGGTCTGATTACCGATTCCGATGCTCGTCATATTGCCGACTTTCATGGCGAGCACCAGCAGCGCGCCGATACCGGCGCAGACGAACAGTCCGACCCAGAGGTCGAGCTTCGAGCGTTCCATCAAAGCCCCCGAAACATGAAAGAGGTGAGCAAAAAGTCGAGTCCCAGTATCGCTAGCGACGATGTGACGACCGTGCGGGTGGTCGCACCGGACACGCCTTCCGCGGTCGGCGGCGCATCGTAGCCTTCGAAAAGCGAGATCCAGGTGACCGCGATCCCGAATACGAAACTCTTGATGACGCCGTTGAGGATATCGTTGCGGAAATCGACCGCGGCCTTCATCTGCGACCAGAACGAGCCTTCATCGACCCCGATCAATACGACGCCGACGAGATAGCCACCGAATATGCCCATCGCGCTGAACAGCGCCGCGAGCAGGGGCATCGAAATGACACCGGCCCAGAACCGCGGCGCAACCACGCGCGCGATCGGATCGACCGCCATCATTTCCATCGCGGCGAGTTGCTCGGTCGCTTTCATGAGCCCGATCTCCGCCGTCATGGCGGACCCGGCGCGGCTTG
>JAQGMV010000081.1 GCA_028292225.1 Betaproteobacteria bacterium
GCGAGCTCGGCAGCTCGAGCAAGTTCAACGCCGACTGGAAGTTCCTCACCTACCTGCACGAGCTCGGCATGGCGACGGCCGACCGCTGGCTCGCGGATCACTTCGACGCGCTCGGCAACGAATCGACGCTCGACATGATCAAGACCTACGAATAACGTAATCGGGGACAGACCCCGATATTCACAAATGTGAATATCGGGGTCTGTCCCCGATTTACAGGGCGGCTTTGGCGCCCGACGATTTCACCACGCTGCCCCATTTCACGATCTCGCTTCGGATGTAAGCGGCGAATTCCTCTGGCGTGTTCCCCACGCGCTCGAAGCCGAGGTCGTTCAGGCGGTCCTGCAGCTCGCGCTTGTTGAGCGCCTGCACGATGGTGCGATGCACACGGTTGATGTAATCGCGCGGAGTCGCTTGCGGCGCGATGAGCCCGTTGATTGACTTCGCGTCGACGCCGGGGTACCCGGCTTCGGTAAACGTAGGAACCTCGGGAAGGACCGCGGTGCGCTTGGGTGTCGTGATCGCCAGTGCTCTCAGGCGTCCGGCGAGCATGTGCGGCTTGGCGCCGGACTGTACCGTGAAAGCCATTTCGATCTGGCCGCCGAGCAGGTCGGTGATCGCCTGGCCCGAGCCTTTGTACGGGATGTGCTCGACCTTGCCTCCCGTCACGGCGCGGAACTGCTCGCCGGCGAGGTGGACCGCGGTGCCATTGCCCGCCGAGCCGTAGTGGAGCTTGCCCGGCTGCTGCTTCGCGAGCGCCACCAGCTCGCGTACCGTTTTCGCCGGCACGGTCGGATGCACGAGCAGCACGAGCGGCGAGAGGGCGATCAGCGTGATCGGCGCGAAATCCTTCTGCGCATCGTATGGAAGCTTCTCGAACAGACTCGGGTTGATGACGAAAGCGGCGTCGATCATGCCGATCGTCTCGCCGTCGGGAGGCGCTTTGGCGACCATCTGCGTGCCGATCGTGCTGCTGCCGCCGGGGCGGTTGTCGACCAGCACCTGCTGCCTGAACTCTTCGGCGAGGTAAGGCGCGACCTGGCGCGCGAGCGTGTCGGTGCCGCCGCCCGGTACGTACGGCACGATGATGCGGATCGGACGGTTGACGCTCGTCTGCGCCGCGGCAGGGGGAATCAGGACAGCGACACACAACCCCATCGATACGGCACCGGCGACCGCGCGCGTGACTGCGTTCATTGTTACCTCCTCCTGATTCCATTTTTGATGAGACGGTCCGGGCCGCACACGCGGACATCGATCCGGTCGGTCCTGCCCGCAGCCTCGCTCCGATCCGGCGCGAGACGGGGCTATTCTCCCGTACACGGGACAGGTTCCGGCCGGCACGTCGAAGTCGGACGAACCGGCGCCCGCGACGCAGCCCCGAGTCCCGGCACGCACCTTGCGTTCGCGCCAGTGAGATGAATGCCGGTCACGATCGCGACCGTACGGTCGCTCATTGCGATGACATGCGCATTTCGGCCAGGTAGCGGCAGCGCCCGCTGCTAGAATAACGCGCACCTCACCGCGGGTGTCCGCAACAGTGGTCGGGTGACGGCGTTTCAGAAGGGAGAACAATAGATGGGTTGCTACCCGCGTGCCTGTCGGTTGCGCCTGGAGCGCAGTGCGCACGTCGCGCTCGCGCTCTGCTGGTCGCTCGTCGCGGCGCCCGTGGACGCGGCGACCGATCTCGCCGAATTGAGTCTCGAGCAGCTCAGCGACATCATCATCACTTCGGTTTCACGGCGCGAGGAATCGCTCGGCGCGGCGGCCGCGGCGGTCTACGTCATCACGGGCGAAGACATACGGCGCTCCGGCGCGACGACGCTCCCTGAAGCGCTGCGTCTTGCGCCCAACCTGCAGGTTGCCCGCGCGGATGCCCAGCAGTACGCGATCAGCGCCCGCGGCTTCAACAACACCCTCGCCAACCGGCTGCTCGTGCTCATCGACGGGCGGATCGTGTACAGCCCGCTCTTTTCGGGCGTCTTCTGGGAAGTGCAGGACGTCGTGCTCGAGGACGTGCTGCGCATCGAGGTGATCAGCGGCCCGGGCGGCACCTTGTGGGGCGCGAACGCGGTCAGCGGGGTGATCAACGTCATCACGCGCCCCGCCGCCGATACCCAGGGCCTGCTCGTCGCGGCCGGCGCCGGCAATCGCCAACGCGGCGCCACCACGCGCTACGGCGGCACCTTCGGCGCCGACGGCCACTACCGGGTGTACGGGAAGTATTTCGATCAGGACAATACGCGGCGCGCCGATGGGCTGCCGCTCGTCGACGACGGCACGCGCGGGCAGGCGGGATTCCGCGCCGACTGGGGCACGGCGCGGCGTGGCTTCACGCTGCAGGGCGATGCTTACCGGACCGATATCGCGCAGCCGGTCGGCGGATCGCGCAATCTCGGCGGGGCGAACGTGTTGCTGCGCTGGAGCGAAGCACGCGAGAACGGTTCGAACGTGCAGGCGCAGGCGTATTACGACCGTGTGGAGCGCGATCAGCCGGGCTCGATCCGCGAAGAGCTCGATATCGTCCACGCTGAGTTCCAGCACGGTTTCGACGCGACCAAATCCAACCGCGTGTTGTGGGGCGCGGGTTATCGTTACGCCCGGGACGACATCGAAAATCTGACCCCGGGTCTCGCTTTCCTTCCGGCGTCGCGAAACCTGAGCTGGTACAACGCGTTCGTTCAGGACGAGTGGCGCCTGCGCGCCGATCTCGCGCTGACTCTCGGGGTGAAAGTCGAGCACAACGACTACAGCGGGTACGAATGGCTGCCGAACGCGAGGCTCGCGTGGCGCATCACGCCCGAGCGGCTGCTGTGGAGCGCGGTGTCCCGGGTCGCGCGTGCGCCTTCGCGCATCGATCGCGAATTGTTCGTCCCCGCACGCGCGCCCTTTCTGCTCGCCGGCGGGCCCGACTTCAAGTCGGAAGTCTCGAACGTGCTCGAGGTCGGCTACCGGGCGCAGGAGACTTCCGCGCTGTCGTATTCGGTCACCGCTTTCCGTCACGAGCACCAGCGGCTGCGCAGCTTCGAGCTGCAACCGGGCGGCGCCGTCTTCCAGAATCGCATGGAAGGCTCGACCAGCGGCGTCGAAGCGTGGGGGACGTATCGCGCGAGCGCCCGGTGGCGCCTCGACGCGGGGTGGGTCGAGCTGCGCCAGTCGCTGCGCCCGGAGCCGGGAAGCACGAGCACCGCGACAGCCGCGGGCCTCGGCAACGACCCCAACCGGTGGATCACGCTGCGCTCTGCTTTCGACATCACTCCGCGTCACGAGGTCGACGTGATGGCCCGCTACGTGGGTGCGCTTCCCAACCCGCAGGTGCCTGCGTATACCGCGGTCGATGCACGCTTCGGCTGGATCGTGTCTAAAGAGCTGCAGCTCTCGCTGCTGCTCCAGAATCTTTTCGACCGCAGCCATCCCGAGTGGGGCGCCGCCGCCAACCGCGCCGAGTACGGGCGCGGCGTCTTCGTGAAGGCGTTGTGGCGCCCGTGATCTCCCCACGCACAGCCTTCCGACGACACGTCGCCATGGGCGCCCTTCGGGCGTTCACAGCTGCCGTGCTCGCGCTCGTTTTCGCGCTCAATGTCTTCGGCATTCCGGACGCGAGGGCGCAGGCGGAGACCGACCGTGCGCTGGAGCAGCGGGTGAAAGCGGCTTTCCTGTATCGCTTCGCCGACTTCGTGATCTGGCCGGACACCGCATTCGCGAAGCCGGATTCGCCTTTCGTGATTGCGGTCGCGGGCGCCGACGGGGTCGCCGACCACCTGCGCACCATCACCGCAGGACGCAGCGTCGGCGGCAGACCGATCGAGATCCGCCGCGTGGGCGCGTCCGACCCGGTGCCCACGGCGCAGATATTGTTCATCTCCGGGAGCGACAGGGCGCGCCTGCGCGAGCACCTGCGCGCCGCGCCGCGCTATTCCCTGGTGGTGTCCGAAGTCGAAGGTGCGCTCGAGCAGGGCAGCGTGATCAACTTCGTCATCGCCGAGGACCGGGTGCGCTTCGAGATCTCGCTCGAGTCCGCCGAGAAGCGCGGGCTGCGCCTGAGCTCGCGCCTGCTCGCGGTCGCGCGCAACGTTCGCGGGAGCCCGTGATGCTGCGCCGGCTGAGGCAATCGGTCCGGCTCAAGCTCTTCGTGCTCATGCTCGCAACCACGCTCGTCGCGCTCGTCACCGCCGTCGCCGCGCTGGTCGTGTACGACTCGGGGGACTATCACGATCGCGTCGTCGGCGACCTGACCACGCAGGCCGACATACTCGGGCGCTCGAGCGTCGCCGCGCTCGCCTTCGACGATCCGGTTGCCGCGCGCGAGAACCTCGCGCTGCTGAAAGTGCGTCCCTCCATACGCGAAGCGGCGATCTACAACGATGCGGGCATTCTGTTTGCCGCATACGGCGGCGAAGGCCACACCGCGCCCGACGTTCCCGCGAAGCCCGCTTTCGAGGGGTCTCGAGTACAGGGCAACGACATCATTCTCTTTCACAAGATCGTCGAGAACGGCCGTGAGCGCGGCACCGTCTATCTGCGGGCGCGCTACGAGCTGACCAACCGCCTGCTCGATTACCTGCGCATCCTCGGCGCGGTTTCGGCGCTGAGCCTGCTGGCCGCGCTGCTCATCTCGGCGTTCTTACAGCGGGGAATCACCCAGCCGATCCTCGACGTGACCGATGTCGCGCACGGGGTGATGAACAGCCGCGATTTTTCGCGGCGCGCGCGCAAGACCACCGAGGACGAGATCGGATATCTGGTCGACGCGTTCAACAACATGCTCGCGGAGATCGGCAGGCGCGCCGAAGCGCTGCTCAAGGCCGACCGCATGAAAGACCAGTTTCTCGCGATGCTGGCGCACGAGCTGCGCAATCCGCTGGCGCCGATCAGCAACGGGCTGCATTTGCTCGAAGCCGCCGGGGCCAAACCCGAAGTCGCGGTGCAGGCGCGGGCGATGATGGGGCGGCAGGTGAAGCAGCTCGTGCGCCTCGTCGACGACCTGCTCGACGTCTCTCGCATCACGACCGGCAAGCTCACCCTGCGAACCGAGCCTGTGGACCTACGCAGTGTCATCGACAACGCGGTCGAGATCGCACGACCCGTCATCGACACGAGGCGTCACCGGTTGAGCGTCGACTGCCCGAAAGATCCGCTCTATCTCGAAGGCGACGCGACACGGCTCGCGCAGGTGTTCTCCAACCTGCTCAACAACGCGGCGAAGTACACTCCGCCCGGCGGCACGATCAGCCTGCACGCGTCGGTCGAAGGCGATCGCGTGAAAGTCATCGTCGTCGACAGCGGCATCGGCATGACGCCCGAAACGCTCGATGAAGTCTTCGAGATGTTCACGCAGGCCAATACCGCGATCGATCGCGAGCAGTCGGGGCTCGGCGTCGGACTCGCGCTCGCGCGCTATCTCGTCGAAGCGCACGGGGGCTCGATCGAAGCGACGAGCGAAGGCATGGGCAAGGGCAGCCGTTTCGTCGTGCGTCTGCCGCTCGCCCGCGCGGTCCAGCCGAAGGCGGGGCGGCCCGCACCGGTCGAGTGGGGCCTCACCAGCGGCCATCGCATTCTCGTCGTCGACGATAATCGCGACTTCGCCGCGAGCCTCGCGATGATCCTGCGCGATCTGGGAAACGAGGTGCGCGTCGAGTACGACGGACTCGAGGGCTTGAGCGCGGCTGAAGCATTTCAGCCGACGATCGCCTTTCTCGACATCGGGCTGCCGGGAATCAGCGGCTACGAGCTCGCGAAGCGCATGCGCGGGGGCGGGCTCGACGAAGACAGCCTGCTCGTCGCGGTGACAGGTTGGGGACAGAAAGACGACAAAGCGCGCTCGACTGCGGCGGGTTTCGACTACCACGTGGTGAAGCCGCTCGACCCGGCGGAGCTGCCGAAGATTCTTCGTATTGCCGCCGAGCATCGCGCACGCGTGCACGGCACGTAAAATCGGCACCTGAGAAATCGGGGACAGACCCCACCGGCTCACCCAAATCGGGGTCTGTCCCCGATTTACTACGTATATGAGGGTTACGCATGGGTACGATCACACGCAAGAATTCGGATTCGCGGCTGTCCCGCGCCGTCACGCACAACGGCACGGCCTACCTGGCGGGCCTGACCGCTGACAATCGCAAGGCGCCGATGAAAGGGCAGACCGAGGAGGTGCTGAAGAAAATAGATGAGGCGCTGAAGTCGGCGGGGTCGAACAAGTCGCGCCTGCTGAGCGCGATGATCTACATCTCCGACATGAGCCTCAAAGCGCAGATGGACGAGGCGTGGGCCGCGTGGATCGACCCCGCGAACACCCCGGCGCGCGCATGCGTGCAGGCGCAGCTCGGGACGCCCGACATCCTGGTGGAAATCATGGTGGTGGCTGCGCAGGAGTAAACCGCCGCAGCGGAGCAATCCGGGGTCGGACCTCAAGAAGCCGGGGTCTGACCCCCACGAAATCGGGGTCTGTCCCCGATTTACGCGGTCCCCGATTCAGTATGCCGTCGTTGTGTCCGTAGCGGACGAGGCAGCGTTCGAGTCGCCGAGTTCGCCTTCGGCGTCGTGGCGGCTGGCGGCCTGCGCTTCGTGCGTCATCGCAGACATGGCGATCGCGCCGACCGCCCCGGCAACCGCTACTGCGCCGACGATGCGGCCCGCACTGTCCACCACGGGCGCTGCGCCTCCGGCACCGGCCCAGCTTCCGCTGGCGCCCGCGCCGCCGCCGGTGCCGCCTTTGCCCTGGAAAGTTTCGCCGGCCGCGCCGGAGCTCGACCGGTCGCTGCGGTCGCGATCGCTTGCATCATTGTCGCGCGGGTCGCTCGCCGCGCGCGGCACACGTTTCGGCGCTTTCTGAAGCAGCATTTCCATGAGACTCAGCTCGTCCAGCGGTGGGGCGAGCATTGTGGGTCCGGTGGTCGAAAGCGGTCGCGTCGCGACGCTCGGCCGCTTCCAGAACTGCCACCACGACCGGTCACGCCATGCGAGGAGATCGAGCTGCAGCTCGCCGGCCGATTTGAGACGGCTGACGATGTCCCTCAGCATGGTGTCGGAGAGGCGCAGGCCGCCCTGCGTGCGGCGCATGTTCTTGTCGCGGCCGGTGCGCCCGCCATAGACGAGGAGCGCGAGCCGCCCGAACGCCTCGGCTTCCAGTGCAGCGCCGGACTGCGGCTGGAACAGCAGCAGTTGTGCCCCGTATTCCTGCTGCTGTGCGCCTTGCGCGGGTTGTTGATAGACGAAGGCATAGCGGCCGAGCGGCGGATGTCCGCACCGACGCAGCGGATCGCACGCCGGATTGCCGTGCGCGGCCGCCACGGCAGGCGTGGCCGCGGCGACCGCATGATCCATCGCGACGATCCTCGAGCCGTCGCGCAGTGTCGCGATCGCGGTCCGGTCCCGCGCTTCGGGCACCTCTACAGTCAGTCTCAACATGGGGCCCTCCGTTGCGGCGACCTTAACACTTCGAGATAGGACTTCGCCATGCGCGTCATGGAAAAGCGCTCGCTAACGTGCCGCCGGCCGCTCAGCGAGAGCTGCTGCGCGAGCGCGGGGTCGCCGATGACAGAGGCCAGCGCCGCTGCAATCTCCGCCGGATCGCAGCGCGCGAGGAGGAGGCCGGTGCTGCCGTCGATCACCAGCTCTCGAGTGCCTCCGGAGTCGTTCGCGATCACCGGCAAACCCGCGGCGAGGGCTTCGAGGACCGCGTTCGGGCTGCCCTGGCGCTCACCGAGCACGAGCGCCGCGCTGAACTGCGCGAGGCGCTGCGGAGAATCGAAAGCCGCGCCGTGCAGGAAGATGCGCGATCCGAGCTCATTGCCGATCGCATCGAGCAGCGATCGCGCATACGCGGCATGACGCGGTTCGGCGGTGCCGAGCAGATGGAGCTCGGCGCGCGGATGCTCGAGCCACAAGAGGCGCATCGCCGCGACCGCTTCGACGAGGAACTTGCTCGGCGCGATGCGGCCGCTGACGACGATACGCGGCGGTCCGATGGCGGCGATCGCCGCCGCGTCCGTCGAAGGCACGCCGTTGGGAATCACCGCGAGCTTTCGTCGCACCGCATCCGGCGCGTTTCCATCGTACTTCATCACAAAGCGGTCGAGGCGCGCGTAGTACTCGTCGCAGGTGTACGCGGTCCATTCCTGGAAAGCGCGCGTCGCATCCATCTCCTCGAGGCTGTAACCGCCGGGCGAGACATCGACGAAGCGAACGCGGGAGGCGGCAAAGGTCTTCACCAGCAGGAGCTTCACTTTCGCGTCGACGTTCCAGAAACACACCGTGCCTGAGCGTTGTTTCACGAGGTGGCGTGTCAGCGCTTCGGCATGATCGAAACAGTCGCGCGATTCCACCGTGCGCAACGCGCGTATGCCGGCGTCTTCCAGCACACGGCAGAAGTGCGCCGCCGAGGAGTCCCCGCACACCGCGACCTCGAATTCGAGCAACGCCTGCAAGGCGAGAGCGAGGTTCACCAGCGAGCGCTGCGCGCCGCCCGCGTTGAGGTTCGCAGTCACGAACAGGACCGCGTCGCGGGGCTCGAACGGCTGCGCCAGATGAAAAAGCGTCCACACGCGGCACGTCGTCGCGCCTCGCCAGCTCGGCGGAGCCGGCCGGGTTTGCAGCGCGCTCCCGATCGCGCTCGCCCACTGCGCGTCGGGCGCATCGAAAGCGAGCAGCGTGAGGCCGGGAGCGGCGAGCTCGCCCTGGCCGCCGACGTCGCTCGCGACGACCGGCAGGCCTGAAGCGAGGGCTTCGAGCGTCGCGATCGAGAGGCCTTCGTAGCGGCTCGTGTTGAGCAGCAGATCGAACGCGGGAAGACAGTCGGATGCCGGTGCGATGAAGCCGGGGAGGCGCACGCGCGATTCCACACCGAGCCGCTGAGCCTGTGCGAGCAGCGCGGCCCAGGCGAGCGCGCCGTCGCGTCCCATCGGTCCGCCCACGATGACGAGATAGGCGTCACGCGTCGCACTCAAGGCAGCAAGCACTCGCAGTGCGCGCGGATACGCTTTCTGCGGTTTCACCGCGCCGATCATGCCGAGCACGAGGGCATCGTTCGGCAGCGCCCAGCGTTCACGCCAGTTCTCACGAGCGCCGGGACGGACCTTCGGTGTGCCGGGAACGTGGCGCACCACCGCGCAATGTGCGCGCGAGCCTGCGGCGCGCAGCTCGTTTGCGGCGCTGCGCGATACCGCGATCACCGACCCGGCGTCCGCCAGGGCCCCGACGGCTTCGCGCCAACCCGCCCTCGCGTTGTGCAGCACCGGTACCGGATGGGCGCCGCCGCGGGCGAGCGCTGCGTGCTCTTCACGCGTGAGCAGATGGCAAAGCACGACCGGGTTCGTCGCGGCCGCGACTGCACCGGCCGCTTCGAGCCTGGCGATGAGGTCGGCGCCGCCGAAGCGGGTGACGTGCACGCCGGAAGGCACCGGCCATTCGGGCGCGACGTCGCGGA
>JAQGMV010000082.1 GCA_028292225.1 Betaproteobacteria bacterium
GCAGCGCGTTGTTCACCACGAGGATGTTCGGCGCGCTCGAGACCAGCGTGATCGGTGCGAGGTCGTTGAGCGGGTCGTACGGCAGTTTGCTGTAAAGGCTCGGATTGGTGCCGAAGGAGCTTCCGACAAGGAGCAAGGTGTAGCCGTCAGCGGGCGCCCTGACCGTCAGCTCCGCCGCGAGTATGCCCCCGCCGCCGCCGCGATTGTCGACGACGAACTGCTGCCCTAACCGCCTGCCGAGCTCGCCTGCGATGAGCCGCGCGACGAAATCCGCATTGCCTCCAGCCGATTGCGCGACGATGAAGCGGACCGGTCGATTCGGGTAATCGCCTCTACCCACAGGCGCCTGTGCGGCGTGCGCGCACATTGCGGATGCCGCAAGCGCGGCGGCGAGCATGCTCTGAAACAACAACGGATGCATCGTTACTCCTCGTATTCTTTTTGACCTCGATGCTGCGATTATCGGCGATCGGGGCGCCGGTCGACGAATAGAACACAAGCGGCTTGCCATATCGGCACTGCAATAGGTCACAATGGAATCGATGATGACCTGGAGGAGGCGTCATGAGAATCCTGAAGGTGCTGGCGTTAGCTGTGCTGATCGCCGGCAACGCTACGGCGCAGCAATATCCTACGCGGCCGATACGCATCCTCATCGGATTTGCCGCGGGCGGCCCGACCGACGTGATCGCGCGGGTGCTCGCGCAGGACCTTACGCCCGTCCTCGGCCAATCGCTGATCATCGACAACAGGACCGGCGCCAATTCGCTCATCGCCACCGAGACGGTCGCGCGCGCGACGCCCGACGGGCACACGCTCCTGTTCGCTTCGCTGTCGCACAATGTCAACTATCTCCTCATGGAGAAGAAGAGCTATCACCCGCTGCGCGATTTCGCGCCGATCAGCCTGACGGCCGTGCTGCCACTGCTGCTCGTGACGCGGCCGGACACGCCCGCGAGCTCGGTGCGTGAGCTGATCGAGCTCGCGAAGGCGAAGCCGGGTGTGGTCACCTACGGCTCTGCCGGCAATGGCGGCTCGGCCCATCTCGCCGGCGCGCTGCTCGAAACCCTGACCGGCACGAAGATGACCCACGTGCCTTTTCGCGGAAACGCACCCGCGCTCGTCGACGTGATGAGCGGACAGGTGACGTTCATGTTCTATCCGATGATCGGCATCGCGGACCACGTCGCGGTAAAACGGCTGAAGGTGCTCGCGGTCGGCACCGGTAAGCGTCACGCCGACTACCCGTCTGCACCGACGATGGCCGAGTCCGGCTTCCCGGGCTTCGAAGAGACTGCGCCGTGGGTCGGGATGCTCGCGCCCGCCGGCACATCTGCGGCCATCGTCAATCGCATGAGCGACGAGATCCGAAAATCGATCGCGAAGGCCGATGTAAAGGAGCGGCTCGTGGTGCTCGGTGCGATCAACGTCGGCAGCTCGCCGGGGGAGTTCGTCGAGTACCTGAAGAAGGATGGGGAGCGCTGGGCGCGCGTGATCAAGGCGGCCGGCGTTAAACCGCAGTAATCGGGGACAGACCCCGATTTTCAGCGGCCGGGGTCAGACCCGGTTTTAACCAAGGATCTCCGCGAGGTGCTCGCGCTCGTCCATCTCCGAGACGAACGCCTTGAGCTCGGGGCCGAGCGCGTCGCGCGTGGACACCATGCCGACCGGCCTGCCGTTCTCGACCACCGGCACGTGACGGAAGCCGCCCTCGTACATCATGTGCAGCGCGTGCCCGATCGGCTTGTCGGGAGGTATCGTCTGCGGATCGGAGGTCATCACTTCGGCGATCAGCGTCGTCGCCGCATTGCGCGCTTCGGCGGTCACGCGAAATACGATGTCGCGCTCGGTGAGCACACCGACGAGCCGGCGTTTGTCGCAGACGAGTAGCGCGTCCATGCCGTTCTCTTTCATCAGCCGCGCCGCGTCGTACACGCTCGTGCTGCTGGGCACGGTGAGAAAGGGATGGTTCTGGATGATCGTGCTGATCGGCCGGTGAGACATGGGAGCTCCTCCTTGTCGCGTGCATCGAACGGCGTGCATCACATTCGAGAATACTCCCCTCGGCGGTGTTGTTCGAAGGTTTTCGGAGCACAAATTTTCAATCGAGATCGAGCAGACATTGCGCATCCTCGGTTGCGCTTTCACGCAGCGAGAGCGCGGCGCGTATCGCTTACCTGCGCAGCGGTGCTGCATCGCAATGAGGAGACTCTGCGGGGGATCGCGCATAATCCCTCGGAGCAAACCGGGGGACAGGCCCCGACAAAAAATAGACGGGGTCTGCCCCCCAGGAGGACACCATGCAGTCTGTTGCACGCGCGCTCTGTTTTGCGTTTTGCACCGCCGCACTCGCGCATTCGAGCGCAGCCCTCGCTCAACAGGCGGCGGCGTACCCGAGCAAGGCAATCCGGTTCATCATTCCGTTCCCTGCCGGCGGCACGACCGACGTCGCGGCGCGCCTCATCGGACAGAAGATCACCGAATCGTGGGGACAGCCTGCGCTCGTCGAGGCGCGCTCGGGCGCAGGCGGCTCTATCGGCACCGAGTTCGTCGCGAAAGCGCCGGCTGACGGTCACACCCTGCTCGTCAGCACGATCGCATTTGCGATCGTCTCGAGCCTGCGGCCCAGGCTCGGCTACGATCCCATCAGGGATTTCGCGCCGATTACGCAGATCTCCGCGCTGCCGCTGGTGATCGTCGTGCATCCTTCGCTGCCGGTGAAGAACGTGAAGGAGCTCGTCGCGCTCGCCCGCGCCAAACCCGGCCAGCTCACCTACGCCTCGTCCGGCAGCGGCACCTCGCCGCACCTCGCCGGAGAGATGCTCAAGACGGTGGCGAAGATCGACCTCGTCCACATTCCGTACAAGGGCAGCGCGATGGGCGCGAATGCGTTGCTCGGCGGACACGTGATGATCAACATCGGCCTCCTGCCCGCGGTGCTTCCGCAGATGCAGGCGAAGCGCGTGCGGGCGATCGCCGCGACGACGATGCAGCGGATTCCTTCGCTGCCGGACCTCCCGACTGTCGCCGAATCCGGGTATGCGGAGTACGAGATCACCTCGTGGCAGGGCGTGTGGGCGCCGGCTGGGGTGCCGCAGGACATTCTCGCGAAGCTCAACCGCGAGATGGTTCGCATCGTCAGGCTGCCCGACGTGCAGGAGCGCATCACGAGTGAAGGCGCGGTACCGGTCGGCAATACGTCTGCGGAGTTCGGCGCGTTCGTGCGGCGCGAAATCGCGAAGTGGGCGAAGGTCGTGAAAGAATCCGGCGCCCGCGAAGATTAATCGGGGTCTGTCCCCGATTTGCCACAGGTAGCTGCAATGAACATCTATGTCGACGCGGACGCGTGTCCCGCGGTCATCAAGGACATCCTGTATCGTGTCGCCGAGCGGCTGCAGATCCAGACGACGCTGGTCGCGAACATGCTGCTGCGAACGCCGCCTTCACAGTTCATCCGCGCGCTCCAGGTTCCGCGGGGCTTCGACGTCGCCGACAACGAGATCGCGAGACGCGTCGAGCCCGGCGATCTCGTGATCACCGCGGACATTCCGCTGGCTGCCGACGTCATCGCACGAGGCGGGCATGCGCTCAACCCGCGCGGCGAGTTCTATACGCCCGACAATATTCGTGAGCGGCTCGAGCTCCGGAATTTTCTGGACGAGCTGAGAGGCAGCGGTGTGCAGACCGGCGGGCCCGCCCCGCTCGATCACAGCGACCGCAAACGCTTTGCGGACCAACTCGACAGGTTTCTCGCTAAGCGCGCAAAAGGTCGGTGAGGTCGGGCCGGTCGTCGCGAGCGAGCGCCTCGGGATTGCGTCGCCTGCCCTGAGCTCGTCGAAGGGTCACACGATTCCTCACAACGACAGCAGGGGCCCTCAGCGCGTCGGGGTCGGCACGACCTTTAGCAGAAGCTCCACCGGCAGCTTCTGCTTCTCCCGCACGAGCGTCGTGCATTCATCCGCCGGCACCGGCCGCGAGAAAAAGAAGCCCTGCATCTCGTCGCACGCGTGAAGGGCGAGGAAATGACGCTGCGCTTCGTTCTCCACGCCCTCCGCGACCACTTTCAGCCTGAGCGCGTGCGCCATCGTGATCACCGCCTGCGCGATCGACGCGTCATCCTGCTCGCCAGGCAACCCCGTCACGAACGAACGGTCGATCTTGAGCGAATCGATCGGGAAGCGCTTCAGATAACTGAGGCTCGAATATCCGGTGCCGAAATCGTCGATCGCGATGGTCACGCCGAGCGCTTTGAGCTCGCGCAGCGTCGCGCTCGTCGCCTCGGCGTTCTGCATCGCCGTGCTTTCGGTGATCTCGAGGTCGAGCAGGTGCGGCTCGACCGCGTGCATCGCCAGCGCGCGGCTGACGACTTCGGGCAGGTTCTGCTGATGGAACTGCTTCGCCGAAATATTGACTGCAACCGGCACCGGGGTCAGGCCCGCCTGCTTCCACGCGCTGATCTGCGCGCACGCGGTCTGGAGCACCCACTCGCCGATCGGAATGATGAGACCCGTCTCTTCGGCGAGCGGGATGAAGTCGGCCGGTGACACGAGCCCGAGCTCGGGGTGGCGCCAGCGGATCAGCGCCTCGGCGCCGACGATGAGTCCGGTCTTGACGTCGATCTTCGGCTGGTAGAACAGGCTGAATTCGCTGCGCTCGAGCGCGCGGTGCAGCTTGCTTTCGAGCGAGAGCCGCTCCACCGCGCTCGCGTTCATCGTGCCGTTGTAATACTGGTAGTTGTTCTTGCCCTGCTCCTTCGCGAAGTGCATCGCCGCGTCGGCGTTCTTGAGCAGGCTGTCCGCGTCGTCGCCGTCGAGCGGGTAGAGCGCCACGCCGATGCTCGCGCTCACCACGACCTCGTCCACGCCGAGGACGAAAGGCTGTGCCAGCGCCTCGAGGACGCGGCGCGCCACTTTGGCGGCATCCTCGGCGTGACTCACCGCGAGCAGCATGGAAAACTCGTCGCCGCCGGGACGTCCGACGCTCTGGCGGATCGTGTCCGGCTCGTCGCGCCCGACGTAATCGGTCGGACGCAGCGATTTGGCGAGGCGCGCAGCAGCTTCCTTGAGCAGGCGGTCGCCCCCTTCGTGCCCCAGGGTGTCGTTCACGCGCTTGAACCGGTCGAGCCCGAGCGAGAGCATCACGATGACCTGGCTCGTGCGCCGCGCGCTCACGATGGCGTGGCTCAACTGCTCCTTGAAGAGGTGCCGGTTCGGCAAACCGGTGAGGCGGTCGTAGAGCTCGAGCTGCCGGATCTGCTCGGCCGCGTGCTTGCGCTCGGTGATGTCCTGGACGGTGCCCTGCATCTCCACCGCGCGGCCTTCGCTGTTGTAGGTGACTTCACCCTGCTGATGCACCGCCCGCACGATGCCGTCAGGCCGCACGATGCGCAGCTCCTCGGTGAGCGGCTGCCTGCTTTTGATGGCCGCCGAGATCGCATTGCTGAGCGCGTCCCGGTCTTCGGGGTGGACGATGTCGACGAGGCCGCGCGAAGTCGGCGTGAACTGCTCGGGCGTCACGCCGAGGATGCGATAGATCTCGTCGGAGCACTTCAACTCGTCGGAGACCAGATTCCAGTTCCAGTGCCCGATCTGCGCGATGCGCTGCGCGTTGATGAGCCGCGCCTGGCTTTCGCTGAGATCGGAAAAAGCCTGGCTCAGCCGCTCTTCACGCGAGTTCACTTCCCGCGCCATGAAGTCGAAATGCTCGGCAAGCTGGCCGATCTCGTCGCCGGCCGCGCCGCCGCCCTTGGCCGCCGGCGCCGCCGTACCGCTCACCTGCGGTCCGCCTTCCATATTGCCGCGCGTCAAAGCCTGCGTCGCGGCGGCGAGACCGCCGAGCGGCTGCACGACCGCCCGCCGGAAGAACACCGTGATCACGATCACCGCGAGAGCGAAGATCGAAACGAAAATTCCGGTGACCAGCGCCGCGCTCTGCTGCCCCGCCTTGAACACCTGGCCGGCCGGAACGTAGACGATCTGCGAGCCGACGACTTCATTCATGCGCCAGCCGAATCCGTGATCGGAACCGTAGCGCGCGAGCATGCTCGCCGGCGCCGCGGACGGAACGCTGTGGCATTCCATGCAGCTCGCCGAGCCGATGCGGATCGGCCGCGCGGTGTAGAAGACGTCGTTTCCCGCAATGTGGTGAAACCCGCTCTGCTCTTTGAGCGCGGGCTCGCGCCGGAACCGCTCGACCAGAGCGGTCTCGAATGCGTCGGCCTTGTTGAGCGGGTTGGTCGGATTCAGCGTCGCTTCCTTGTACCGGAAGTCGCCATACGCCTGGTCCCTGCGGAAGAACTCGAAGACCTGTCGCGCCGAGTAACCGGGAACGGTCTCGCTGATGAACTGGCTGCGCTGGTCGAGCAGCGGCTTGACATGGGTGTTGATGTTCTCGGTCGTGTACTGCCTCACCGAGTTCATCGCCTTCAGCAGGATCTGCGCCTTGGAAACGACCTCTCGCTCGGCTTTGCTCTGGAGTGCCTCGGACAGGGCGATCCAGCTCAGCGCCATGCCGGCGACGAACACGAGCATGAGCACGAGCGTGAACTTGGCGCCCAGGCTCAGGCGAGCGAAAATTCTCATCTAAATCCAGTAGCGGTGAAAAAGCGCGCGTCGTGGTCTCGTCCACTTCGTCGTGATAGCCACGCTGGCCGCGCTGACCAAGCCGGCGCAAAGACCCTGAGGCATGCACACGACCGGCACTCCAGCAGTGTCGTTACGGCGGTCGACAGGCGAACTTGAGGCTGCGGCGCACCGCCGCGCGCGCTCGTTGGCGGCAAAGCGGTATTTATCCCGCCCTGCGGGCAGAAGACCGGGGCGCGTGCACACGGCGCCGCCGCTCGAGCTCACCGCCTGCGGTGTCATTCGCTGCGGCTCACTTGACTCCGATATACGCCAGGAAATCCTGTATTTCGACCCGCCGGCGCTGAAGATAATCCGCGAACTCCGCGCTGCCCATGTATCGGTTCTCGTACATGTTCTTCGCAGCGAAGTCTTTCCATGCCGCCCCGTCATGCACTTTCTTCAGCGCCGTTTCCATAGCAGTGGCCGCTTCCTTCGACACCCCGGCGGGCATCGCGAAGCCGCGGCCGGTGCCGACGTTGATCGCGTAGCCGAGCTCCTTGAGCGTCGGGGCGTTCGGCACCGCGGCCAGTCGCGTATCGCCGCTGACCGCAAGCACGCGCAGCCTCTTCGATTCGATGAAGCCGAACATCTCGCTCAGGTTCTCGGCGGCGAAAGGCACATGCCCTCCGGCGACCGCAGTCACGGCGTCGGCCCCGCCTTTGAACGCGACGTGGTTGAACTTCGCGCCGAGCTGCTTATCGAGGTGGTACAGCATCAGGCGCGCCGCGCCCGCGGGCGAGGTGATCGCGATGCCGATCTTGTTGGGCTCGCGCTTGCCGGCTTCTATCAGGTCTTTCATCGTCGCGTACTTCGAGTCGACCGGAACGACGATCACCTGCGGGTCGATCGCGAACAGTGCGATCGGCGTGTAGGTGTCGAGGGGCAACCCGAGCTCGGGGCGCGCAGCGGCGGCGAGGAGCGTGCCGGTTGCCACGGTCAGCACCACCGAAGGATCGCCGCGGCGGGTCTTGATGTAGTTGTAGGCGATCGCGCCCGCCCCGCCTGTGCGGTTGCTGACCGTGATCGGGTGGCCGAGCAGCTTCTCCCGGTTCAGCATCTCGCTGATCGCCCGCGCATACACGTCGGTGCCGCCGCCCGGGCTGGTGTGGACGACGAATTCGATGGGCTTGCCGGACAGCCCCTGCGCGCCGGCGGCGCCCGCCGAGAATGCGATGGCCAACGCGAGACCTGCCCGCGCGAACGCGCGTTTCGTTTTATTCATTTCTTCTGACCCCTCAGACTTGAACGGGTGCGTCTTTCGATAAAGTTTATACACGAAGAAGCGGCGCGCGACGAACGTCGCCTCGACGGCGCTGCAGCCGAAAGGCTGCCGCCCGCTGCGCGAAGCTTCGCCGATCGCCGCGGCATGGCGCCCGCGCTTCGCCTGCGGCAGCATCACTTCTGCTTTAAAATGCCGCAACAAAAACCGGAGGAGGATGAATGATGACTACCCAGGTTGCGGCGTGGGCCTGTGCCGCGCTTTCGGCGCTGGCCGTTCAAGGCGCCCATGCGCAGACTTATCCCGCCAAGCCTATCCGCTTGATCATCGCGCAGGCGCCCGGCAGCGCGACCGACGTCGTGAGCCGGATCATCACGAACAAGCTGCAGGAGAATCTCGGCCAGCCGATCATCATCGACGCACGGCCCGGCGCCGGCGGAACGCTCGGCACCGAAATCGCGGCGAAAGCGCTTCCCGACGGCTACGCCCTATTCATGGCGAACAACTCCACCCACGGCTCGAACCCCGCGCTGTATGCGAAGCTGCCTTACGACGCGGTCAAGGATTTCGCGCCGATCATTTTCGCAGCTGCGACGCCCTATGTGCTGAGTGTTCATCCGTCGCTTCCGGCCAATAACGTGAAGCAGCTCATCGCGCTCGCGAAGTCGAAACCGGGCCAGCTCAATTACGCGTCAGCGGGCAACGGCAGCACGCACCAGCTCTCGGGCGAACTCCTGAAGACGATGGCGGGGATCGACATGGTGCACGTGCCGTACAAGGGTACGACGCCGGCGATCACTGCGCTGC
>JAQGMV010000084.1 GCA_028292225.1 Betaproteobacteria bacterium
TTCACTTCGGCGTTCAGCGCCTGCACCGCTACATCACGCTCACCGGACACTTTTTCGGCGCGAGCGCGTTGATATGCAATGCGGCGCTGTACGAGAGCTGGCCCGCTGAAGTGCGGCGCGCCGTGGACACGGCCGCGCGCGAAGCGACGGCACTGCAACACCAGCTCGCGGCGGAAGAGGATGAAAGCGTGCTGGCAAAGATCGACTCGCAGGAGAACGAGCTGATCACGCTCACGCCGGCGGAGCACGATGCTTTCGTGGAAGCGGTCGAGCCTGTGCTGGCGAAGCACCGCAAGAGCCTGGACCCGAAGCTGTTCGACTATCTCGCGTAGGCGCGCCTCCGCCCGTCATTCGGGCATCAAAGCGGCTCGCGTAGCGGCGCTCTGGTCGCCGATCTTCGTCCGTCCTCCAGTACCCCAGTCGTCCGGACGAAGATCGCCGCCAGCGCCTGGCGCTCGCATCTCTACCGATAACTGATTTTGTAGGCGCGAGCGTCAGCCCAGTCGCACCCGGTTGCGGATCGAGCCGACCTTCTCCACCTCGCACACGCACTCGTCGCCGTCCTTCAGGTACACCGGCGGCTTGCGCGAGAAGCCGACGCCGAAGGGCGTTCCGGTGGGGATGAGATCGCCGGGCATGAGCGTGGTGCCTTCCGACATGTACGAAATCAGCTTCGCCACGCCGAACACCATGTTCCTGGTGTTCGAAATCTGCATCTCCCGCCCGTTCAGTATGGTGCGCACCTGCAGCGTCTGCGGGTCCGGGATCTCGTCCCGCGTGACGATGTACGGGCCGTACGGGCAGAAGGTGTCGAGCGACTTGCCGCGGTCCCATTGCTTCGCGTTGGCGAACTGCAGGTCTCTCGCCGAGACGTCGTTCACCACCGTATAACCGCACACATGATCGAGCGCCTGCGCTTCGGGGATGTCGCGCCCGCGCTTGCCGATGACGACCCCGAGCTCGACTTCATAATCCACTTCCTTCGAAGCGTTTTCCGGCCAGCTCAGGTCATCGTAAGGTCCCGTGATCGAGTTGGGGAATTTCGCGAACAGCACCGGCTCGCTCGGCACCGGCAGGTTCGCTTCCTTGCAGTGGTCTATGTAGTTGAGCCCCACCGCGACGATTTTCGACGGCGAGAAGATCGGCGCCACGATCCGGCAATCGTTGAGCCGGTAACGCTTCGCCGAAGCGCTTTTCATCGCGTCACGGACCCGCGCGAGCATCGCGTCGCCGCCGGCCACGATCGCGCTGAGATCCCCCTCCGCGCCTGCCGGCAGGCCTGCCGCTGCGAGGTCGATGACGTCGTCACCGTCGAGCACACCGGGGCGCGTCTTACCGTCGAGATGAAACGTCAGAAGCTTCACGGCATCCTCCTCGTTGTTAACCCGCGTCCGCCTGGGGCGGCTGGCTGCGGTTGCGCTCGTACCAGTCGAGGATCTGCTCGCCGGTCCAGAACAACACGCCTTCCTGCTTCTTCAGGAACTGGAACACGCGCTCGAAATACTTTATACGGTGAGGCACCCCTGAGATGTAGGGATGCACCGCGATCGCCATCACTTTCGCGCGCTTCTGCGATTCCGCGTACACGCGCTCGAAATAATCCATGCAGCGCGTCTCGAACTCCGCCGCAGGGTGGTGTCCGACCATCATGATCGAGATGTCGTTGAGCTCGACGGTGTACGGCATCGACAGCACGCGGCCGTGTGCGGTCTGGATCTCGCAAGGCTCGTCGTCGATCACCCAGTCCGCGATGTACCGGATCCCCGCCTCGGCGAGGAGATCGGGCGTGTACAGGGTCTCGGTCAGCCCCGGTCCGAGCCAGCCGACCGGCTGCTTGCCGGTGTACTCGCGGATGACGCTCACCGCTTTCTGTATGGTCGCGCGCTGATCCGGCTCGAGGTGTATCGGTCGCTGGTCGTACGAATGGCCCATGAACTCCCAGCCGCTGTCGCGAGCCGCACGTGCGATGCGCTCGTAGTCGATGCAGACGCGGGCGTTGATCGACAGCGTCGGCGTGATGCCGAGCGTATCGAGCGCCTCCTTCAACCGCCAGAAACCGACGCGATTGCCGTATTCGTGCCACGCCCAGTGCGGAAGATCGGGAGTATGCGTCGTATTGGTCGGCGGCGGCAGCACCTGGCGAGGCATGGGGCGATCGATGTCCCACACTTCGACATTGACGATGGGCCACACGATCATGCGAGCGCCGCCCGGAAGCTTCAGCGGCGGGCGGTCGATGATCGCGGAATACGGCAGGCGTTGTGATGGAATCATGTGCAAAGCTCTCAGGGTTGTGTAACGCGGCAGCGAGTGCATCGCGGCCATAAGGTGCGCATTATAAAGGCTGCACCGCGTTCCCTGCCTCCATCGCCGCTAGATGCCGCTGATCGCGTCCGCGCTCGCCGCGAGCTCGCCGCGCTCCACGCGCTTGACGATCTCGTTCATCTTCGCATGCGTCGGTGCGGGCACACCGATCTCGGCGCCCCGCTCGGCCACGTAGCCGTTGATGAAATCGGTCTCTGTGCGCCTGCCTTTGCGCATGTCCTGCGCCATCGACGGCCGCTGCTCGTCCGAGCGCTTCTTCGCGTTGCCGACGAGGATCTCGCTGATTTCAGTCAGCGCGTCCTTGCTGCCTTCGCCGGCTCGCGCCAATGTCTCCGGCTCCATGCCGAGCATGCGCTCGAGCTGATACCCGAGCGCCTGCCCGACGCGCACGGCTTCCGACCCGAGGCGGATCGAAAGCCAGCGCGGCTCGTCCGCGAGATCCCTCTGGTTGCCCGAAAGCCCGCTCGCCGCGGAGAGTCCGTTGCGCATCGAATTGACGACGAGCTTCGACCAGCGCTCGCCCCACAGGTTGGTGGTCACCTTCGCGCTGTCGGCGCTGCGCAGGAGCTCGGCGACCTCCTTCGCGCGCGGCGTGACCCTGCCGTGTATCTCCCCGACGCGATACACGATGTGCTTGTCCCCGCCCATAGGCACCGTGCGATTGACGTGGCCCGCGTGGGTGAGCTCTGCCGCGACGAGGCTCGCGATGCAGCCGAGCGTTTTGCCCCAGCCGACGATTGCGGCGATCCGCTCTTCGTTGATGCAGTTCTGCAGCGACACGACGAAACCGTCGGGCGCGAGGTAAGGCTTCACGAGCCGGGTCGCCCATTCGGTGTCGTAGGACTTCACGCAGATGAACGCGATGTCGATTCCGCGCTCCTTCGCGAAGCGCTGCACGTCGGTCACGTGAAGCGCCTTGACCCCGATCGAATGCGTCTCCTCAGGCGTCATGCCCGAGATCCGGATCCCGTGCTCCCGCATGTACTCGACGTGCCCGGGCCACGCGTCGACGAGCGTCACGTCGTGCCCCGCGCGCGTCATGTGTCCGCCGGCGTATCCGCCGATCGCACCGGCCCCCACCACTACTATGCGTTTGCCCACGCTAACCCTTTAAAACAGAATGACCACGAAGGACTCGAAGGGGCACGAAGGAAACCTTACGGATCGAACCCATCTTCCGGTGCGTATCGCACGCATAGCGCAAAACTCGCGGCGAGAGCGCCCGCGTATCTTCATTCAGATGCTTTTAGCGCTTTTCCTTCGTGCCCCTTCGTGCCCTTCGTGGTTAATTGCTTTTCAACTTTTCGACGATCGCCTGCGTGAACGCTTTCGTTCCCGCGCTGCCGCCGAGGTCGCGCGTGATCGCGAGCTTCTCGCCGAGGACCTGCGAGAGCGCCGCGTCGATGCGATCGGCCGCATCGCCTTCGCCGATGTAGCGCAGCATCAGCACCGAAGACAGGATCATCGCCATCGGATTGGCCATGTCCTTGCCGGCGATGTCCGGCGCCGTGCCGTGCACCGCCTCGAACATCGCACAGTCGGCGCCGATGTTCGCGCCCGGCGCCACGCCGAGCCCGCCGACGAGACCTGCGCAAAGGTCCGACACGATGTCGCCGTACAGATTGGTCAGCAGGAGGCCGTCGAAAGTCTCGGGCTTGATCACGAGCTCCATGCACAGTGCGTCGATCACGCGCGCATCGACGACGACATCCGGGTAGCCCTGCGCGACGTCCTGCGCGGTCTTGAGCCACAGCCCGTCGGTCATCTTCATCACGTTCGCCTTGTGGCCGATCGTGATCTTCCTGCGCCCTACTTTCCTCATGTAGTCGAACGCGAAGCGCGAAACACGCTCGGTCGCGCCGCGCGTGATGCGCTTGATGCCTTCGGCGGTGTCCGCGTCGATCATGCGCTCGTTGCCGACGTAGAGATCCTCGCTGTTCTCGCGGAAGATCACGAGATCCACGTTCCGGTAGCGCGACGGCACGTTCGGGTAGCTCTTGATCGGCCGCAGGTTCACGTAAAGGCCGAGTTCCTTGCGCAGTGCGATCGCGAGGCTGGGATAGCTGCGCTCCTCGATGCTTGCGTCGGGGCCGGGACGCTGGACCTTCACGCGGAAGTTGCCGCCGAAGGGCGTATAGGTCGGGCCTTTGAGGACGAGCCTGGTGCGCTCGATCGACTCGAATACCTCCGCCGGCATCTGGGAGCCGGTAGTGCGCTCTGCTTCCTGGCCGATGACGGCGATTTCAAAATCGAGCTGTGCGCCCGATGCTTCCAGTATGACGCGGGCGGCGCCCGTGACCTCCGGGCCTATGCCGTCGCCCGGTATGAGAGTGACTCGATGCACGGTGGAGCTCCTGGGAAATAGCGGGGAAAGACGTGACGAAGCTAATCTACGAGATAACGGCGCCCGGTGCGAGGGGGCGTAAACCAGGCTCGAGCGGGCGGGCGCGGGGCCCGCCCCTGAAACCTCAGTCCGTTTCCGCCAGCGGCGCGTTCTTGAACGCCTTTATCCGCGACAGGATGAACGGCGTGGCGATCGACACGATCGACAGGACGACGAGCGTGATCGTGATCGGGCTGCTCACGAAAATCTTCGCGTCGCCCCCGGAGATCGTCATCGCCTGCCTGAACGACTGCTCCATCATCCCGCCCAGCACGAGCGAGAGCACGAGCGGTGCCACCGGAATCTGCACCTTGTCGAAGACGTAGCCGACCACGCCGAAGAACAGGATCAGATAGAGGTCGGTCATGCTGCCGTTGATCGCGTAGGCGCCGATGACGGAGATCGACACGATCAGCGGGTAGAGGATGCCCGCCGGGATGTACAGCAGCCGCACGAAGAGACCGATCAGCGGCAGGTTGAGGATGAGCAGCATGACGTTGCCCACGTACATGCTGTCGATGAGGCCCCACACGAGGTCGGGACGGGTCTGGAAAAGCAGCGGCCCCGGCTGGATCCCGTACATGATGAAAGCCCCGAGGAGCACCGCCGTGGCGCCTCCGCCCGGAATGCCGAGCGAGAGCAGCGGGACCATCGCGCCGGCGGTGTCGGAGTTGTTCGCGGACTCCGGCCCTGCCACCCCTTCGATCGCACCCTTGCCGAATTCGTCCGGATTCTTCGACAGCCGCTTCTCGGTCGTATACGACAGGATCGAGGCGATCGTTCCGCCCGCGCCGGGCAGCACGCCGATGATGAAACCGATCACGCCGCCTCGCCAGATCGGCCCGATCGAGCGCTTCCACTCGTCGCGCGTGAGCCACAGCCTGCCCTTGATCTTGATCATCTCGGCGGCGGTGCCTTTGTACAGGCCTTCCATGCCGCGGAACACCTCCGAGAGCGCGAAAAGGCCGACCACCACCACGACGAAACCGACGCCGTCCTGGAACTCGGGCACGCCCATCGTGAAGCGCGGCTGCCCGCTCTGCAGATCGATGCCTATCGTCGCAACCATCAGGCCGAGTATCGTCGAGAGCATGCCTTTAGCCGGCGATGCGCCCGCGAGCGATGCCACGGCAGTCATCGCGAACAGCATCAGCGTGAAGTACTCCGCAGGGCCGAACTTGAGCGCCATCGACGTGAGCGGCACCGCGAAGAGGGTCAACGCCACGACGCCCAGCGTCCCCGCGATGAACGACCCGATGGCCGACACCGCGAGCGCAGCGCCCGCGCGGCCGTTCTTCGCCATCTCGTAACCGTCGAT
>JAQGMV010000094.1 GCA_028292225.1 Betaproteobacteria bacterium
CCAGGACATCCACGTCATCACCCAGCACGTGCAGGGCCGGCTTTCGCACTACGAGACGGTCGGCCAGTACTGGCTCGGGCTGCCGATCGACGAGTCGCATCTTTAAGGCGGGACGTCATTCCAGACTCGCGCCGGCGGAATCGTCAGGCTGTCACGACGCGCCCAGCGACCAACGCGCCGGATCGGCGTGGAACGCGGGCCCCGTTATCTCGCGTCAGGATTTTGCGCGGCCGCCCTCCCGCGCGGGTGTCAGGAAATCGTAGACTGCGACGCTATGTGCCTCCACGGGGAGGGTGAGGACTTCAGGATGCTCGAGCGTGGCGCTGGCGTCGGCGAAGCCGGCCCGCCAGTGTTCCTCCATCGTCCGGCGGGAGAACTCGTAGTCTTTTGACTGCCCTTCATAGGCAGGCGCCCTGTAGATCAACTGAACGATGTTGTAGACGGCCGGGTCCGATGCTTCCGCGAGTTTCTTCGCCTGGGGCGTCGCAGCAAGCTCCGGCGGCAACTGCGCCAGCAGCTCATTGAACGTGGCGCGCAGGGCCTGGACCCTGCGGAACTCGTCGGTCGCTGCGCGCGTGCGGCTGGAATACTGAATCTCCTTCATGCGCACGGCCACCTCGGTCAAGTCGCGCGGAAGCACGCCCCGGGCGCTCCACAGGTCGACTTGCAGGATCAGCGTGTCGAGTCCGGATCGCGACGAGAGCACCCAGTCGAGCGGGGTGTTGGAGACCAAGCCCCCGTCCCAGTAGAACTCGCCATCGATCTCGACCGCGGGGAAAGCCGGCGGCAGCGCGCCGCTCGCCATGATGTGCTCGGCGCGTATCGTATCGGTCGCGTTATCGAAATAGGCGAAGTTGCCGGTACGCACGTTGACCGCGCCGACGCTGAAACGCATCTGCTTCGCGTTGATCCGGTCGAAATCGATCAGCCCTTCGAGCGTCGACTTGAGCTTGCTCGAATCGTAGTAGCTGGTAACGTTGCCGCCCCCCGGGATGAGGTAAGGCGGAGGAACGCGAGGCTCGAAGAAACCCGGAACCCCCCTCATCAGGACCCAGCCGGCGGCAAGCTGGTTCACCCAGCCTCGCGCGACGTCGCCCTGGGATAAACCATTCCAGAAGTCGCTGACGCCGCTGTCGCCGGCGTTGCTCACCAGTTCCCAGAACGCGCGAAGTCGAGCGATACGATTTTCCTTCGCATTGCCGGCAATGATCGCGCTGTTGATCGCGCCGATCGAGATGCCTGCAATCCATGTCGGCTCTACGCCGCTCTGGTGCAGCCTTTCGTAGACGCCTGCCTGGTATGAGCCCAGCGCGCCGCCGCCCTGAAGCAGCAGCGCGATGCTCTCGAATGGCGTCGCGCAGGGCTTCGCCACCTCCGGCGCAGCCTTTGCGGGGCGGCGCCGCGCGCCGGCGGGAGGGATCGGGGGGAGTCGCATTCGAGTCCTTCGGTTTCATGCGGATGCCGGTCGTCGGGCTGCTCAATGCACACCACATCGGCCGGGTGGGACACTGGGCCGAGCAGGCGATCGCAGCCGGCATGGCGTGGATCCACTTCACCCACGTCGTGAATGGGTCCTCCAGCGTCACATGTCGCGCAAGCCCATGCCCTTCAGCAGTTTCCCGTAGCGCGCGACCTCGCTGGCGACATAGTCCGTGACCTCCTGCGGCGTGCTCGGCTCGGGATCGAATCCCTGCGGAACGAGCCGCGCCTTCATCTCCGGAGCACGCAGCGCCGCAGACAGCTCCGCATTGAGTCTCGCGATGATGGGTGCCGGCGTGCCTTTGGGGACCACCATGGTGTTCCAGGAGTTCGCTTCATACCCCGGCACACCCGACTCGGCGATCGTCGGCGTGTCCGGCAAAGCCCCGCTGCGTTTGGCTGTGGTCACTGCAATCACGCGCAACTTGCCGGCTTTTGCCGGGCCCTGAATGCCCGGGATGGTCGAGAACAGGAATGAGATGTGACCGCCGAGCAGATCGCTGGTCGCCGGCCCCGATCCTTTATACGTGATGTGAGTCATATCGATGCCGGCCATCTGCTTGAACATCTCCCCCGCAATGTGCCCTCCGGAGGCGACGCCGGGAGAGCCGTAATCGACTTTTCCGGTGTTCGCTTTAACGTATGCGATGACGTCCCGTACCGACTTCACAGGAATCGATGGATGCGTGATCAGCGCATAGGGCTGCTTCGCAAGCATCGACACCGGCGCGAAGTCACGCTTGAAGTCGTATGACAGTTTCGGCCGCACGTTGGGAACCACCGCGAGCGTCGTCACTGTGGCCAGAAACAACGTGTACCCGTCCGCAGGCGATTTGGCTGCGAGGTCCGCCCCGATGGCGGTGCTCGCCCCGGCCCGGTTGTCGATGATGAGCTGTTGCCCCATGCGCGGCGACAAGACTTCTGCTATGACCCGTCCTATGACATCACTGCCGCCGCCCGGAGGATACGGCACGATCAGCCTGATCGGTTTCGTCGGATAGGGGCTTTGGGCGAACGCGGGTGCGCTACAGACAGCCAAGGCAATGGTGAGAAGGCACGTGGTCTTCAAGTAACTCATCCGGAATAGACGACGGTTTCGCGAGCAATGCACGAAATGTCGCTTGTACCGCAAAAACCATCTGGATGTAAGGTCATGAACGAAGTCAGCAGGTCCGGTATGAAGCGATGATGCGGCCCGATCGTCTGATCGGCGCGCGCTCGAGCCGCGCCCCGAAGCTCGGGATGCGGCCCGCGGTGTGATATCTTGCCCGCCATGACAAAACCCAAACTGACCTACTTCGACGCTCCCATAAGCCGTGGCGAGGAGTGCCGGCTCGCCCTGCACCTCGCCGGGATCGACTTCGACGACGCGCGCATCAAATTCGCCGACTGGGCCGCGATGAAAGAGCAGACGCCTTACGGTGCGCTGCCCGTCTTCGAGCTGCCGGGACGCTCGCCGCTCGCGCATTCCAACGCCATACTCGTGATGATCGGACGCCAGCACGGCCTCCACCCGGCCGATGAATTCGAGGCGGCGCGCCACGAAGGCATGATGCAGCACGTCGAGGACCTGCGCGCGGTCGTCGGGCCGACCATCCGCATGGGAGACGCCGAGAAGAAGACGGCGCGCGAGGCGATGGTGGAAGGCTTCCTGCCTGCGTGGGCGCGATCGGCGGAGAAGAACATCGCCGGCGAACCTTTCTTCGGCGGCGCGAAGCTCAACGTCGTCGACTTGAAGCTCCACATGGTGGTGCGCTGGTTCATCGGCGGCAAGATCGACCACATCCCGGCCACGATCTTCGCGGGTTATCCAAGGCTCATGCGGGTGCACGACGCCGTGCGCGACCATGCCGGCGTGAAAGCCTGGTACGCGAAGACCTGATGCCTGACTGATCGTCTCGGCGCTGCGTCGCAAGGCCCCTCAAGGCAAATCCACCCCGAGCTTCGGGGCGAGCTCCGGGTGCTTGACCAGCGCGGCGGCGATGTCGAGGCGCCCATAGACCATCGGCGTCTCGATCCTGGGCTGCATCGTTGCGAACGCCTCTTCGCCGAGCTTGTCGCCGACGAGCGGATCCTTGAAGTAGAACTTGGCCGGGGCATCCGAGTTGACGCCGACCAGCAGGATGAAGTGCGGCACGCTCGCTTTTCCGAGCTTGCCGCTCAACACGATCGGCCCGCGCGCCTTCAGCCTCTCGATCCAGCCGTCGGCTGTTGTCGGGAGGTCGCTGCTTTCCGAGAGTAACTCGCCGGACAACTGAAAATCGTCGAACGGGTCGTAGGCGATCCAGTCCTTGACTCGCGATTTGGGTTTCGGCAACGCGATATCGACCAGCCGTTGCTTGAAGTGAATTTCCCAGTGGTATTTGAGAAGCCCCTTGAGACAGTACCTGCCGCACGTCGGATCGATGATCGGCAGATGCAGCACGGACCCGATCCAGAACGTCTGCGACACCATCTCCGGCATGGGATTTACTTTGTAATCCACGGTTCTCCCTTCGAGCCTGCTGTTGGAGTCCTGCGGCACTATAGTGGCATCGCGGCCGGGTCGTCTACTCCGGGCAAACCGATTACTATCCCTCACACAAGCTGTGCCGAATATCGGAGGGGAGGCCCATATGGACTCGAAGAGACGCACGCTACTGACAACAGGCGCGGCGGCGGCAGCCGTGGCGGCTGCGCCGGGCGCCTTCGCGCAAACTGCTAAAGGGGGAACTGCAATGCCGTTCTACGAAAAAGGCAACGTCCGCATCCACTTCGAAGATACCGGCGGCTCCGGCTTCCCGCTGCTGCTGATCCCCGGGGGCGGGTTGAACTCGACGATCGCGTGGAACGCCAAGAGCGCGCCGTTCAGTCCGGTCGAGGAATTCAGGAAAGAGTATCGCTGCATCACCCCCGACATGCGCAATGCGCCCAGCGGCCAGTCCTCGGGCCCGCTGGAGGTCGATCGTCCGTGGGACGCGCACACCGACGACCAGCTCGGCGTGATGGATCATCTCGGCATCAAGCGGTTCATGGTGCTCGGCTTCTGCATCGGCGGCCCGTTCATCTGGAACTTGTTGAAGCGCGCGCCCGATCGCGTTGTCGCGGCCGTGCTGGCGCAGCCCAGCGGGGTACGCAAGGAGATGCCGACCCTCTCATACGACACCAACATGAAAGGCTGGGGTCCCGATCTGGTCAAGCAGCGGCCCGACATCACGATGGAGAGCGTCGATCGCTTTCTCACGCGGATGTATCGTGGCGCCAGCGCCGACTTCGTCTACACCGTGTCGCGCGATTTCGTGCGTTCCTGCCAGACGCCGGTGCTGGTCATGCCGGACGACTCCCCGCCGCACCCCTACGTCGTCGCCATGGAGTCGGTGATGCTCGCGCCGAAATCCGAAGTGAGCCTGTTTCCCTGGAAGGAGCCCATGGACAGGATTCCGGTGGCGCTGCGCCAGGTGCGCTCTTTCCTCAAGGCGCATCGGCCGGTGACGGCTTGAGCGGCTCCGCTGCACATGGCCGCGTCCTCATCTTCGCCGGCCTGTTCGCCGCTTCGACCGTACTGCACGCCCAATATCCATCGCGCGCGATCCTGCTCGTCGTGCCGTACACGGCCGGCAGCGACGCCGATCTCGCGGCACGGAATCTCGCGCAGCACGCTCCGCGTTATCTGAACGGGCAATCGGTGGTCGTGATGAACCAGCCCGGCGCCTCCGGCGCGATCGGCACGCTCGCGGTTCGCCATGCGCCATCGGACGGTCACCGCCTGCTGCTCTCGCGCATCGCATCGCAGGTGATCCTGCCGGCGACCGATCGAAAGACACCCTACAGCGCGAACGACTTCACCTTTCTTTCGGTGCTGGAGATCAATCCTTACGTCTGTGCCGTAAAGAGCGATGCGCCCTACGGATCGATGAAGGACCTCGTTGCCGATATCCGCAAGCGCCCGGGCAGGCTCAATTTCGCTACGGTGGGTGAAGGGACGCTGCAGAACTTCGGCCCGCAGTATCTCTTCAGCCTGGTGGGATTGCCGAAGGATGCAGCGGTCGGAATTCCGTACAAAGGATCGGGCGAGCTCACCGCCTCGCTGCTGGGCGGGCACGTGCAATTCGCGTGCAGCAATCTCGGCGCGCTCCTGGGCCACTTCCGCTCAGGCGCGCTGCGGCCGCTCATGACCACGACTCGCGAGCCTTTGAAGGACCTCCCCGACGTGCCGACCGCACGAAGCATCGG
>JAQGMV010000132.1 GCA_028292225.1 Betaproteobacteria bacterium
GCCGCGACGACGCCCTGCTGCGCTACAGCCTCGGCAACGAATACCTCAAAGCTGAAGATCCCGCGGCGGCGATTGCGCACCTGCGCTCGAGCGTCGTGCACGATCCCGGTTACTCGGCTGCGTGGAAACTCCTCGGCAAAGCGCTCGAAGCTACAGGTGCGCTGGCCGAAGCGCTCGAAGCGTTCCGTGTAGGCATCGCGGTAGCGGGGCGTAAGGGGGACAAGCAGGCCGCCAAAGAGATGACGGTCTTTGCGCGGCGCATCGAGCGCAAGCTGGGGCTCTAAAGCCGTAAACGGTGAATGGTAAACGGTAAGCCGTGGTCAGCCGTGCGAACTTCTCGAATACGATGGGCTGCGTAACCGATCATCGCTGGCGCACTCCCGCCAGCCTACGATTGAACGACACGGCTCACCGTTCACCGTTTACCGTTTACCAACCCTACGACGGCAGCTCGAGCACGTACTTCGAGAGGATGTTGCGCTGGATCTCGCTCGACCCGCCGTATATCGTCGAAGGGCGTGCATAGTAGAACGGCGCGAGGAAATCGATCTCCACGCCTTTCACGTCCTGCGCGCCTTCGATCACGCCGTCTTCGGCGCCGGTCTCGACGAGCAGATCGGTCAGCCGCTGCCACGCCTCCATCGCCCAGATCTTCAGCGAAGAGACATCGTGCCCCAGCGGCTCGCCGCGCTTGACCTGTTCGACGTAGCGGCCGTAGAGCGACGCCAGATCTTCCAGGTCGAGCTTGATCGCGGTGTAGCGGTCGAGGAATCCGGCGTCGTCGAACAACCCTTTCGCGCGCGCGAGCATCTCCAGACGCATCAGCGCGTACTGCGGCCGCCGCGGGCTGCCGATATTCAGGCGCTCGAACCCGAGCAGCGCCTTCGCGACCGTCCAGCCTTCGTTCATGCAGCCGACGAGGGTGTCGCGCGGCACGCGAACGTTGTCGAAGAACACTTCACAGAATTCGTCGTGGCCTGCGATGTTGCGGATCGGGCGGATGGTGATCCCGGGGGTCGTCGCGTCGACGAGCAGGAAGCTGATCCCTTTCTGCTTCTTCGCCTCGCGATCGGTGCGCACGAGCAGGTAGATGTGCGTCGAATCGTGCGCGAGGGTCGTCCAGATCTTCTGGCCGTTGATGACGAAATCGTCGCCGTCGATCACCGCCAGAGTCTGCAGGTTCGCGAGGTCCGAGCCTGCGTTCGGCTCCGAATAGCCCTGCGCCCAGATGATCTCGCCGGTGCGGGTGCGCGGCAGGAAGTATTCCTTCTGCGCGTCAGTCCCGTACTTCATGATGATCGGACCGACCTGGGTGATCCCCTGGTCGGCCGCGCGCGCGACGCCGTGGCGCTCCATCTCCTCGAGATAGATCACCATCTTCCCGGGATCGAGCGCCATCCCGCCCCATACACTCGGCCAGTTCGGCGCGATCCAGCCGTGGTCGGAGAGGGTGTTCCACCAGCCGCGAATCTCCGACATGCGAACGCGCCGCGGCAGAAAGCGCAGCGCTTCCGGGTAGCGTGCCTCGACGAACGCACGCACTTCCGCGCGGAACGCGTCGTCGCTGAGCGCGTTGTAGTCCTTCTCTGCCGCAGCAGCCATCGTTACGCCTGCGCCTTCAGTGCAAGCGAGGCATAGCGCCTGCGATGCTGGGCGCCGTTGCCGAGCCATGCCGCGAGCACCAGAGCGCGCTTCAGGTACAGGCCCGCGTCGTATTCGTCGGTGAAACCGATCGCACCGTGGATCTGTATCGCTTCGCGGGTGATGCGAACGGCCGCGTCGGAGCAGCGGGCTTTGAGCCGGCTCGCGATTCCCGCGCGGACGCCCGCTTCGGGCTCCGCATCGAGCGCCCGGAGGCTGTCGTCGAGCACGGCGGAGGCGAGCTGCTGCTGGATGTAGAGGTCGACTGCGCGATGCTGAAGCGCCTGGAAGCTTCCGATCGGCTTGCCGAACTGCACTCGCGTCTTCATGTAATCGACGCTCATCTCGAGCGCGCGGCTCATGACGCCGTACAGCTCGGCGCTGGCGATCGCGCTCGCGCGGTCGAGCGCGCGCGCCAGCGCCGCGCCGGCAGCCTCACCGGTCGCCGCGATCTTTTCGCGCGGCAGGACCGCGTCGTCGAGCGCAAGGGTTCCGAAATGGCGCCCGTCGGCGATTGCCTGGAGCTCGAGCGACACGCCCGCCGCATCGCGTTCGACGACGCCGAGCACGAGGCCGGCGTCGCTACGCGCGGCGACGACGTAGGCATCCGCGCCCGCAGCGCCGCTCACGTAGCGCTTGGCTCCACTGATTCGGTAACCGCCTTCGAAAGGCGTCGCGCGCGCCGCGATGTGGCCCGCGTCGAGCGCGCCGGGCTCTTCCTGCCATGCCAGTGCAGCGATGCGCTCGCCCGCGGCGATCGCCGGCAACAGATCCTGCTTAAGCGCTTCGTTGTCGCTCGCAGCTATCGCGCTCGCCGCGAGAACGGCGCACGCCGTATACGGCTCGGGCGCCAGCGCGCGGCCCAGGCCTTCGGCGACGATCGCCGCCTCGGAAAGCCCCAGCCCCATGCCGCCGTACGCTTCGGGAATCGAAATGCCGAGCCAGCCGAGATCGGCCATCTGCCGCCACACCGCGCGGTCGTATTCGCCCGGCGTGTCTCGAAGCGCACGCACCCGCGCGATATCCATCCCGCGCTCGATGAAATCGGCGACGCTGTCTTTCAGTAGCGCTGCATGTTCCGACGGCATGGTCTTAGAACGCTGCGGCTCTGACTTCGTGGAGGTCGGTCTCGCCGGTGAGGCACTTCTCGATTCCGTCCTGCTTGAGCGTGAGCATGCCGTTGCGCAGCGAATAGGCGCGAAGCTCGGCCGCCGATGCGCGCCGCAGCATCATCTGCCGCATATCGGGCGTCACGATGAGCAGCTCGAAAAGGCCGATCCGCCCGCGGTACCCGGTGCGCCGGCAGAAGTCGCACCCTTTTGCGTCGTGCATGACGAGGCGCCCGCCGGCGCGGGTATTCCAGCGTGCGATCACCTCGTCGGGAAGGAGGTCGGTGTCGTAGCAGAACTCCTCGGCGAGCATCTCGATCTCTCCCGGTTTCGGCGGACGCTTTACCCGGCACCGCATGCACAGGCGGCGCGCAAGGCGCTGCGCGAGCACTGCGAGCAGCGAATCGCTGAAGCTGAAAGGGTCGATTCCCATGTCGAGCAGCCGCACCACGGTCTCAGGCGCGCTGTTGGTGTGCAGGGTCGACATCACGAGGTGGCCCGTGAGCGAGGCCTCGACCGCGATGCCGGCGGTCTCCTGGTCGCGCATCTCGCCGACCATGATCACGTCGGGGTCGGCTCGCAGAAACGCTCGCATGACGGTCGCGAAATCCCAGCCGATCTTGGTGTTGACCTGCACCTGCCTCATTCCCGCCTGGGTGATCTCGATCGGGTTCTCGGCGGTCCAGATCTTGGTCCCCGGCTCGTTGATTTCGCTGATCAGCGAATGCAGCGTCGTCGTCTTCCCCGAACCCGTGGGCCCTGCCGCGAGGATGAGCCCGTAGGGCTTGCGTATGAGCTCGCGGATCTGCTTCATCTGCGGTTCGCTCAGGCCGAGCTTGATCACGGGAAGCGCCTCGCTCGCGCTCAAGAGCCGCATCACGATGTCTTCGAGACCCTCGCGGGTCGGGAC
The DNA here is from genome assembly GCA_028292225.1 of Betaproteobacteria bacterium. Classification (GTDB taxonomy): domain Bacteria; phylum Pseudomonadota; class Gammaproteobacteria; order Burkholderiales; family SG8-41; genus JAQGMV01. The sequence continues at coordinate 3,661 of JAQGMV010000132.1, forward strand.
GGTCACCACCCGCAGCTCGAGCTCGAGCGGCGCGAACTCGTTGAAGTTGATGCGCCCGTCCTGCGAGCGCCGGCGCTCGGAGATGTCGAGATTCGCCATGATTTTGAGACGCGAGATCGTCGCCGCGCGGAAGTTGTAGGGCAGACGCAGGTATTCCGAGAGCACCCCGTCGTTCCTGAAGCGGATCACGACGCTTTCGCGCCCGCGGTTGGCTTCGACGTGGATGTCGGAGGCTTCCGACGAGTGGGCGTCGGTGATGATCTTGTTCACGAGCCGGACGAGAGTGCTGTCCGTTTCCTTGATCGCCTCGTCCTTCGCGTCCGAATCCTGCCGGAGCTCGTCGCGAAGCTGGCGCGCGATCGCCTGGATCTCGTGCCGTTCGGTGGGTCCCCCGAAGTAGGTGACGATGACGCGCTCGATCTCATCGACGTTCGCCATCACGGGAAGCACCTGCCCCTGGGTGAAGAAGCGCACGCGCTCGATCGTTTCGCTCGCGAGAGGGTCGGGCATCGCGATCGCGAGCCTGCCGTCGACGTAGCACAGGGGAACGATCGCGCTCTTGCGAACGAGCTCCTCGGGCAGCACCTTGAGCACCCGGGGCTCGATGCTGAAGCGGGTGAGATCGACGAAAGGAATGCCGAGCTTCTGGCACAACACCAGATCAAGCTGCTCGCGGGTCAGGAACGCCAGCTCGACGAGGATCTCGCCGAGATGCTTCTTCTCGTTCGCCTGCTGGAACTGGAGCGCGACGCCGAGCTGTTCGGGCGTGAGGAGCTTCATCTCGACGAGCAGGTCGCCGAGCTTCATCACGGGCATCGTGCGCCTGGCCGCGAAAGCATCGCACAGTTGCTCGACGTCGCAGATCTTCTCCAGGCCCGGGCGCGCGGGGCGCTCCTCCAGCCTGATGCTTTCGAGATTCACAGGGGCTGTTTCGAGCTTGTCCACGCAGTGCTCCGGTAGAGACGTCTGAAGTGTATCTAACGCGCCGGCCCTCGCGAAGTCAAACACCGGGACCGGCCGGCGGGGTGATGCGCTATCATCGCGGCACCACACAGTGTGATTACGGCGATGAATCAACAAAAAAGAAAGGGGCGGATCTACGTCGTCGACGACAACGAGGTGATCCGGCGGGTCCTGCGCGGCATTATCCGACAGGATGAATCGCTGGAGCTCGTCGGCGAGGCTTCGGGGGGCGGGTCGGCGCTGGAAGGAATCAAGGTCCTCGTGCCGGACGTGGTATGTCTCGACGTCCTCATGCCCGATCTCGACGGGCTCAGCGTGCTCGCGACGATACGCGAGAAGTACCCGGCGATGCGCGTCGTCATGGTCACCGGGCAGTCGACGTCGGAGGTCGTTACCGACGCGCGAAAGCTCGGCGTGCACGCCTTCGTGGTGAAACCGTTCAACGCCGCGAAGGTGCTGCGCGCCATCCATACGGCGCTCGCCGCGGACCCGGATCCGGTGGCGGAAAGCGCCGGGTAACGAAAGAGGGATTAGCGGCGACTATCCGCTAACCCCTCGAGTTCTGGTGGAGTGGAGGAGGATCGAACTCCCGACCTCCGCATTGCGAACGCGGCGCTCTCCCAGCTGAGCTACCACCCCATTAAGAGGGTCGTATTCTACCGTACGTCTTTGCTTGAACAAAGATCTACGCCGCTCCTTCGGGCAGATCCATGCCGCCCTTCAGGCGCAAGGGCCCGCTTAAGCGGCTACGGCCGCTCCTTACGATGCGTGCCGCCCTTTCTGTATGCCCACATGATCAGCCCGATGCCGACCGCGACCATCGGCGCCGACAGCCACTGCCCCATCGTCAGTCCCAGCGCGAGCACGCCAAGATAGCTGTCGGGCTCGCGGGTGAACTCGACGATGAAGCGAAAGCAGCCGTAGCCGATCAGGAACATTCCCGAGACCGCGCCTCGCGGCCGCGGCTTCATCGAGTACCACCACAGCAGCAGAAACAGCGCGACGCCTTCGAGCGCGAACTCGTAGAGCTGCGAGGGGTGGCGCGGGAGCGTGTCGACGTTCGGGAACACCATCGCCCACGGGACGTCGGTGGGGCGCCCCCACAGCTCGGCGTTGATGAAGTTGCCCAGGCGTCCGGCCGCGAGGCCGAGCGGCACGAGCGGCGCGATGAAGTCGGTGATCGCGAACCACTCCTGGCGCCGCGACCGCGCGAAAAGCCACAGGGCGAAAATCACCCCGAGCATTCCGCCGTGGAAAGACATGCCGCCTTCCCACACGTAGAAAATCTTCCACGGCTCGGTGAGGTAATCGGAAAGCTTGTAGAAGAGCACATAGCCCAGGCGCCCGCCGAGGATGGTGCCGACGATGCCGTAGAACAGCGCGTCTTCGAGATCCTTGCGCGTCCACACGTCGGGACGCTGCGCGATGCGCCTCGTGCCGACCCACCACACGAGCCCGAAAGCGACGAGATACATGAGGCCGTACCACCGGATCGACAGCGGGCCGAGATGCACTGCGATCGGGTCGAACTGGGGATGGACGAGCATGAGAGGCGGAAAAGTGATGCGCTACAATGACGGGCTCATTATAAGACGCTTTCCACGAGGTCCTTACACATGGCGCTCAACAAACGCAGCCAGCTCATCACGCAGGGCGTCGCGCGCTCGCCGAACCGCGCGATGCTGCGCGCAGTCGGTTTCGGCGACGACGATTTCGTCAAACCCATCATCGGCGTCGCGAACGGCCATTCGACGATGAATCCCTGCAATGCGGGCATACAGCCGCTCGTCGACCGCGCGACCATCGCGCTGCGCGAAGCCGGCGCGATGCCGCAGATGTTCGGCGTGCCGACGATCACCGACGGCATCGGCATGGGCACCGAGGCGATGAAGTATTCGCTGGTCTCGCGCGAAGTGATCGCCGACTGCATAGAGACCTCGGTCAACGGCCAGGCGATGGACGGCGTGCTGGTGTGCGGCGGCTGCGACAAGAACATGCCGGGCGGGATGATCGGCATGCTGCGCGTGAACGTGCCCGCGATCTATGTCTACGCCGGCACGATCAAGCCCGGCCGCTGGAAAGGGCAGGATCTCACGATCGTCAGCGCGTTCGAAGCGGTCGGCGCTTACGCCGCGGGCAAGATGAGCGAAGAGGATTTCATCGGGATCGAGAAGAACGCGTGCCCGAGTGTCGGCGCATGCGGCGGCATGTATACCGCGAACACGATGTCGTCGTCTTTCGAAGCGCTCGGCATGAGCCTCCTGGGATCTTCACAGCTCGCCTCTCCCGACCCGCAGAAAGCCGATTCGGCGGGCGCCTCCGCGAAAGTGCTCGTCGAGGCGGTGAAGAACCAGATCAAGCCCCGCGACATCGTCACGCGCAAGTCGATCGAGAACGCGGTGTCGCTGATCATGGCGACCGGCGGCTCGACCAACGCGGTGCTGCACTACCTCGCGATCGCGCACGCCGCGGGCGTCAAATGGTCGATCGACGATTTCGAGCGGATCCGCAAGAAAGTGCCGGTGCTCTGCGATCTCAAGCCTTCGGGCAAATATGTCGCGGTCGATTTCGACCGCGCGGGCGGCGTGCCTCAGGTGTTGAAGATGCTGCTCGCGCACGGCCTGCTGCACGGAGATTGCATGACGATCACCGGACGCACCCTCGCGCAGGAGCTGAAAAACATTCCCAAGGAACCTCGCGCCGACCAGGACGTGATCCGCCCGTGGTCGAACCCGATGTATGCGCAAGGCCACCTCGCGATCCTCAAGGGCAATCTCGCGCCCGAAGGCTGCGTGGCGAAAATCACCGGGTTGAAGTCACCCAAGATCACCGGTCCCGCCCGCGTCTTCGATTCCGAAGTCGCCTGCATGAAAGCGATCATGGCGAAGAAGATCAAGGCCGGCGACGTGATCGTGATCCGCTACGAAGGCCCCAGGGGCGGACCGGGGATGCAGGAGATGCTCGCGCCCACCGCCGCCCTCATCGGGCAGGGCCTCGGCGAATCGGTCGGCCTCATCACCGACGGGCGCTTCTCCGGCGGCACATGGGGCATGGTCGTCGGTCATGTGGCGCCCGAAGCGTTTGTCGGAGGGACGATCGCGCTCGTGGAAAACGGCGATTCGATCACGATCGACGCGACCAAACGCGCGATCCAGTTGAACGTCTCCGACCGAGAGCTCGCGAAGCGCCGGAAGCTCTGGACTCAGCCGAAGCCGAAGTACACGCGCGGGGTTCTCGCGAAGTACGTGAAGCTCGTGTCGAGCGCATCGTTAGGGGCTGTGACCGATTAGCGATGCGCCTCGTTAGAACCGGCGACCTGTTCGTGAGCGGCAGGCCTGCGGAACAGGCGGCTGCCGCGAACCTCGCTTTCAGCGTTGTGACGAACCACTGAGATGGCGGCAACCCGCCGCACGACGAGCCACGCCCGCGAGGACTCGGCGCACCCGGTGAAAGCGTTCGCACGCCGGATCATCGAAGCCCGCGCGTTCGAGCCTTTCATGATCGGGCTCATCCTGTTCAACGCGCTCCTGATCGGGCTCGAAACCTCGCCCGCGATGATCGAGTCGTACGGGCACTGGCTGCACCTGGGCAACGACATCATCCTCGCGGTCTTCATCGCCGAGGCCGTTCTCAAGATGACTGCGGTTGCGCCGCGCTTCGGGCTGTACTTCGGCAACGGCTGGAACCTCTTCGATTTCTCGATCGTCGTGCTGTCGCTCATTCCGGCGACCGGTGAGTTCGCGCTGGTCGCGCGGCTGGTGCGAATACTGCGCGTGCTGCGGCTCATCTCCGCGGTGCCCCAGCTCAGGCTCATCGTCGCGACGCTCGTGCGGTCGATCCCGAGCATGGGCCACGTCATCATGCTGATGAGCGTGATGTTCTACATCTACGCGGTGACCGGGGTCCACTTCTTTTCGGTCGACGATCCCGAGCACTGGGGCACGCTCGGCAGCGCGCTGCTGACGCTCTTCCAGCTCGTGACCCTCGAAGGCTGGGTCGAAGTCATGGACACGGCCATGGAAAACCATCCGTGGGCGTGGCTGTACTTCGTGAGCTTCGTCCTGCTCGGCACTTTCGTGATCCTCAACCTTTTCATCGCGGTCGTGATCAACAACCTCGAAACAGCTAAGCTCGAGCAGCTCGAAGAGCTCGAAAAGCCGGTGACTCACGACGACGTGCTGAAAGAGCTGGAGCGCACGAGAAACGCATTGCGGGATTTGCAGACGAAGATCGCGAAGCTCTCGTAAGGGCGGTCGTCCTGGCGCAGAGCCTGCCCTGGAATGCCTGAGTCCGGAACCAGGACCCATTCCACCGAAGTTCAAACTGGATTCCGGCCTTCGCCGGAATGACGGGCGTAAAAGAACGGTTTTACTTCACGTCCTTAGCGTCCTTCGCGTTGAGGCTTCTGCTTTTTACCGGCGTAGCGATTGCAGGAGGCGCGTATGCCCAACCGTCTCGCCACCGAAACCTCCCCCTACCTCCAGCAGCACGCCGGTAACCCCGTCGACTGGTATCCGTGGGGCGAGGAAGCTCTCGCGCTCGCACGCGAGCACGACAAGCCGATCCTGCTTTCGATCGGCTATTCCGCGTGCCACTGGTGTCATGTGATGGCCCACGAGTCGTTCGAGGACTTAGCCGTCGCGGCCGAGATGAACCGGCACTTTGTGAACATCAAGGTCGATCGCGAGGAGCGCCCTGACCTCGACCAGATCTACCAGACCGCTCACGGCATCCTGACCCAACGCTCGGGCGGCTGGCCGCTCACGATGTTCCTCGCGCCGGACGGCACGCCTTTTTTTGCGGGGACCTATTTTCCGAAGACCGCGCGCTACGGCATGCCTGGGTTCGAGGACTTGCTCGCCCGGATCGCCGACGCGTATCGCAACCAGCGCGACGCCATCGCGAAACAGAACGAATCGTTGATGGACGCGCTGACACGCACCGCGCCTGAGCCGGCTGACGGACAGACACTCGGGCGCGCACCGATCGACGACGCGGTGCGCGAGCTCGCACGGGTCTTCGATGCCGTGCACGGCGGGATCGGCAAGGCGCCCAAGTTCCCGCACCCTTTCGAGCTGGCTTTCTGCCTCCGGCGCCACGTCATTGAGGGCTTTGAGCCTCCCGGGAAGATCGCCAGGCTCACGCTCTCGCGCATGGCCGAAGGCGGGATCTTCGACCAGCTCGGGGGCGGCTTCTGCCGCTACAGCACCGACCGGTTCTGGACGATCCCGCACTTCGAAAAAATGCTCTACGACAACGGGCCGCTCCTCGCGCTCTATGCCGACGCGTGGCTCGCCACCGGCGAGCCGCTCTACGCCAGGGCGGCGCAAGAGACCGTGGCGTGGGTGATGCGAGAGATGCAGGCGCCGGGCGGGGGCTACTACTCTTCGCTCGACGCGGATTCGGAAGGCGAGGAAGGCAGGTTCTACGTCTGGACCCGGGAAGAAGTGCAGGCGCTGCTCTCCGCGGAAGAGTACGCGGTCGTCGCTCCTCATTACGGTCTCACCGGCGCGCCCAACTTCGAGGAGCGCCACTGGAACCTGCGCGTCTCGGAGCCGCTCGAGCAAGTCGCGGCGAGCCTGGCGATCCCGCTCGAAGTCGCGCAGGCGCGGCTCGAGTCGGCCCGCCGGAAGCTGTATGCCGCGCGCGAGCAGCGGGTGCGCCCCGGCCGCGACGAGAAGGTGCTGACGAGCTGGAACGCGCTGATGGCCCGGGGTATGGCGCGGGCGGGGCGTAGCTTTGGTCGCGACGACTGGATCGCTTCGGCGCGCAGCGCCCTCGAATTCCTCCGCGCGACGCTGTGGATTGACGGGCGCCTGCTCGCGACCAGCAAAGACGGCCGCTCGCACCTGAACGCCTACCTCGACGACCACGCATTCCTGCTCGACGCGCTTCTGGAGATGATGCAGACCGATTTCCGCACCGAAGACCTGCAGTGGGCGCGGGCGCTCGCTGATCTCATGCTCGAGAAGTTCGAAGACCGGGAACACGGCGGTTTCTATTTCGTAGCCCACGACCACGAGCAGCTCATCCACCGGCCGAAGACCGGCCACGATGGCGCGACGCCGTCGGGTAACGGCATCGCTGCGTTCGCGCTCCAGCGCCTCGGTCACCTCACCGGCGAGTACCGCTATCGCGAAGCGGCCGAGCGCACGCTGAAGCTTTTCTACACGAGCCTCGCGCGCAGTCCGAGCGGCCACGCGAGCCTGCTGGCCGCGCTCGAAGAAGCGCTCACCCCCCCGCGCCTCCTGATCGTGCGTGGGCCGGCCGCGGAAGTCGCGACGTGGCGCGACCGGCTCGCAGAAACCTACCGTCCGGATCTGATGATCGTCGCGATCCCGGATACGGCGGAAGGGTTGCCGGAAACGCTCTCGCGGAGCCGACCCGGCGGGAGCGGCGCCGGCGCATGGCTGTGCGAGGGTGTCACGTGCCTGCGTCCGCTTTTCACGCTGCCCGAAGTCGAAAAGCTGCTCGATGCCCGCGCCGCGCGGTAAACGAACCGGCTACACCCGCGTTATCAACGTGTTAACCGGCGCACGGTCGTGCTTCGGGTTAGAATCCAAAAAAATTTTCGATCAAGGAATTCCCCATGAAACGCTCCGCCATCGCCTGCGCCGTTGCCCTCACCGCCGCTTTCGCCCTCCCGACCCTCGCTTCCGCGAACGAGAAGCTCGCCCAGGCGAGCGGCTGCATGACCTGCCACGGCATCGACAAGAAAATCATCGGACCGGCATACAAGGACGTCGCGAACAAGTATCGCGGCGACAAGTCCGCTGAAGCCGACCTGATCAAGAAAGTCAAAGGCGGCGGCAAAGGGGTCTGGGGCGACATCCCGATGCCTCCGAACGCGCACGTGAAGGACGAAGACATCAAGACGCTGGTGCAGTGGATCCTCGCGCTGAAGTAAGCTCCACGGCATACACGCACAATAAATAAACGTCAGGGAGACGCCATGAATCGCAGACACGTTCTATCCGCCGCAGTGACGCTCGCATTCGCCGCTGCTCTCGGGGCTTGCGGCAAGAAAGACGAGCCGGCGACGCCGAAGACCGAAGCATCCAAACCGATCGAAACCGCAACGGTAAAAATCGGCAGCGCGTCTCCCCTGACCGGGCCGCAGGCCCACATCGGCATCGATATCCGCAACGGCGTGCAGCTCGCCATCGACGATGCGAATGCAGCCGGCGTCGAGATCGGGGGGCGCAAGGTGAAGCTCGAGCTCGTCGTCGAAGATGACGAAGCGAATCCGACCAAGGCCGCGACGGTCGCGCAGAAGCTGGTCGATTCCAAGGTTTCCGCGGTGGTCGGGCACTTCAACTCGGGCGCGTCGATTCCGGCCTCGAAGGTGTATTCGGACGCCGGCATTCCGCAGATTTCGCCGGGGTCGACCAATCCCAAGTACACGCAGCAAGGCTTCAAGACCGCGTTTCGCGTCGTCGCCCACGACGACCAGCAGGGCCCGACGATCGCGCGCTTCGCGGTGGAGAACCTGAAAGCGAAGAAAGTCGCCGTGATCGACGACAGCACCGCCTACGGCCAGGGCCTCGCGGACGCGTTCGAGAAAACCGCGAAAAGTCTGGGCGCCGAAGTCGTCGCGCGCGAGCACACGACCGACAAGGACACCGATTTCAAGGCGATCCTGACCAAGATCAAAGGCCGCACCCCCGATCTCATCATGTTCGGCGGCATCGACCCGCAGGCCGGACCGATGGTCAAGCAGATGTCGGAGCTCGGGATCAAAGCCAAGTACATCGGCGGCGACGGCATGCAGACGCCGAACTTCATCAAGCTCGCAGGCCCGGCGTCCGAAGGCGCGATGGCCTCGATTCCCGGCCTGCCGAAAGAGAAAATGCCCGGCGGCGAAGCTTTCCTCCAGAAGTACAAAGCCAAGTTCAACCAGGACGTCGAGCTCTTCGCACCGATGGGTTACGATGCGGTGATGGTGTTCGTCGACTCCATGAAGCGCGCGGGCTCGAGCGACCCGGCCAAGTTTCTGCCGGAAGTCGGCAAGACCAAGTATCAGGGCGTCATCGGCCCGATCGAGTTCGACGAAAAAGGCGACCTGAAGAACGGGCCGATCACGATCTACGTCGTCAAAGGCGGCAAGTGGGAAGCTCTCGAGACTGTCATTCCGTCTGCAGACGGCAAAGCGACGGCCTCGGCCACCGCCACGTCGGCTTCGGCTTCCGCGACGTCGGGTTCGGCGCCGTCGGCAGCCGCGGCTTCTGCGCCGGCCCCCGCCAAGAAGTGATCCTCAAGCCGCCCGGACGCGCGATCGACCGTCCGGGGCGGGTTTCGCAAAGCAACGGCACCCTCGCGGTGCCGTTTTTGCATCCGGCCTGCCTTTAGCATGGACATCTTTTTCCAGCAGATCGTCAACGGCCTCGTGCTCGGCAGCATCTACGCACTCGTGGCGCTCGGCTACACGATGGTGTACGGGATCCTCGGGCTCATCAATTTCGCTCACGGCGACATCGTGATGGTCGGCGCGCTGGTGGCGCTCACGGTGA
>JAQGMV010000136.1 GCA_028292225.1 Betaproteobacteria bacterium
CGCGCCGCTTCGGTTTCGACGGCGCAGGCTGCATCCATCCGGGGCAGGTCACGATCGTCAACGAGGAATACTCGCCCAATCACGAAGAAGTGGTCTTCGCGAAGAAGATCATCGAGCTGGACAAGGAGGCCGCCGCCTCCGGACGCGGGTCCTTCGCGTTCGAAGGCAAGATGATCGACATCCCGATCATCGTTCGCGCGCAAAAGCTGCTCGCGCGCCACGAAGCGATCAACAAGCGCGAAGCTAAGACCCTCGCAGCGATGAAGGGCTAAAGCTTTTAACCACGAAGGACACGAAGGAAAATCAAGGCACCCTCGATCAGCTCAACATGTCATTGCGAGGAACACGGTGACGAAGCAACCACGGGGCGCTCGCAGCATCCGTGCGCCACGGGGCCACCACTCGCCATACCGCGCCTCGCGATGACGGTTTTTCGGAAGTGGTTTTCCTTCGTACCCCTTCGTGTCCTTCGTGGTTGAATGCTTTTGCAGTTCAAATCGGAGGTATGGCGTGCCGCCGTTCGGATTCCGCAGGAGAATTCACGCAGTCTCGCTGATCGCGTGTGGGATTACGGCGTTCGCGGCTCATAGCGGAGCTTTTGCGCAGACGTCATATCCCACCAAGCCCATCCGCATCATCGCGCAATTCCAGCCCGGCACTTCGACCGACATCCTCGCGCGCGTGATCGCGCAGAAGTTCACCGAGGCGTGGGGGCAGCAGGTGGTCGTCGACAACCGCCCCGGCGCCGGCGGTATCGTGGGCACCGAGATCGGCGCGCGCGCAGCGCCCGACGGCTACACGCTCACGATGGGCGTCTCGAGCGCGTTCGGCATCAATCCTTCGCTCTATTCGAAGCTGCCTTACGATGCGGTGCGCGACTTCGCGCCGATCAGCAACATCGCGCTGACGCCGCAGACCCTCGTCACGAGCCCTTCGTCGGCTTACCGGAGCGTCAAGGATCTGGTCGCGGCGGCGAAAGCCAAGCCTGGTGCAATCACTTTCGCTTCGCTGGGCAGCGGCTCGACGAGTCATCTCACGGCCGAGATGTTCAGGTCCGCCGCGGGCATCCGGTTGAACCACATTCCATACAAGGGCAGCCCGGCCGCGCACGGCGACGTCATGACCGGGCAGGTTGCGATCATGTTCGACGCGATTCCGGCGACGCTGCCGCACATCAAATCGGGCCGGCTGCGCGGCTTGGGCATCGGCACGCAGACCCGCTCGCCGCTGTTGCCCGAGCTGCCGACGATTGCCGAAGCGGGTTATCCGGGATTCGAAGCGGTCGGCTGGATCGGGCTCGTCGCACCGGCGAAAACACCCACCGCGATCCTCGACAAGCTCAACGCCGAAATCGTGCGGATGCAAAAAGAGCCCGACGTCAAAGAGCGCCTCAACGCCCTCGCATTCACCCCGGTGGCGGGCACGCGTGCGGAGTTCGCGGCGTTCATGAAGTCCGAGATCGCGAAATGGGGCCAGGCCGTCCGCGAGTCCGGCGCGAAAGCGGAGTAGCGACCGATCAAGAGCTGCAGCGCGGCTGCGATCTTCACGCGCCGTACACGGTGTCAAACTCTCCCGACGCGGCTCCTTTGCTACAATTTCGCCCCTGCCGTTTTCCACTGCCCATGAATCCCCGACCGATCCACTTCGCTCTCGCAGCGCTGTTTTGCAGCGCCGCCGCGGCAGCATCTGCACAGAATGCAGGCCCGGCGCGCGCGTATCCCTCCAAGCCCGTGCGTTTGCTGGTGCCGGCGCCGCCCGGCGGCAGCACTGACCTGTTCGCACGAGTCGTCGGCGCGAAGCTCGCTACGCAACTCGGGCAGCAGGTGGTCATCGACAACCGCGGCGGGGCGGGCGGAATCGTTGCGACCGAGCTGCTCGCGCGCAGCGTTCCGGACGGGCACACGCTCGGCGTCATCTATACGCCGCACACCACGAATCCGAGCCTGACCAGGCTTCCGTACGATCCGGTCAACGACTTCGCTCCGATCTCGCTGATGACCGCGGCACCGCTCGTGCTGGTCGTGAATCCGGCGCTACCGGTCAAGTCGGTGAAAGAACTGATCTCGCTGGCGAAAGCGAACCCGGTCGTCTACGGCTCGGCCGGCAACGGCAGCGGCGGCCACTTGTCTGGCGAGCTCCTGAAGCTGCTGACCGGTATCCCGGCGACGCACGTGCCGTACAAAGGCGCCGGCCCCGCCGCGGTAGACGTCGTCGCAGGGCAGCTTCAGTTCCAGTTCGCCGCGCAGATCACGGTGAGCGCTTTCGTGAAGAGCGGCCGCCTGCGCGCGGTTGCGGTCACGAGCGCGAAACGCGCTGCGACCCTGCCCGAGCTTCCGACGGTCGCCGAATCGGGCGTGCCCGGATTCGAAGTGACCAACTGGTTCGGCATCGTCGCCCCGGCGCGGTTGCCTGCGCCGCTGATCCAGCGGGTGCACGCGGAGATCACGACGGCGCTGGGATCAAAGGAAGTCGCCGACAAGCTCACCGCCGAAGGGGCCGAGGTCGTCGCGAGCACGCCGCAACAGTTCCGCGACTTTATCCGCGGTGACATCGCAAAGTGGGCCAAAGTCGTCAAGGCCGCCGGAATGAAACTCGATTGAACCCGAACAGGCACGGAAAACCATGAGCCACGACCTCGAACAACTGAAGAACTGGATAGGCAGCACCGAGACCGACGTCGATTACGTGACGATCCCGTCGGTCCATCGCCTCGCGTCGACTCTCGACCGCGACGACCCTATGCCGAAGTTCGGCGACCCGCTGCCGATCGGCTGGCAGTCGATCCTGTTCCCGCGCGTCGTTCGCCAGTCACAGATCGGCGCCGACGGGCACCCGCAGCGCGGCGATTTCCTGCCCCCGGTGCCGCTGCCGCGCCGCATGTTCGCCGGCAAGCGCACGACGGTCCATGCGCCGCTCCAGATCGGCGATGAAGTGCGGCGGGAGTCTACGATACAGAGCGTGACGCCTAAGACCGGACGCAGCGGGCAGATGGTCTTCGTCACGGTCAAGACCGAAATGCACAGCCCGCGTGGGCTCGCGATCACCGAAGAGCAGGACATCGTGTACCGCGAAGAGCCCGATCCCAACGCGCCTGCGCCCGCGCCGCAGAAAGCGCCGGGCGACGCGGTGTGGCAGCGCGACGTGACGCCCGACCCCGTGCTGCTTTTCCGGTACTCAGCGCTCACTTTCAACGGCCACCGCATTCACTACGATCATCCTTACGTGACGAAGGAAGAGGGTTATCCCAATCTCGTGATGAACGGCGGCCTCACGACGCTCCTCGTGTACGAGCTCGCGCGGGCGAATGCGGCGACGCCGCTGCGCACAATCGCGTCGCGCAATGTGCGGCCGCTTTTCGTCAATCGCAGGTTCAGCGTCTGCGCGCAGCCTTCGGGAGACGGCAAGACCGCAAAGCTGTGGGTGGTCGACGACGAAGGCGCGCTCGCGCTGAGCGCGGATGCGGAGTTCGTTTGAGCGGTGATCCTGAAGCACACCGGGGTCAGACCCCAAGCGAGAAATCAGGGTCTGGCCCAAACGGGTCTGACCCCAAGGAGTTGTAGATGGCCGGTGGTCCTTTAGAAGGCGTTCGTATCGTCGACCTCACTTCGGTGGTCGTCGGTCCGCTCGCCACGCAAATCCTCGCCGATCACGGCGCCGAAGTGATCAAGGTGGAAAGCCCGAGCGGCGACCTGGGCCGCACGATCGGCGGGCTCGGCGTGACCCCCGGCATGGGGCCTAAGTTTCTGCACCTGAACCGCAACAAGCGCTCGATCGTTCTCGACCTCAAGAAGCCCGAGGGCTACCAGGCGCTCATGAAGCTGATCGAGCGCGCCGACGTGCTCGTGTGGAACGTGCGTCCGGACTCGATGGCCCGCATGAAGCTTTCGTACGACGACGTGCGCGCGGTCAATCCCAAGATCATCTACTGCGGAATGTTCGGGTTCGGCCAGGGCGGGCGATACCGGAAAAAGCCTGCGTACGATTCCATCATCCAGGGCTCGGCGGGCGTCGCCGCGCTGAATCACCGCGCCATGGGCGAGCCGCGTTTTCTCCCGATGGTGATCGCGGACAAGACGGTCGGCCTGATCGCCGTGCAGATGATGCTGATGGCGCTGTTCGCGCGCGAGCGCACGGGCGAAGGCCAGGCTATCGAAATCCCGATGTTCGAGAACATGGCCGCGTTCGTCCTGTCCGAGCACATGTACATGAAGACTTTCGATCCGCCTCGCGGCCCGACCGGAGATCCGCGCCTCCTCGATCCGCAGGCCAAACCGCTCGCGACCAAAGACGGGTGGATCTGCATCTCGGCGAACACCAACGCGCAGGCTTTCGCTTTCTTCGACGGGATCGGCCGCCCCGAGCTCAAGACCGATCCACGCTTCGACAGCATCGCCGCACGCTTCAGGAACGTCGGCGAGTATTTCCGCATCCGTGGCGAATCGCTGAAGGAGAAGACGACCGCCGAATGGCTGGCGATCTTCGACAAGCGCGACGTTCCCGCGATGCCGTATCACACGCTCGATTCGCTGATGGAAGACCCGCACCTCGAGGAAGTAGGGCTCTTCCAGAAGATCGAGCATCCGACCGAAGGCGCCATCGTGAACATGGATCTTCCGAACAAGCTCTCGCGCGGCGCGCGCAGCGACTTCAGCCCTGCGCCCAAGATCGGCCAGCACAGCGTGGAAATCCTGCGCGAGGTCGGTTACTCGGATACCGACATCGATGCTTTCGTGGCGGGAAAGGTCACGCTCGACGGCCGCATCCAGAAGTAACCTTTATCCGCGCTCGCCCTTTCTGCCGGCTGCGGGAGGGGATTTCGGTACCCCCTCAAACCTCGACCCTCACGCGACGTGAGGGTGTTTTTCCGACAGGAGTCACCATGAAGTTGAAAGCCCTCTCTCTCGCGGTCGCCGCGCTCGCCTCGTCGGCGTTCGGCACTGCCCACTCGGCGCAGGACAAGTACCCGTCCAAGCCGGTGCGCCTGGTCGTGCCGTTTACGCCGGGCGGCAGCACCGACATCCTCGCGCGGCTCGTCGCAAAGCAGATCACCGACACCTTCGGTGAGCAATGCATCATCGACAACAGGCCCGGCGCCGGCGGCACGATCGGCATGGAGATCGCCGCGCGCGCCGCGCCCGACGGCTATACGCTGGTAATGGGGCATATCGGGACGCTCGCAGTGAACCCGGCGCTGTACTCGAAGCTCTCGTACGATCCGATCAGGGATTTCCAGCCGATCACGCTCGTCGCGATGATCCCGAACATGATGACAGTGAATCCGAAGATCCCGGTGAAAACGGTGAAAGAGGTGATCGCGCTCGCGCAGAGCAAGCCCGGGACGCTCAACTACGGCTCCGGCGGCAACGGATCGGCCGCGCATCTCGCGACCGAGTACTTCAAGCTGATGACCAAAACCGACCTCACGCATATCCCGTACAAGGGCACGGCTCCTGCAGTGACCGACCTCATCGCCGGCAACATCTCGCTGATGATCACCGGCGTGCCGCCGCAGCTCGCGTTCGTGAAATCGGGACGGCTGCGCGGAATCGCCGTCGCGACGCCCAAGCGCCTGCCGATGTTCCCCGACCTCCCCGCGATCAACGAGACGGTGAAAGGTTATGAGGCGACGCAGTGGTACGGCATCCTCGCGCCGGCAGCGGTGCCGAAGGCGTACATCGCGAAGCTCAACGCCGCGCTCGTGAAAGCGCTGCACAGCCCCGAAGCGAAAGAGCGTCTCGCCACCGAAGCGGCCGAACCGGTCGGCAATTCCCCTGAAGAGTTCGGCAGGTTCATCCGCGCCGAGATCGCGCGCTGGGCGCCGGTGGTGAAGCAGTCGGGCGCCAGACCCGACTGATCTTCCCGGGGCGTTGAGGCATAATCACCTCGTGCGCCGGGGGTCCCCACGGCTTCGATAAAGATCACACAGGAGAAGTTTATGCACTCGAATTGGCGCGCTGCGTCGGTCATGGCTTTGACTCTGTTGTCTTCCGCAATCACGTTCAGCGGCACCGCTGCCGCCCAGACGACGGCCGCGACGAAGGAATACACGCCGTCGGTCGGTCAGGAAGGCAAGGACGTGATCTGGGTTCCGACGCCGCAGTCGCTCGTCGATCGCATGCTTACGATGGCGGGGGTCAAGCCCACGGACTACGTGATCGATCTGGGCTCGGGCGACGGCCGCACGGTCATCACCGCGGCGAAGAAATTCGGCGCGCCGGCGCTGGGCATCGAATACAACCCCGACATGGTCGAGCTCGCCAAGCGGGCGGCCGAAAAAGAAGGCGTTGCCGGCAAAGCGCAGTTCGTGAAGGCCGACATCTTCCAGACCGATTTCAGCAAGGCCACGGTGCTCACGATGTACCTGCTGCCCTCGCTGAACGTGAAGCTGCGCCCGACCATCCTCAACCTGAAGCCCGGCACCCGCATCGTCTCGCACGCGTTCACGATGGACGACTGGCAGCCCGACCAGGTCGACTCCTCCGAAGGCCGCACCGCGTATATGTGGATCGTCCCCGCCAAAGTCGGAGGCACCTGGAAGCTCGACGGCGCCGGCCGCAACGTCGAGACGACTTTCACCCAGCAGTACCAGAACATCGGCGGCAGCGCGAAGATCGACGGCAAAGTCGCCCAGTTCTCGAGCGGCAAGCTGCGCGGCGACACGATCACTTTCGCGATCGACGGCCGCGAATACACGGGCCGCGTCGCGGGCGACAAGATCGAAGGGACGGTCGCCGGCGGGAAGTTCACCGCGACCAGGTCGGGCTCCTAAAGGAGCCGACCCGGTCGCCCGGTGTACGCCAAGGAGGGAAACCAAGGTTTCCCTCCTTGGATCTCCCTTCCTTTAGTTACATCTCGGGTTCAGTGAAGAGAAAGACGGGCTTGACGAGCCGGAACACCGGCACCTCGCTCGGAGCCGCTTCCTGCGGATTCGCGAGCCCCCTCCTGTCGGTCGGCAGCATGCCGAGTGAAACGAAGCTCGACGGCGACTCCGGCTCGAGCGCTGCGACCAGGATGTTCGCGGCCTGCTGCGCCATCGAGTAGACGAAGGTGCCGGCGGGAAACAACCGCTTCTTCACACGCACTTCGGTCGTTACGGCACTGCGTATGTGCCCTTCGACGAAGACGTCACCCGTGCGCCGCTCGGTCACCTCGAAGCTTTCGACTTCGACCTCGGTCGGTTTCTGCAGCTTGCGCACGTCCACGCCGGACATCGCGAGCCGCCGCGCCACTTCAGCGTGCGAAGGCAGCAGGAGATACGCGTACGGACGTGCGCGGGTCAGCGCCGGCTGGGCCTCGCGCGGATCCTGCCACTCGACCTCGACTTCCTTAGGCGCGCCGC
Source organism: Betaproteobacteria bacterium (assembly GCA_028292225.1). Lineage (GTDB taxonomy): Bacteria > Pseudomonadota > Gammaproteobacteria > Burkholderiales > SG8-41 > JAQGMV01. The sequence continues at coordinate 7,340 of JAQGMV010000136.1, forward strand.
TCACCGGATCCATCATCGTGAGCTTTTGCGGGCGCGCCGGCTCTTTGAGAGTGACCGCGACCCGGTCCGCAGGGTCCGGCGAACGTCCTTTGCGCGTGACATCGGCCCGGGCATCGCGAACCACGCGGCGCAGCTCCTCCGCGTTGTCGGCAGCAGTCTGTAAAAGACTTCTCATGACCGTGTAATGCGTGTGCACGCGCCGCGCGTAGCTGTCGCGACCGATGCCGACGCCGCGAGTCTCCACGAGAAACGAAACGCTGTTCTGGAGCCCCGCGTAATTGCGCCCGATGTCCGGCGCGGTGCCGCCGCCGGCCACTCGCTTGTTCTTCGGATCGTAGCCGGTCGTGTAGTACCAGAAATGGCTGTAACCGGCCTTTTCCACGTCGCGCGCGATATTGCGGCTGAAAAGGCGCTCGGAGAGCTCGGTCAGCGGTTTCTCGACATTCGGGTGCGTCGCATATGCGTACGTGAAATCGTACGACTGGAGCGTGTCGAATTTCTCCAGCCAGCGCGTAGCGACGCTGAACTCGTGGGCGTCGACGAAAACGTCGGGCTGGTACTCGTACGTCATCCGGCGTATCGCGTAGGTCTCCGGCAGGTCGGCCTTGAGGTGGTCGCGGTTCACGTCGACGCAGCTCGCGGTCGCGCGCCGGAAATACTCCGCGCCGTCCGGGTTGCCGCGAGGCATGATGACCACGCTCACGCGGCTGAGCAAGGATCGCAGCTCGCCGGTTGCGAGCTGTTGCGCGAGCACGAGCATCGCCTCGCCGCCCGCGGGCTCGTTGCCGTGAAGCTGACCGACCAGGAATACGACCGGCCGCGCGAGGCGTCTCAGATCGGTGCCGGTATAGCGCCCGTAGTCGGTGAACACGAGCGCCGGAATCGGGCGGCCTTCCTGCGACTGCCCCCCGGTCCGGATCGCCATGTTGCGCGTGCTGCGCGCGAGCCGTTCGAGGAAACCCATCATCTCGGCGTGCGTGGTGTAGCCGGTCTTTCCGGCCGCGAAAGCCGGCGTTTCGAAGCGCACCGGCGGGTCGGGATAACGGCGCTTCACCGCCTCAGACTGTGTGTACTCGGCGCCCGCCGCGCACTGCGCGTGAGCAATTGGCGCGGCAATGCCCGCGCACGCCGCAAGAACGACTGCGAATACCGCGCTCGATCGATTCATGTTCATGTCCTGTCCGTGGAGCCCGGCAACCACCCGTGCGCCGCTTATAATGCAGGCGAATCTCGCCCGGAGCGCGGCGAGGACTGATGCAAAATCATAACGCGGAGCTTCGGAACATGGCACAGGAACGGTCTGGCGTAGTCATCATCGGCGGCGGCATCATGGGCGGCGACATCGGCATCATCTTCGCTGCCGGCGGCTGGAGCGTTCACGTGATGAGCCCGTCCGAGAAGACGCGTGCCGCCGTGCCTGCGCGTTTCGAAGCCGGGCTGAAGAAGCTCGGCGCCGATCCGGCGATCGCGAGCCAGGTGAAAACCTACGCGAAGCTCGGCGACATCGACTGGAGCAGCATCGGCTTCGTCGTCGAGGCCGCGACCGAAGACCTGCCGCTCAAGCAGCGCCTGTTCGCCGAGGTCGAAGCGCTCGCCGCGACCGACATTCCGCTCGCGACGAACACGTCGAACTTCCCGATCGGCGAAGTCGGCAAGGACCTGAAGCACCGCGAGCGCGTGCTCGGACTGCACTTCTTCATGCCCGCGCACCTCGTGCCGCTGGTCGAGGTGGTGAGCTCGGACGCCACCGATCCGAAAATCGCAGAGCGCGTGATGGCGCTCATGAAAAAGCTGGGCAAAGAGCCGATCTGGGTCAAGAAAGACGTGCCGGGTTTCGTCGGCAACCGTATCCAGCACGCGATGATGCGCGAAGCGCTGTACCTCATCCAGGACGGGATCGTCTCGCCCGAAGGCGTCGACACCGCGGTGCGCTACGGCTTTGGTTTCCGCTTCATCGCCTGCGGGCCGATCATGCAGAAGGAAATGTCCGGCTGGGACACCAATTACCTCGTCGCCGAAGCGCTCTACCCGCACCTCTACAGGAACGAAGGCCCGGCCCCTGTCGTCAAGGCGCTGATGGACAAGAACCACCTCGGCATGAAGACCAAGAAAGGCTTCTGGGAGTGGGACGACGCGAAGATCGCCAAGGAGAAAGCGCGCATCGAGAAAGCGCTGCAGGCCGGGATGGAGATTCTGAAGAACGACGAGAAGCCGTAAACAAAAAGGAAGGGCGGTAACGGAGGGAAACCTTGGTTTCCCTCCGTTACCGGCGAGCGCGCGACGCGTGAAGCGGCGACCTCGTGGCGCACGGAATCGGTTTCGAGCGCCTCGGCGTTGCATAGCCTGTCCTGAGCGCCGTCCAAGGGTCACCGCGTTCCTGGCAACGACAATCGCGGGGATCCATCACCCTGCCGTTTACGATCAAGCCGCAGTCACCACATTCCGCAGGACCCCGATCCCGGCAACTTCAGTCTCCAGCACATCCCCCGGCCTCATGAATTCCGGCGGGGTGCGCGCGTGGCCGACGCCCGCGGGGGTGCCGGTCGAGATGATGTCGCCGGGTTCGAGCGTCATGCCGTGCGAGAGCTCCTTGATGATGCGGGGGATCTTGAAATACAGGTAACTCGTGTTCGAGTCCTGCTTGGCGACACCGTTGAGCCTGCACCCGATCGCGAGATCGTCCGGGTTGGCGACTTCGTCGGCCGTGACGATCCACGGCCCCATCGGGCACGTGCCGTCGAGGCTTTTGCCTTTGAACCACTGCTGGCCGTGCTGGC
>JAQGMV010000161.1 GCA_028292225.1 Betaproteobacteria bacterium
CGAGCGGCAGGAAAATTTCGCGTATTTCGCGACCGAGGACTATCGCATCGGCTACGATGCGTTCCTTTCAAAGAGGCGGCCGAAGTTCGTCGGTCGCTGATCGCACACCCGCTTTCAAGGATCTGAAAACATGCCCGGCCCTTTATCCCATATCCGTGTGCTCGATCTTTCGCGCGTGCTCGCTGCGCCGTGGACCGGGCAGAACCTCGCCGACCTCGGCGCCGAAGTCATCAAGGTCGAGCGTCCGGGTAAAGGCGACGACTCCCGCGCCTTCGCGCCGCCTTTCCTCAAGGACGCGAACGGCAAGGACACCGCGGAGTCGGCGTATTTCGCCGCGGCGAACCGCGGCAAGAAATCGATCACGCTCGATCTCTCCAAGCCTGAAGCGCAGCAGATCGTCCGCGATCTCGCCACCCGCTGCGACGTGCTCCTGGAGAACTACAAGTTCGGCGATCTCGCGCGCTACGGCCTCGCCTACGACGATCTCAAGAAGATCAACCCGCGCATCATCTACTGCTCGGTGACCGGTTTCGGCCAGACCGGGCCGTACCGCGACCGTCCCGGGTATGACTTCATGGCGCAGGGCATGGGCGGGCTGATGAGCATCACCGGCGAGCGCGACGATCTTCCCGGCGGCGGTCCGCAGCGCGTCGGGGTTCCGATCGTCGACATGATGACCGGCATGTACGCGAGCATCGCGGTTTGTGCCGCGATCGCCCATCGCGCCGAGACCGGGGTCGGCCAGCACATCGATCTCGCGCTGCTGGATACCCAGGTCGCTTTCCTCGCGAACCAGGCGATGAACTATCTCGCCACCGGCGAAGTGCCCGGCCGCCTCGGCAACGCGCACCCGAACATCGTCCCCTACCAGACCTTCAACACCTCGGACGGCGCGATCATCCTCGCGTGCGGCAATGACAATCTTTTCAACAAGTTCTGCGAGGTCGCAGGTTGCCGGGAGCTGGCCGCCGACCCGCGTTTTTCGAAGAACGCCAAACGCGTCGAGAATCGCGAGGCGATCACCGAGCTGCTCGCGGCTGTGTTCAGGAAGCGAACGACCCGCGACTGGGTGAGCGCGCTCGACGAGGCCGGGGTCGCCAACGGCCCGATCAACAACATCAAGCAGGTCTTCGAAGAGCCGCAGGTGATCGCGCGCGGCATGCGCATCGACCTTCCGCATCCGACCGCGGGTACCGTGCCGCTCGTGGCGAGCCCGATGCGTTTTTCCGCGACGCCGATCGAGCACAAGCTGCCGCCGCCGACCCTCGGGCAGCACACCGAAGAGATCCTCCGCGAGGTGTTGGGGATGGACGACGGCAGAATCGCGAAGCTGCGCGAGACGAAGGTCGTTTAGCAGTTGCTGCAGGCGCCCCGCCTGCAGAAAAATAAGTCCGGCGAGCGGGGCCGCAACGCGGCCTGATTGACGATTGTCGACAAAGCGTATCAAATTGCCGACTATCGTGATGAAGACCACGGCCAAAGCGGCGAAGCGCCGCGCCCCTCCCGAATCGGCTCAGCTCTCGGTGCGCGTGACCGACCATATCGAGAAGCTGATCTCGGAGGGTCGCGTCCAGCCCGGGGAGCGCCTGAACGAGCTCGCGCTCGCTGAGCGGCTCGGCGTGTCGCGCGCGCCGGTGCGCGAAGCGCTGCGCAGCCTCGAAGGCCGCGGCTGGCTCACGCAGATCGCGAACCGCGGCATGTTCGTGCGCGAGCTTTCGGTCAAGGAGATGCTCGACATCTTCGACATGCGCGCGCTGCTCGTCGGCTACGCGGCCGAGCGGGCAAGCGAGCTGCTCAACAGCGAGCGCAGGAAGGCCCTCGCGAAGCTGCTCGACGAGATGGACAAGGCGGCGAAGTCGGATGACGGCACGCGCTATTACCGGCTCAATACCGAATACCACGACGCGATCCTCGCGTTCTCGAACAACCAGCGCGCGGTCGAAGTCTATGCTGAGCTTGCGAAAGATCTGCACCGCTTTCAGCGCCGCTACTTCGACTTCGCGCCGAACATGGTGAAGTCCAACGCCGAGCACCGCGCGGTGTTCGACGCGATCGTCCGCGGCGACGCGGCCGAAGCGCGGCGGCTGTCCGAGCAGCACGTGCAGCAGGGAAAGCTACGTGTCCTGCAGACACTGCAGTCGAATTGAAACCGGGGTCTGTCCCCGGTTTGATCTGAACAGATAAGGACGATCGATGAGATTAGGCGTACTTCTTCCGCACCGCGCGGTGGTCATTCAATCGATGCGGCGCCCGCCGCTGGAGGAGTGCTGGGCGGTCGCGCGGCTGTGCGACGACGCCGGCATGGACGTGTGGGTCGGCGACAGCATCGTCGCGAAGCCGCGAATCGAGCCGCTGACGACGCTCGCGTACTGCGCCGCGATCACCAAGCGCGCGAGACTCGGCACGGCGATCCTGCTGCCGGCGCTGCGCCAGCCGACGGTGCTCGCACACGCGCTCGCGAGCCTCGACCAGATGTCGAGCGGGCGGCTGGTGCTGGGCCTGGGCGCAGGCTGGGGCCTGCCCGAGATCGTCCGCGAATGGGAAGCGTGCGGGCGTAACCACAAGCGGCGCGGGAAGGACCTCGAAGAGCACGTAGCCACGTGGCGCAAGCTCTGGAGCGGCGAGCCGGTCACCTACGAAGGCAGCGATTTCAAGCTCACCGGGCACACCATTGGACCGCTGCCGTGGAACGAAGCCGGGCCGCCGGTGCTGATCACCGCCGGCAACCGCGGCGAGATCATCCCGGCGCAGATCGACCGCGTCGGCAGGCTCGCCGACGGCGTCGTGACCACCTACTGCACCGACGATGATTGCCGGCGACTGCGCGAGCTTTGTGACGCCGCGTTCGAAAAACATAACCGCCCGCGGCCCGGTTTTCCGATGTGCGTCTACACGACGGTTCGCATCGAGCAGGACGCGGCCAAAGCCGAAGCGGTGACCGCCGAGTTCCTGAAGACGTATTACGGCGGCGGCGTCAACTTCCGCGGCCTGATGGGGCTCGGTACGCCCGGCGCAGTCATCGATACCCTCAAGCGCTATGAAGCGGCAGGGGTGACCGATCTTTGTATCCGCTTCGCGGGCACCGACCAGATTCCGCAGCTCGAGCGGTTTGCGAAGGACGTGCTGCCGGCGTTCGCCTGAATCCACTCGAATGGCCGGCGGTGTTCAGTAACGCTGCCCGGCTGGAGGTCTGATGAATTCTCGACGCGTACGTTCGACAGCCGCCTGGTGTGCGGCGCTGGCCTGGCCGCTCGTTCCCGCCATCGCCCAGACATACCCGGCGAAGCCGATCCGGATGATCGTGTCCTTCGCGCCCGGCGGTGCGACCGACACCTTCGCGCGGGTGGTCGCGCAGCAGGCCGGCGAGGCTATGGGCCAGCAGATCATCGTCGATAACCGCCCGGGCGCGGGCACGACGATCGCGGCCGATCTCGTGGCCAAAGCGCAGCCCGACGGCTATACCCTCCTCTTTACCGACATTGCGACGCACACGATTACGCCCGCGATCTACCCGAAGCTGCCGTATGACGCGCTGAAGGACTTCGCGCCGGTCGCGCTCATCGCTTCATCCCCGATGATGGTCGTTGCGCATCCGTCGACCAACGTGCGCACCGTGCCGCAGCTGATCGCGGCTGCACGACAGCACGGACCGATCACCTACGGTTCGTCCGGCACCGGAACCGTCACTCACCTGTCGCTCGAGAGCCTAAAGACCCGGACCGGCATCGAGCTCGTCCACGTGCCGTTTAAAGGCGGCGCCACGTCGGTGGTTTCGGTCATGACCGGCGAGATCGCCCTCGCAATCGCGACCATCCCCGCGGTGCTTCCGCACGTGCAGAGCCGCAGGCTCGTCGCGGTCGCGGTCACTTCGGCTAAGCGCGCGACGCAATTGCCCGATGTTCCCGCGATCGCCGAGACGGTCAAGGGATTCGACACCGCAGTGAACAACGGCGTGCTCGCGCCGGCCCGCACACCGCAGAACATTGTGGGCAGACTGAACGCCGAGCTCAATCGGGCGGTCGACACAGCAAAGGCGAAAGAGGTGTTCGCAATGAACGCCGCTGAAGCCGTGAAGGTTACGCCCGCAGCGCTGGCCGAGATGATGGCGCGCGACACCAGAAGCTGGGCCGAAGTCGTCAAGGCGAGCGGAGTGAAGGTTCAGTAGACGTCCGGGGTTCAGGTGACAGAGGCCGAGATGGATGTGACAGAGAACATGAGAAGACCATTGCAACGCACCCGTTCGTCGGAGTCGGGCGATCCGCACGCCGACATCCTCCATCTGCCGACGTTCAGCGCGGCTGCGCTGATGCCCGAAGCCGCCCGCCTGCGCGATTCCGCGCACGGGCGCATCCTCAGCTATTCGCGGAAGGTCTTCATTCCGCTGACCCGGCTCTGCCGCGACGTGTGCAGCTACTGCACTTTTGCGCAGCGGCCGAGGCGAGGAGCGCATGCGTATCTCACCGCGGACGAAGTGCTCGCGATCGCGCGTGCAGGACAGGACGCCGGATGCACCGAAGCGCTTTTCACCCTGGGCGACAAACCGGAGGCGCGATACAAGGTCGCGCGCGAAGAGCTACAGGCGCTCGGCGCTTCGAGCACGATCGAGTACCTCGCGCGCATGTGCGAGCTGGTGCTGAAGGAAACCGGGCTGCTTCCGCACGCCAATCCCGGGGTGGTCAACCGTGCAGAGCTCGCGCGGCTGCGCGAAGTGAGCGCGTCGCAGGGCATGATGCTCGAAAGCACGGCGGATCGCCTCTGCGAGCGCGGCGGACCGCACTTCGGCTCGCCCGACAAGCGCCCCGCGGTGCGCCTGGAAACGCTCAGGTTCGCAGGCGAGCTGCAGATCCCTTATACGAGCGGGATCCTGATCGGCATCGGCGAGACTCGCGCCGAGCGTATCGACGCGCTGATCGCGATCCGCGATCTGCACGAGCGCTACGGCCACATCCAGGAAGTCATCATCCAGAACTTTCGCGCGAAGCCGGACACGCGTATGGCCGATGTGCCGCATGCGACGCACGAGGAGCTCCTCTGGACCGTTGCCGCCGCGCGCCTCGTCCTCGGCGCCGAAATGAACATTCAGGCGCCGCCGAACCTGAGCGGCAACGACTGCGGGGCCCTCATCGACGCGGGCATCAACGACTGGGGCGGAGTCTCGCCGGTCACGCCGGATCACGTGAATCCCGAAGCGCCGTGGCCGGCGGTCGAGGCGCTGCGCGAGACCACGCGCGGCAAAGGCAAGATTCTGGTCGAGCGACTTCCGAGCTATCCCGCGTATGTGGCCGAAGTCTCACGCTGGCATGCGCCTGCGGTTGCGAAAGCCGTCGTGCGCGCGAGCGACTCGGCAGGCTACGCGCGCATGGACGAGTGGTCGCCCGGTCTCGCGGACGCGACGGGTGTCGTCCCGCTCCGGCGGGCGAAGCCTGCAGTGGCCGCGGAGCTGCGGGAGATCGTGGATAAAGCGCGTAGCGGTGCACCGCTGGCCGAGCCGCAGATCGTTCGCCTCTTCGCGGCTCGTGAAGACGAGCTCCATCACGTGTGCGATTCCGCTGACGCCCTGAGGCGTGAGACCGTCGGCGACACCGTGTGCTACGTCGTGAACCGCAACATCAACTACACCAACATCTGCACCTACAAGTGCACCTTCTGCGCCTTCTCCAAGGGACGGCGCGCGCACTCGCTGAGGGGAGACCCTTATGACCTTCCGCTCGCCGAGATCGAGCGGCGAGTCGCCGAAGCGTGGGATCGAGGCGCGACCGAAGTGTGCATGCAGGGTGGTATCCATCCGAAATACGACGGCCGCACCTATCTCGCGATACTCGAGGCGGTAAAGCGCGCCGCGCCGGACATTCACGTCCACGCCTTCACTCCGCTCGAAGTGAGCCACGGCGCTTCGACGCTTCGAATGAGCGTGCGCGATTTCCTGCGCGAGCTGATCACTGCCGGACTGAACACACTTCCGGGCACTGCCGCTGAAATTCTCGACGATGAAGTGCGCGCCCGCATCTGCCCGGACAAGGTGAATACCGGCGAGTGGCTCGGCGTCATGGAGACTGCGCACGAGCTCGGCCTGCGCTCGACCGCGACCATCATGTTCGGACACCTGGAGGCGCCGAGTCACTGGGCGCGGCACCTCCTGCGGGTTCGCGAGCTGCAACAGCGCACCGGCGGCTTCACCGAATTCATCCCGTTGCCTTTCGTGCACATGGCGGCGCCCGTCTATCTGAAAGGCGAAGCTCGCAAAGGCCCGACTTACCGCGAAGCTATCCTCATGCACGCGGTCTCACGGCTCGTACTGCACCCGCTGATCTCCAACATACAGGTCTCATGGGTGAAGCTCGGGGAAGAGGGCGCGCGCGCGTGCCTCAACGCAGGCGTGAACGATCTCGGCGGAACGCTCATGAACGAGAGCATCTCGCGCGCGGCGGGAACCCAGCACGGGCAGGAGATGGCGCCGGCGCAGATGGAGCGCCTGATCCGCTCGGCAGGGCGCGAGCCTGCGCAACGAACCACGCTGTATGGTGTCCCGCGAGCCGACCAGAGCGCGCGCTCCCATAGCGCGGCGGCGCTCGAGCCGGTCAGGCTCGCCGCGGCGCCAGCGACTGAAACGAGGGCCGCATGAGCGAGCGCATGATAATCGCCGTGCTCGGCGGCACCGGGGCCGAAGGCGGCGGGCTCGCGTTTCGCTGGGCCATGAAAGGGCACGACGTCATCATCGGCTCGCGCAGCGCCGACAAGGCGATCGCAGCCGCGGCAGAGCTCAACGCGCTGCTCCCCGAACGCCACGTCCGCGGTGCTGCGAATGTCGATGCCGCGAGCGAAGCGCAGATCGTGGTCCTCGCCGTGCCGTATGCGGCGCAGCTCTCCACTGCGCAGGAGGTGAGCGTGCAGCTCGACGGCAAGATCCTCGTCGATGTGACGGTCCCTCTCGCACCGCCGGTCGATCGCGTTAAGCTTCCGAACGGGGAGTCGGCGGTGCTCGCGCTCCAGCGGGCACTCGGCGCCGGCGTCAAAGTCGTATCCGCATTTCAGAACGTGTCGGCGACCCACCTCAAGGACCCCGGTCACCCAATCGACTGCGACGTGCTCGTCTGCGGCGACGATCGCGACGCGCGCGAGCAGGTGATCGGCCTTGCGCGTGACGCCGGTTTGCGCGCGCTGCACGCAGGGGCGCTTGCGAACTCCGCAGCGGTCGAGGCGATGACCTCGGTGCTGATCGCGATCAACAAGCACTACAAGGTGCGCGCCTCGGGTGTGAGGATCACCGGGGTTGCGCAGCACGACCCCGTCAGCGGTAAACGGTAAGCGGTAACCGTAAGCAGTGACGCGAGAACCCGGACGTGGCACGTAACCTTTCCCTGTTTGCGCTGGAAGGCATCCCGGAGATCGAGCCGGGCGCGCCGCTCGCGCCGCTCCTGCTCCAGGCGATCGAAAGGGCGGGGATGCGGCTCGAAGCCGGCGATGTGCTCGTGCTCGCGCAGAAAATCGTTTCCAAGGCCGAAGGGCGCCAGGTGCGGCTTGCGGACGTCGAGCCGTCCGCGCGCGCGCTGGAGCTCGGCCTGCTCACCGGCAAGGACCCGCGGCTCGTCGAGCTCATGCTCCGTGAATCGCACGAAGTGCTGCGAGCAAAGATGAACGTGCTCATCGTCGAGCACCGGCTCGGCTGCGTCATGGCGAGTGCAGGGATAGACCAGTCCAACGTGCCTTCAGCAGACGACGATTGTGCGCTGCTGCTCCCCGAAGATCCGGAGGCTTCGGCGCGTCGGCTCCGCGACGAGCTGTGCGCAGCGACCGGGCGCGAGGTGGCGGTGGTGATCAACGACAGCTTCGGCCGGGCATGGCGCAACGGCGTGACCGGCACCGCGATCGGCGTCGCAGGCATCCCGGCGCTCGTGGATATGAGAGGCCGCCCGGATCGCGACGGGCGCGCGCTGCACGTCACGCAGGTCGCCGCGGCCGACGAGCTCGCCGCCGCCGCTTCGCTCGTGATGGGGCAGGCGGGCGAAGGGGTGCCCGCAGTGCTCGTCCGCGGTTTTCCGTATTCACGGCGCGAAGGCAGCGTGCAGGAGCTGATTCGCCCGCGAGGCGAGGATCTGTTCCGGTGATCGTTGCGCTGGCAGGCGGTGTCGGCGGCGCGCGGCTCGCGGTCGGTCTCGCTGCGGTCCTGCCGCCTGAGCGCCTCACCGTGGTGGTGAATACCGGAGACGACTTCGAGCACGTCGGGCTGGCGATCTGTCCGGACCTCGACACGGTCATGTATACGCTCGCGCGGCTCAACAACCCGGAGCTCGGGTGGGGCCGTGCCGACGAGACCTGGAGCTTTATGGAGACGCTCCAGGCGCTCGGCGGCGAGACGTGGTTCAGGCTCGGCGACCGCGATCTCGCGGTGCACGTGATGCGCACCGCGGCGCTCGCGCGAGGTGAGCGACTCTCCGATATCACGCGAACACTGACGCAACGTCTCGGCATCGCGCATGCGGTCGTGCCGATGAGCGACGACCCCGTGCGGACGGTGGTGGTCACGCACGAAGGCGAGCTTCCATTCCAGGATTACTTCGTGCGCCGCCGCTGCGAGCCGGCGGTGAGCGGATTCCGCTTCGAAGGGGCTTCGAGCGCCGGAGCGCCCGACGCGTTGCGATCGATCATGGGCTCGCGAGTCGACGCGGTGGTCGTGTGTCCTTCGAATCCTTTCGTCAGCATCGCGCCGATGCTTGGCGTTGCCGAAATCCGCGACTGGCTAGCCCGCCGCACCTTTCCGGTCATCGCGGTGTCGCCTATCGTCGGCGGCGAGGCGGTGAAAGGTCCCGCGGCAAAAATGATGCGCGAGCTCGGCGTCGATGCGAGCGCGTCGGGCGTCGCGAGGTATTACGGATCGCTCGTCGACGCCTGGGTGATCGACCAGCGTGACGCCGAGGCTGAGCCTGAGATCGCAGCGCTCGGCAAACGCGTGCGCGTGACCGATACGCTGATGACTGCTACGGCCAAAAGCGCGGCGCTGGCGACAGCGGTGCTCGAGCTCGCAAGCGAGGTTCGCCGTGCGTGACGTGGCGGCAACGCCCCACATCGTGCTTCCGGTGCGCGGTCTCGCCGACGGCAAATCGCGTCTGTGCAGCGTGCTCGACGCAGACGAGCGCGAGGCGCTCAACCGCTGGCTGCTGGGCCATACCCTGCAAGTGCTCGATGAGTGGCGCGGAAATCCAGCCACGTGCGTCGTGGTGAGCGCGTGCGAGCGCGTACTGGAGATCGCACGCGCGTCTGGCGCCGACGCGTTGAAGGAGGATGCGCCGGCGGGGCTGAACGCCGCGGCGGCGATCGGCGCGGCGCACGCCCTGAAGCGCGGCGCGGAGTCCCTGCTCGTGGTTCCGTGCGACCTTCCGCAGCTCACGCCGCGATCACTGGATGCTTTGCTCGATGACGCCGGAAACGCGGACGTGGTGATCGCGCCGGACAAATGCGGCACCGGAACCAATGCGATCCTGGTGCGAAGCAATGGTCTCTTCCATTTTCGCTTCGGCGCAGGCAGCTTTGCGCTGCACCTCGAAGGCGCGGCGACGCGCGGCGCGCGAGTCACGGTGCATCGCTCGCCCGCATTCGCTTTCGACATCGACACGGCGGAGGATTTTGCATGCTGGCGTGCCGCCTGCCGCGCCGGAGTATGCGATTTTCCCGATGGTATAGTTCGCACCCGCAGTGTGCTTGAAGAATAAGCGAGGAGAAAAATATGAGATTGTTCTGCGAGGCGCGCAAGGCTGCGACGAGGGCCGCAGTGAGCGCCGCAGTGGTCGGCGCGCTGAGCGCCACGGCGTTCGCACAGAGCGCGCCGGAAGCGAATTATCCGAGCCGTCCCATTCGCATGATTGCGCCTTCATCGGCAGGCGGTCCGGTCGACGTGATCGCGCGCTCGGTGTCGCACGGCATCGGCGAAGTACTCGGCCAGCAGGTCGTCGTCGACAATCGTGCCGGCGCTGCGGGGCTGATCGGCTCGGAGACGGTCGCGACCGCGTCGCCCGATGGTTACACGCTGCTCTTCGGTTTTTCGGGTCCGCTCGTCATCGTTCCGCACCTCGGCGGCAAGACGCCTTACAACACCTTGAAGGATTTTGCGCCGGTGACGCTGGCGGCACAGGCGCCGTACGTGCTGCTCGTACACCCGAGTCTTCCGGTCGTGTCGGTGAAGGAGCTCGTCGCGCTCGCGAAGTCGAGGCCGGGCAAGCTCAACTTCGGTTCCGGCGGCAACGGCACCGGAATCCATCTCGCGGGCGAGCTCCTGAAGCTCACCGCGGGAATCAACATCGTTCACGTGCCGTATAAAGGCGCCGGGCCCGGCCAGACCGCGCTCCTCGCAAACGAAGTCGACATGCTCTTCAACGGGCTCGCACCTGCGCTGCCCCACATCAAGTCGGGCAAGCTCAAAGCGTTGGCGGTCGGCGGAGCGAAGCGCTCGCCGCTGCTGCCCGAGACGCCGACGATCGCAGAGAGCGGTCTCGATTTCAACACGACCGGCTGGTACGGCATCCTCGCGCCCCGTGCGACGCCGCGCGCGATCGTGCTGAAGCTTCAGGGCGCCACAGCGATGGCGATCAACGCGCCGGCGCTCAAAGAGAGCCTCACGAGACAGGCATTCGAAGGCGTCGCGTCGTCGCCGGAGGATTTCGGCAAGCTCATCCGCGAGGAGTGGGTGAAGTGGGAACGGGTGATCAAGGCGGCAGGGCTGAAAGGACAGGCGGGCTGAAGATGAGAGCCGAAAACGTGCAGGTGCCGATGCGCGACGGCGTCATGGGGGCGTATGTCGCGATACCCGAAGGAAAGCCGGTCGGCGCAGTCATCGCGATCATGGAGATCTGGGGCGTGAACGATACGATGCGCGAGCACGCGAAGGAATTCGCTGAGGCGGGCTTCGTGTGCCTCGTGCCCGATCTCTTCTGGCGCCAGGAGCCGGGGGTCGAGCTCTCCGACCGCAATCCCGAAGACGTGAAGAAAGCTTTCGACCTGTACTACGACTTCGACTACGACCTCGGCGTCGAGGACATGGCCGACACCTGGAAATATCTGGAAGCGCGCCCCGAATGCAACGGCAAAGTCGGCGCGGTGGGATACTGCCTCGGCGGAAAGCTATGCTATCTGATGTGCTGCCGGACCGACATCGATTGCGCGGTCGCGTATTACGGCACGTATATCGAGCACAACATCAGGGAAGCGCCGAACCTGCATCGCCCGTTCATGCTGCACATGGCGATGAAAGACCGCTGGGTGCAGGCCGAAGTGAACGACCTCCTCGAGCGGCGTCTTTCACCGAACCCGCACGTGACGATCCATAAGTACCCCGGCGCCGACCATGCCTTCGCGCGTCATGGCGGCAGGACTTACAGCAAGCCGGAAGCCGACCGGGCGCTCGCGCTTTCGCTCGATTTCTTCAGGAAACACCTCGCGTAGACCGCGATTTCCGGGCGGCTACGATACTCGCCGTCATCGCGGTCATCGACCTGATCATCTTTGTCATCTCGCGCTTTCGGCGCTGAGGCGACTCTCAGCTCCCCATCAGCTTCACGATGTACTTCCATTCGTCGGGGTCGACCGGCGTGATCGACAGCCGGTTGCCCTTCTGCAGGATGCGCATCTTTTCCAGCTTCTTGTGCTTCTTGAGCTCGGCCAGGCTCACGAGCGGCGTCTTCTTGACGAATTTGAAATCGACGTTCAGCCACCGCGGCTCTTCGCGCCTGGACGTCGCGTCGTAGTAAGGGCTTTTCTTCTCGAACTGGGTTTCGTCAGGATGCGCGGCTGCGCTCACTTCGACGATCCCGACAATCCCCGGCTCGTCGCAGTTCGAGTGATAGAAAAACGCCTGGTCCCCGACCTTCATCTGGTCGCGCATGAAGTTGCGCGCTTGGTAATTTCGCACGCCGCCCCACGACGTCGTCCTGTCCTTCGCGATGTGGTCGATGCCGTAAGTCGTCGGTTCTGATTTGATGAGCCAATAGCGCATGGAGAGGGCAGTTTTCAGTGTCTAGTTTTGAGTGCTTAGTGCGCAGTGTACGCGTGACCGCGAGCGCCAGCGAGCCGAGGGAAGGGAGGCCCACGGAGGGAAACCGCAGGTTTCCTTCCGTGTAGTTACCGCCACCGACGGTGGGGGTGACGATGAAAAACAAAAAAGCGGCGAGAGCCGCTTTTTTGCTTCCTTCGAGAACCCCCACCTGTGCCGTCAGGTCCTGACTCTTGAACGCAGGGGTTCAAGATGGTCGCCTTCCGAGCCCTTCAGGCGCTTCCCGTAGGACGCGCACACCAGGCAACTGTAGTCGGCAACGCGGGTTACCACTATTGGTTCAGAGAATTAGGACCTATTACGAACACCGCAGGGGAGACTTTTGAGCAGGGGGCGAAGGCTTGAAGTTCAGAACAGTTTTGCCTGCTCCGACATCGCCTGATCGATCACTGCTTCCATGCGATTCATTCTACGCTTGATCTCACCCATGTCAAAACCGCCGCCGACCTTGGTCGTGAGCAGCTCGTGCGAGATATTCAGAGCAGCCATGATCGCGATGCGCTCGAGCCCGATCACTTTGCCGCCGTCTCGGATGTCGAGCATTTTCCGATTGAGATAATCGACCGCTTCGAGCAGGCCCGCCTGTTCCTCTTCCGGACACGCAACCCGGAACTCGCGTCCCATGATCGTGATCTGGAGACCTTTCGACTCGCTCACGCGTCGTCCTCGGCGGGTATCTGCGCGAGCAGCGTCTCGAGCCTCGCGGTGGCGGTGCTGATTTTCTCTTCGAGGCGCTTGGACTGGCTCACGGCCGAAGCGAGCTGCTGCCGCAGCTGCTGGTTATCCGATCGCAGTCGCTGGCACAGCTCAACGAACTGATCGATCTTGGTCTCGAGCGACTTGAGGTCTGCATCCATCCTCGCACTATAGTTGTAAAAATTCAGTGCGGTCAACTGCTAAGGCCGCTTTTTGAATGTTGTTTGGAACATCTCGGCGCCACGTCGGCTTTATGTGGGTGAGCGCTCGCATGAAGCGCGCCACTGACCAACGGTGGTACCATTCGCCCGCTGCCGGCGGCTGTCCGCGAGTGTGATGCCGGTTGCAACCGAGTCGGGTGCTTCGGCGCGTTCCTCACGCCGAAGTTAAACGGGAAACAGGTGCAACACCTGTGCTGCCCCCGCAACGGTAAGCGAGTCATGGCTGGACGTTTCAGCCATCAGCGTGTGCCACATGCCACTGGGCCCGATCTGCTAGGCCTGGGAAGGCGGCACCCGCGACACTCGTGAGCCCGTATACCGGCCTGTCTCGGAAGGTAGTGATGGGCCGCGGGGTCGCGTGCTCGGTACGACAGCTTTTCTGCGCCTCTCCGGCGCCGCTCACGCTGTAGTCCTTCGCTCCCCGCGCTTCGTCACGTCGATCTTCAGGCGCGCGGCGGGCGTGCCGATTACGCTAAGGACTTTCCCCATGACGTACAGGCTTCACGCCCGCGCCGCATCTTCGGCCGCGGCGTGCTTCGTTTCATCCGCTCTATCATCGTTGTCGTGCGCGCATGCCGCCGAGGTTGCGGTGACTCGTGTAGACCCGGTAGTCGTCACCGCGACGCGCTTCGAAGACCGCGCGCTCGGCAAGCCGGTGAACGTGACCGTGATCGACGCCGAGGCGATACGCAACAGCACGGCGCGCACCGTTCCCGATCTGCTCGCCGAGCAGGCGGGATTCGTGGTGCACGATTTTTTCGGCAACAACGCGGCGACGACCACGGTCGACCTTCGAGGATTCGGCATCAACGGCGCGCAGAACACGCTCATCCTCGTCGACGGTCGCCGGGTGTCGGACATCGATCTTTCGGGCGTGCAATGGTCTGCGGTGCCGCTTTCCGCGATTGACCGCATCGAGATCGTCCGCGGCGGCGGCAGCGTCCTTTACGGCGACGGCGCGACCGCCGGTGTGATCAACATCATCACCAAGTCGCCGGCATCGCGCCCGAGCACGGTGATCGTCCGCGGCGCCATGGGCTCGTACGACACTCGCGAAGGCGTGATCGAAGGCAACTATGCCCGCAACGGCGTCGGCATCAACCTCATCGCCACCGACTTCGAATCCGACGGTTACCGCAGGAACAACCAGAACCGGCAGACCAATGCGCTCGCCGATCTGCGCTGGGCGGGCGGAGCGGGAGACTTCTCGATCAAGCTCGGCACCGACAACCAGGGCATCCGCCTGCCGGGGGCCCGTCAGGTGCAGCCGAGCGCCGGCGTGAACCAGCTTGCGACCGACCGCCGAGGCGCGTCCACGCCGCTCGACTGGGCGCAGCGGGACGGCAACCGTGCGTCGTTCGACTGGAACCGCAAGGTGGGCTTCGGCGAATTCACCCTCGGCGCGGGGTGGCGCGACAAGGCGCAGCGCTCTTATTTCGATTTCGGAGGTTTCCCCGATTACCGTGAAGTCGCCCTCGATGTCTGGTCGCTCACCCCGCGCGCCAAGATCGATCTGCCGGTCTTCGGGCGCCCCAACTCGCTGGTCGCCGGGATCGACTGGTATCGATGGGAGTACGAGCTTCGCCGCTCGAACTCGACGACGAACATCGGCCAGCCTTTCAATACGATTGCCGCTCGTCAGGATACGGTCGGCGTGTACGCGCTCAACAGCACCAGCCTCACCGAACGGCTTACCGCGAGCGTCGGTGGACGCCGCGAGCGCCTGAGCATAGCCGCGAGCGACCGCTTCAATCCCGCTGCGCCCGGTGGTGCGTTCGGATCGGGAGCACCGCCCGCGTCCCAGCGCACCTATGAGAGCGCTTATGAGCTCGGTGCGAAATACCAGATTTCTCCGACGGTTGCGGTGATGGCGAAGACTGCGCGCAGCTATCGCTTCGCGAACGTCGACGAGACTTACGAGACTTCCGCTGCGTTCACGAACCAGTTCCAGTTCCTGAAGCCGCAGACCGCGCGCTCGCACGAACTTTCCGCCGATTACCGCGGCGGGAAGGTCGGCGCACGCGCGACGGTATTCGTGATCGACGTCGACGACGAGATTCACCTCGATCCGTACAGCACCGGTGTGGGCAATCGCAACCTGCCCCCGTCGAGGCGGCGCGGCGTGGAGCTCGAAGCGAACGCGCGTCCGCTGCCCAAGCTCGGGCTCGCGGCGGCGTACAGCTACATCGATGCCAAATTCCGCGAAGGGGTCCTCGCCGGCAGCCCTTTCAGTCTGCAGAACGTGAACCTCGCCGGCAACCAAGTCCCGCTCGTGCCGCGCCACAAAGCGAGCCTTCGGGCTTCGTGGGACTTCACCCCCGCGACCCGGCTGAACGCGCTGGTTTCGTACGTGAGCTCCCAGCTCATGGACAACGACGAGGCGAACACCCTCGGCGTGAGCATTCCCGCGTATACGCTGGTCGACCTGAAGCTCACGCACCGGTGGAAGGCGTGGGCTTTCGCGGCAGGTGTGAACAACCTGTTCGACAGGAAGTACTACAACTACGCGGTTCGCAGCCAGTTCGTGCTCGACCGCTACAACGCTTATCCTCTGCCCGAAAGGAACGGCACGGTCAGCGCCGAGTACCAGTTCTAAAGCCGAAGGCCGCCTCCAGGGCGGCCTTCTTCATGGCCGGTCTGCCTGCGAGTAAACCGGGGCCAGACCCAGTGAAGCCGGGGCGGTTCAACGCTCAACCCAACCGGGGTCTGACCCCAACGATGCCGGGAAGTATATGGTTGACAAACCCATGCCTGTCTCATACTATTCGTATCAAGGAGATAGCCATGACCGACAAAGCGATACTAAACCAGCCGCAATTCAAGACCGAAGCCGCCGCCCGCGACTGGCTTGAGGCGATCCGCTGGCCCCTTGGCCCGGTCTGCCCGCATTGCGGCTCTGTCTCTAAAGATCACTACAAGCTTGAGGGTAAGTCGCATCGCCCCGGCCTCTACAAGTGCAAGGACTGCCGCGAGCAATTCACGGTCACAGTCGGCACCGTGTTCGAGCGTTCCAAGGTGAAGCTCAACGTCTGGCTTCAGGCAATGCACCTTATGTGCTCCAGCAAGAAGGGCATTTCCAGCAAGCAGCTAGAGCGCATGCTTGGCGTGACGTATCAAACGGCGTGGTTTATGACGCATCGCATCCGCGAAGCCATGAAGCACCCGGGCGGTATGTGGATTCCTTCCGGCTCGACCGTTGAGGCTGATGAAACCTACGTAGGCGGCAAAGAGAAGAACAAGCACGCGAGCAA
The DNA here is from genome assembly GCA_028292225.1 of Betaproteobacteria bacterium. Lineage (GTDB taxonomy): Bacteria > Pseudomonadota > Gammaproteobacteria > Burkholderiales > SG8-41 > JAQGMV01. Next base: position 16,209 of record JAQGMV010000161.1, read on the forward strand.
ACGCAAGGACGGCGCTGCTAAAAAAGCGATGGTGTTCTCTCTCGTGGAGCGCGGCGGGCAAGTGCGCTCCATGCACATCAGCACCATCGACGCGCTTGCACTGCGTCCGGCTCTTGAGGCTCAGATGCTCACAAAGCAAACGCGCCTAATGACGGACGGTGAAGGCCAATACCGCCGCCTCGCGCCGATCTTCAAAAGCCACGACGCGGTTAACCACGGCGCAGGCGAATACGTGCGCGGCGATGCCCACACCAACACTGTGGAGGGCTACTTCTCCATCCTCAAGCGCGGCATTATCGGCACGTTTCACAGCGTCAGCGAGCAGCATCTGCAACGCTACGTCGAGGAATTCGACTTCCGCTACAACCATCGCCAAGTCAAGGTGAAGCAGGAGGACGGCTCTACCAAGCTTGTCGGCCCAAACGATCAGGAACGCGCTGTAGCGCTAGCCAAGCGCATCGGCGGCAAGCGCCTGACCTATCGGCGGACTAACGAAGCAGAAGCAACTGCTTCAGCTTAAGCTGATTGAGCTTTTGCGCCAGATCGCCAGCGACAAGGCGCTAATGGCGACGTTTCGCCAGCGATTCAGAATCTACTAAAGGGGGAAGCAATTTGCCCGTGGACCCGCCAGAAATTCCTATTGAGCCGCCGAAAGAGCTAGCGTTCCAGTTCAACGCTTTGCGCGGGATCTCAATACAGTTCTATGCAAACTACGAACAGGCGCTTGCGGCCTTGTTCTCGCATCTGATGGGTGCTCCGCCCGATTTCACCGGCGTCGCGTTCTTCCGCATCAACAATGCGCGCGCCAGAAACGCGATGATCGAGCGGCTACTAAAGAAGCGACAGGGCGACACTTACAACATCTTCTGGAACTCTCTAGTGAAACTTCTGGGCCAGCTAGACGGCAGCCGCAACCAGATAGTTCACTGGAATGTTGTTAATAACATTTCCCTGGAGAACGGCCAGCCGAAGTACGTTCTAACACTACGGCCGCCGAACCATTGGGACGAAACCCCCAATACCCCAGAAATAACCGAGGATGGGATTAAGGAATTCATTTACAAGTGCCATTACCTCACGCGCAGCGTAAATGTCTTTAACTCTGTTGTATCTGGCAATCTAGGTGAGCGGCTACCTGACGCATGGCGCGATATATGTCGCGAACCAGTTCCCTATCCGCCTCCAGAATCTCACTTGCTATACCTGACGCCTTGAGTACCTCGTACCCGGCCTCTAGCATCTCCGGAGTAAGGTCCGCCTGTTTGCCTATGGATTCCATCTATGAATGCCGAACGTAAGCCAGACCCTAAAACCAAACCAGACGAGCCAGTAATGTCGCTGGAAGAGCTTGCCAAGCGCATGCTCGAAATGCCGGTCGAAACGCGCGATCAAATGACGCACAAAAAAGAGGCGAAGCCGCCAAAGAGGAAGTAGCGGCTTGCCTACCCGGCCTGTCGGTCGGAATAGTAGACTAGACCGCTGGGTTTCTCAACCATACACTTCCCAACGATGCCGGGGTCAGACCCCGCCAAAGGCAAAACCGGGGTCCGACCCCTTAGAATCGCGGCTTTCCCGTATTCTTCCCCCCGTGCAACCGATCACCAGCACCCAGCTCTACCTGCGCCTGCTGCGCTTCGTAAAACCGTATCGCGGCGTTTTCGCGCTCGCCTTGCTCGGCATGATGATCGTCGCGGCGACCGAAGCGGCGCTCCCCGCCGTGCTCAAGCCGCTGCTCGACGGGACTTTCGTCGACAAGGACGTGCGCATCATGAAGTGGATGCCCGCGGTGATCGTGGCGATCGTGATCGTGCGGGGCCTCGGGGAATTCGTGGCGCAGTATGCGATCAACTGGGTCGGCAACCGCGTCGTCATGGATCTGCGAAGCGCGATGTTCGAGAAGCTCCTCCAGCTCCCGACGCCTTATTACGACAACTACCCCGCCGGCAATCTCATCTCCAAGGTGACCTTCGACGTGACCCAGGTCACCAACGCCGCGACCAACGTGCTCACGGCGGTTTTCAAGGACGGCCTTTCGGCGATCTGCCTGGTCGGGTGGATGCTCTGGCTCAACTGGAAGCTCACCCTGCTTTCACTCGCCCTGACGCCTGCGATCATCTTCGTCGTGAAGGTGGTCAGCGCACGATTGCGCAGCTCGAGCCGCGACGTGCAGCGCTCGATGGGGGACGTCACGCAGGTGCTGCAGGAAGCGATCGAAGGACACAAGGTCGTCAAGCTCTTCGGCGGCCAGCGTTATGAAGGCGAGCGCTTCCAGCAGGAAGCCAATCGCGTCCGGCGCTTCCTCATGAAGCAGGCGACCGCGGCGGCCGTCAGCGTGCCGATCGTTCAGCTCATCGTGGCGGTCGCGCTTGCATTCATCGTGTCGCTGGCGACGGTGCAGTCGAGCGCGGGCGAGATCACGGTCGGCGGCTTCGCGTCGTTCGTGACGGCGATGCTCATGCTCAACGCGCCGCTGAAGCGCGTGACCAGCATCAACGAGCCGCTCCAGCGCGGGCTCGCTGCAGCCGAGAGCATCTTCGAGCTCATCGACCAGCCGGGCGAGCCGGATTCCGGAACCGTCGCGGTTCCGCGGGCTGCGGGCGCGCTCAGCTTCGAGAACGTGAGCTTCACCTATCCTCACGCCGAGCGCGGCGCGCTTCACGACATCGATCTCAGGATCCAGCCGGGCGAAACGATAGCGCTCGTGGGCCCGTCGGGAAGCGGCAAGACGACGCTCGCGAATCTGGTTCCGAGGTTCTATCACCCGTCTTCCGGCCGCATCACCCTCGACGGCCACGACCTGGAAAACCTGAAGCTCGAAAGCCTGCGCGCGAACATCGCGCTCGTGAGCCAGGACGTGGTGCTGTTCAACGACACCGTCGCCGCGAACATCGCCTACGGCAGCACGAACCGTGTATCGGAGGCCGACATCGTCGCGGCCGCGAAAGCGGCGCATGCGCTCGATTTCATCGAAGGCATGCCTGAAGGCCTGCAGACCCTCGTCGGCGAAAACGGCGTCAAGCTCTCGGGCGGGCAGCGACAGCGCCTCGCGATCGCGCGCGCGTTGCTGCGCAATGCGCCTATCCTCATCCTCGACGAAGCGACTTCGGCACTCGACTCCGAATCGGAGCGCCACATCCAGGCGGCGCTCGAAACCCTCATCCAGGGCCGCACGACCATCGTGATCGCGCACCGGCTCTCGACGGTCGAGCGCGCCGACCGCATCGTCGTGCTCGACGCAGGCCGCATCCTCGAAAGCGGGACTCACCGCGAGCTGCTCGCTACGGGCGGTCTCTACGCGCGGCTGTACCGAACGCAGTTTCACATCATCGAAGCGTGACGCGTTGCGAGTGTCGAGTGCTCAGTTTTTAGTGTTTGGTGCGCTCAGGACTTCGCTCAGCGCTGCGATGACGGTCAGCGAGCTCATGTTGGTCAGGCAATCGCTCGAGCTCTCGACGTGCTTGTCGCAGCCTTCGTTACGGCACGGGACGCAAGGGCCGGCGCCCTGAACGAGGCGCACTTTGGCCGAAGCCTGTGAGCCTTTGAGCTGCCACGGGTTGGCATGCACGTCGTGCCCTGCGGGCCACGGGCCCCACTTCACCGGATCGCTCGGACCGAACAGCGCCACGGTCGGCACGCCGAGCGCGGCTGCCGCGTGGGTGATCGCGGTGTCGGGCCCGACGAAAACCGCGGCGCGCGAGACGACGCAGGCGACGCCGCCGAGGCTCAGCACTCCGGCAAGGTTCAACGCATCGGGCGCCTGGCCCGCGATTGCTGCGACGTATTCGCGCTCAGCGGCGTCGGGTCCGCCGGTGAGCACCACTCGCACGCCGCGGTCCTTCAGCCATCGGGCGATGTCGCCCCAGCCCTGCTGTGTCCACATCTTGTAGCGGAACTTCGGATACGGATGAATGACCGCGTACGGGGTTCGCCCCAACGGCGCCAGCAGCGCCTGCACGTGCGCTTCATCTTCGCGAGTCCACGCGGGTACGACCTCCGCGACGGGCGCGATCCCGATCGTATCGAGCAGCGCGAGGTGCATCCGCACGGTGTGCGTGTCGTCGTTGTCGAAAGGCACCCACGCGTTCAGGAGCCGCTGCTTCCATCGCTCCTTGGCGGTGGGAACCAGCAACCCCGCGCGCTGTTTTCCCGCCACGAAAGCGTACAGCGTCGGCCGGTCGCCGGGCACGAGTGAAAGCGCGAGATCGTAGCGGCGCGCGATGCGGGCGGCGAGCTTCAGATGCCGGCCGAGGGCCGGTCGTTCCGGCACGGTCAGCACGCGGCTCACCTCGCGGTTGGCCGCGACAAAGCCTTCCGTCCCGGCGAAGACGAGCATGTCGATCTTCGTTCCCGGCCACGCTCGCTTGAGCGAGCGCACCACCGGGGTCGCGAGCAGCACGTCGCCGATGCGGCGGGTCACGATCAGCAGGACGTTGCGCGGGGGCTGCGTGAAATCCAGCTGAGGCGCGCGAGCATTCACGAATACCGGTCCAGCCCCGCAGCCGCGGCGATACGCTGCGAGCCGAGGATCTCGGCCAGCCTGCGCTGGTTCTCCTCGAGCCTGGTCCTGTCGTTCTCGCGGTGCCACAGGTGAAACACCGGCGCTGCGAAGCGCGCGCTCTTGTGCCTGACGCCCGCGTGCAGGAGCCGGATCACCAGGTCGGAATCCTCGAGACCCCAGCCGGAATAACGCTCGTCGAAACCGTTGACGCGCTCGAGATCGCTGCGCCAGCACGAAAAATTGCACGTCTTCACACCCGTCCAGCGCGCAGGGTGAAGCCTGCGAAAAGCGCCGTCGGGAAGGTGTACGAGGGGAAGCGCGCGGTTGACCTCGCGCTGCGCCCACGCCGCCAGCCACTGCGCGGCGCCCCAGCGGTGGATGGGGATGCGCCGGTCGAGCACTTCGCGGGTGAAAGCCTCGCTGAGCAGCATGCGGTTTCCTGCGAGGAAATGTCCGCGCTCCGCGAGCGCGAGATGGCGGCTGACGAAAAAAGGCGGAGGCACGCAATCGCCGTCGCTGAAGATCAGGTACTCGGCGCGCGTCTGCGCCACCGCCCTGTTGCGTATCGCGCCTGCGCGAAAGCCCTGGTCTTCCTGCCACACGTGACGGATGCCGACGCTCGCACGTGTCGCGTACTCCTCGACGAGGCTGCGCGTGTCGTCGGTCGAGCCGTCGTCCGCGACGATGATCTCGAACTGTCGGGTGTCCTGCTCGAGGTAGCCGTCGAGTGCCGCCTTGAGCGCATCGGGGCGGTTGTAGGTCGGCACGACGACTGTGGCTTTCATCGTTTTGCTCATCGTCCCGCGACGACCAAAGCTTTTACGGCTGCGCTCATGCTTTCCGATCGAGCATCATGAGCTTCACGTAGCGGTAGTACGAACCTTCGGCGTTCGCCACTGCAAGCAGGAAGCCTTCGCGGCCGTCGAGGAAACCGAGCCGCAGCACGTACGTGCGGAAGAAAGCCCACAGCCCGTGCGCAACTGCCGCGATCACCGAGCCGCGCTTGCCCTGAGCGAGCTTCATGCGGGCGGACGCGGTGGAGTAGGCGTTCATCTTGCCGAGCATCTGATCGAGGTCGGCGATCGCTTCGTGCATGATCGGCGCCCGAAGCCGTGCGACCGCGCCGTCCACGACGAGGCGCTCGTGAGTGTGGTCATCGGTGAACCGGCCGGAATCGCGGCGGAAAAGGCGCAGCACGTAGTCGGGCCACCAGCCCGAATGGCGCATTTCGCGGCCGCAGAAGGTCGATCGTCTCGGGATGGCGTAGCCGCGATGCGCCCCCACAGCTTTGAGCGTGCGCACTATCTCCTCGCGCAGCTCGGGCGTCACCCATTCGTCCGAGTCGATCGAGACCACCCAGTCACCGGTCGCGAGATCGAGCGCGCGGTTCTTCTGCGGTCCGTGGCCGGGCCAGTCGCTCGTCACGTGCACTTTCGCCCCGAGCTCGCGGCAGATCTCGGGCGTGCGGTCGGTGCTTCCCGAGTCCACGACGACGATCTGGTCCGCCCAGCGCAGCGACTCGATACAGCGCTGAATCGTGTGCTCGTTGTTCATGGCGATCACGATCGCCGAGAGCGTCGCGCGCGCGTCTCCCGGGGCTGAGCTCATCGCGCCGCGGCCACGCGAGTCTCACGACTGCCGCAACCGGCAAAGAGCACCGCCGTCGCCCACGCGAAAAGCAGCCCTTCGGTGTGGTCGAGCAGCACCGAATTGAAGAGGCCGCCGATCGCCATCGTGAGCACCACGCCGCGGGCGAGATCGCGCTCGACCCGCGAGGGCAGGCGGCGGGCGCTGCGCCACGCCGTGCCGTACAGGACGAGCATGAGGAGCATCCCGGGAAAGCCGAGCTGAACGCCGGTGAACAGGTAATCGTTGTGCGGATTGCTCGTCTCCGGCGCGTCGGTGCCCTTCACCCTGGCGGAGAAGGCTTCGGCAAAACCTCCAGTACCGACGCCGGTCAGCGGATGCTCGGCGATGATCTGGGCGCTGGTGCGGTAATAGCCGACGCGCTGGCCGACCGAGGTGCTGTCGCCCGCGCCGGGCTGCCAGTGCGAAAGATCGCTCGCGATCGCATCGACACGGCTGTGGAAATTCCCCGAGCCGTAGTACGCGCCCGAAAACGCGCACGCGAGCACCACTGCGCACGCCACCGGGCCGCGCCAGCCGCGCAGCGAGGTGACGAAGAAATACGCGACGAGCACCGCGAGCAGGACGTAGCCGGTGCGGCCGATCACCATGAAGAGCACGTTATAGGCGCAGATGACGGTGAACGCGATGAGGCCCGCGCGCAGCAGAGGATTCGTCGCCTCCCGCGCAAGGAGGAGCCCCGCGAAAGCCGCGAGCGATACCAGGATATTGTGCGTCACCGAAAGCCTGAAACCGATCGGGTACTTCGGATAGGTTCGCAATCCCGGGTATCCCTGGACGAGCTCGAAACCGACCGAGTACGAGACGATCAGGTTCAGCGCGATCGCCGCGAGAAAGAAATAAAGCGCCCGGCGCCGGGTGCGCTCCGAGGTCGCCGCCCACAGGAATGCGATCATCAGCACGAGCTCGCTGTATTTGGACGCCGAAGACGACCACGCGACGCCCGTCGGGACCGGGCTGTAGAGCATCCCGAGCAGCAGGGCGCAGAAGAACGCGGCTGCCGCGATGAGCGGAGGCGTCGAGACGAAGGCGCGCCACGATTCGCGCCACTGCGCCGGCAGCGCGGCGAGCCATGCGAACACGACGAGCGCAAGCAGCACACTGTCCGCTCCGGTCGAGATCGGAATCGTCAGTCCGAGCAGCGCCACGCACCACGCGGCGCCCGCGCGCAGCTTCACCGCGACATCGCGGTAACTCATGACCTGAATGCGGGAGACCGGGCGTGCGCGGACAGCATTTCCGGCGCGGGTCGTTCAGCGGGCGCGTCGGTCGGAGCGATCGGCGCAGGCGGCGCGGCCGCGGGCCGATACTCGCTCACCCAGCGCGCGAGCGCGGTTTTGGTGTCGGCGTCCGACAGCGTCAGCGTAGTGCGGAGCCACGGGATGAGCTCGGCCAGGGGCGCGCTCTCGACCGTACCCGAGCGAACGATGCGTAGCTTCGGATGCTGCGTGGGGCTCGACGACTCGTCGTGTCCCACGAGCTCCTCGTACAGCTTCTCGCCGGGGCGCAGTCCCGTGAACACGATGCCGACCTGCTCCTCGGACATCCCGGAGAGCCTGATCATGTCGCGTGCGAGATCGATGATGCGAACCGGCTCGCCCATGTCGAGCAGGAACACTTCGCCGCCTTTGCCTATCAGCCCCGCCTGCAGCACGAGCTGCGCGGCCTCGGGGATCGACATGAAATACCGGATGATCTCGGGGTGAGTCACGGTGATCGGCCCGCCTCGCGCGAGCTGCTCGCGAAACTTCGGTATGACGCTGCCGGTGCTTCCGAGGACGTTGCCGAAGCGCACCGCGACGAGCGACATCGAGGAGGTCGTGCGCTGCAGCGCCTGGACGACGATCTCGGCGAGACGCTTGGTCGCGCCCATCACGTTCACCGGGTTCACCGCCTTGTCGGTGGAGATCAGCACGAACTGGCTCGCACCATACTCCGCGGCTGCCGCCGCGACGACATAGGTCCCGAGCACGTTGTTGCGGAGTCCCGTCCACGCGTTGTCGTTCTCCATCAGCGGCACGTGCTTGTAAGCCGCCGCATGGAAGACGATCGCAGGGGTGTACGCCGCCATGATCTCGCGCACCCGCGCCGCGTCTTTCACGTCCGCGATCACGCACGCTTTGGCGAGCTTCGGCTGCCGCTGGTCGAACTCCTGCTCTATCGTGTAGAGCGCGAACTCGTTGAGCTCGAGCATGACGAGCAGGCGAGGCTCGAACGCGGCGATCTGGCGGCAGAGCTCGGAACCGATCGATCCGCCGGCGCCGGTCACCATGACGACGTGGCCTGCGAGCAGCTTGTGCAGCCCGGCGCTGTCGAGCTGAACCGGGTCGCGGCCGAGCAGGTCGTCGAGCTCGACTTCGCGCAGCGCCGAGGCTTTGACCTTGCCGCTGACGAGGTCCTCGTACGACGGCACGGTGAGCGCTTTCACTTTCGCAATCGTGCAGATCTGCATCGCGCGTCGGCGCGCTTCGTGCGTGGATGCGGGCATCGCGATCACCGCGTGCCGCGCACCGGTGCTCGCGGCGTGCTCGGGCAGGGTTTCAAGGGCCCCGTAGACCTTGACGCCGTTCAGGAAGCGGCCGGTCTTCGCCGGATCGTCGTCGAGAAAACCGACGACTCGCCAGTCGGGGCTGCGCTGGAGCTCGCGCAGCAGGGTGAGCGCGGCATCACCCGCGCCGAGCACGAGTACCGGCTTGCCGAGGTCGCGCAGCGAGCCGTAGAGGTCGTGCTCTTTCCATGCGCGGTAGGCGACTCGGCTGCCGCACATGAGCACGAGCAGCAGTATCGGGTCGAGCAGCAGAACGGTACGGGGTACGGGCTGCCACATGCCCAAGAGGAAAAGCACCAGCGGCGTAACCACTGCCGACACCCCGACCGCAGCGAAGAGGCGTTTCAGGTCCTGAAGGCTCGCGTAGCGCCACATCCCGCGGTAGAGACCGAATGTCCAGAACACGAGGGTCTGCACCGGCACCACGCACAGCAGCGACTGCCACATGAACTGCAGGTAGTACGGCGTGATCTCCATGTTGAAGCGCAGCCAGTGCGCAGCCGCCCACGCGGCCGCAGCCGCTGCGAGGTCGTGGAGAAAGACCGAAAGGATTCTGAGCATGTTATGCCCGGTTCATGGTTTTGACCGCTGCGCCGACGACCTTGCGCAGCGCTGCGGCGGTGTCCAGCACATCGCGCTCGCGCAAAGTCGGGTGTAGCATCAGCACGAGGCTGGTTTCGCCGAGCTCGCGCGCCTGCGGCAGACGCTCGGCAGGCCCGAGCCCGGCATCGACGCAGGCTTTCTCGAGATACATCTCGCTGCAGCTTCCTTCGGCGCACGGTATGCCTTCGGCGCTCATCGCCTCGATGATGCGCTCGCGGCTCCACTCGTGCGACAGCCGCGGCAGGTCGAGATAAACGTAGTACTTGTAATAGGCGTGGCCGTGGCCTCGAGGCTGAGGCCTGAGCACGAGCCCCGGCGCCCCGGCGAGCTGTTCGTCGAGGAGCCGCGCGTTGCGGCGCCGCGCGGTCAGCCATGCGGGAAGCTTGGTGAGCTGCCGCCGACCGATCGCGCCCTGCATCTCGGTCATGCGCCAGTTGGTGCCGAACGATTCGTGCAGCCAGCGAAATCCCGCGGGGTGGTCGCGGTTGAATACGGCGTCGTAACTCTTGCCGTGGTCCTTGTAAGACCACGCGCGCTCCCACACCAGTGGGTCGTCGGTGACGAGCATTCCGCCTTCGCCGCCGGTGGTCATGATCTTGTCCTGGCAGAACGAGAACGCGCCGACGTCGCCGATCGAGCCGGTGACGCGTCCTCCGTAGGTCGCGCCGTGGCTCTGGGCGCAATCCTCGATGACTTTGAGGCCGCGGCTGCGCGCGAGCTCCATCAGCGGGTCCATGTCGCACGGCCAGCCGCCCAGATGCACCGCGATGATCGCGCGCGTGCGAGGCGTCAGCACCGCTTTGGCGGTTCTGGCGCTGATGTTGCCCGAGATCGGATCGACGTCGGCAAACACCGGACGAGCGCCACGCAGCACGACACAGCTCGCGGTCGCCATGAACGAGCGCGAAGGCACGACGACTTCGTCATCGGGGCCGATCCCGAGCGTGTGCAGCGCGAGCTCGAGCGCGACCGTGCCGTTCGCGAGCGCCACCGCGTAGCGGCTCCCCGTGAACTCGGCGAACTCGCGCTCGAAAGACGTGCATTCGCTGCCGGTCCAGTAGTTCGCTTTGCCCGAAGCGAGAACACGGCGCACCGCTTCGATCTCGTCGGGCGCGAAATACGGCCACGGGGCCAGCGGGGTCGCGCGTACCGGTTCGCCGCCGTCGATCGCCAGCGCGGCGCCGGCCGCTTCGGTCGCGCCCACGCCTAAGAACCCAGCGGGCGGCATGGACTGCCTCCGACCCGCGCGCCGTCGGGCACGTCGGCGAGCACGGTCGAGCCGGCGCCGACCACGACGTTCGCGCCCACTCGCACCGACGGCACGATCGTCGTTCCCGCACCGACCAGGCTCGAGGCGCCCACCGTCACGTGGCCGCACAGCTGAGATCCGGGGCCCACGTGGACCCCGTCGCCGAGGATACAGTCGTGGTCGACCGTGGCGCCGGTATTCACGATCGCGTGACGTCCGACGCGCGTTCCGCTGTTGATGACGCAGCCCGCCATGACGACAGTGCCGTCCCCGATCTCGACCTCACGGCCGATGGCCGCCGCGGGATGCACGACCGGCGCGAGCCGATAACCTTTGTCGGCCAGCCACGCGGCAATGTCGAGGCGTATCCGGTTGTCGCCTATCGCGACCACGCCGGCCACCGTGTCGCCCCTGCGGGCCAGCAGCGCTTCGCGGCCGCCCAGGATTTCATATCCCATCAGTTGCTTTCCATGCTTGTCGAGCGCGTCGTCGCAAATCCACGCGATCTCGCGGCGCCCTTCGCGCTCGATCATATCGATCACCACTTTGGCGTGGCCGCTCGCGCCGAAGACGAAAATCTTCTCGCGCTCAGTCATCGGGAGTGCTGCCGGTAAAGCGCGGCATCGTGGCGCTGCCCGGCTGCGAGATGCCGTGGGGCCGAACGAGCTTCGCCACCGTCAGTCCCAGGATGTGCAAGTCGAACGCGAAAGACAGCCGCTCGACATACTCCACGTCCAGATCGAATTTCTCTTCCCACGACAGCGCGTTGCGTCCTTTTACCTGCGCCCATCCGGTGATTCCGGGGCGCACCGCGTGCCGCCGCGCCTGGACGGCGCTGTACAGCGGGAGGTATTCCATCAGAAGCGGCCTCGGTCCGACGAGGCTCATGTCGCCTTTGAGCACGTTCCACAGCTGCGGCAGCTCGTCGAGCGAGAGCTTGCGCAGCCACTTGCCGAGCGCGGTCAGCCTCACCTCGTCGCCCAGGAGCTCGCCGTCGGCCGATCGCGCATCGTTCATCGAACGGAATTTGTAAAGCATGAACGGTCGGGCGTTGAGTCCCGGCCTGAGCTGCGAGAAGAGTACAGGAGAGCCGAGCGCGGCGCGGATGACCAGCGCCAGGACGATGATCAGCGGTAGCGCGAGCACGAGGCCCGCAGCCGACAACGACACATCGAGTATCCGTTTTCCTGTTGTGCGGTAGAAAGACATGTAGCGGGACCGTCTCGGGCGGTTGAAGCCGCAGGCGGCGGGCCAACGAGACCGAATGCTAGCGGTTAAGGTCATGGTCAGTCAAAGTTTGGGCGCGTAAGCTCCCGGCGCGGTCATCGTGTCTGAAATGAGCTTGCCGGTATAGAACGCCACCAGTGCTGACGTAATCTCCGCCTTTGAGAAATAGCGCAGCGCGCGCTCACGCGCGGCAGCACCCATCGCACTACGCGCGTCACGGTCGTCCGCGAGCCTGCGCATCGCCATGCTCAGGCCTGCGAGGTCGCCGCGCTCGAACAGGAGCCCGGTCTCGCCGTCTTCTATCGCGTCGATCACGCCGTAGATGCGCGAGCCGATCGCGGGAACCCCTGCTGCGGCGGCTTCGATGATCGTCGAGCCGAAGCCTTCGCGGTGGCTCGGGAGGCAGAAAACGTCCGCCGCCGCCATATAGCGCTCGGGCGCGTTCGACCATTCGACGAAGCGCAGCCGTGCTTCCAGGCCGGTGCATGCCGTCCGGATCCGCGGTGCGAGATGCCCTTCGTCCGGCCCGACGAGCACGAGGAAGCGGTCTTCGCGCTCGCGCGCCAGCGCGGCGAACGCGGAAGCGAGCTCGAGCACGCCTTTGTCGCGCGTGACCCGGCCGACGAAAAGGTACACGAGCGCAGTGTCGGAAATCCCGAGCTCGGATCGCACCAGAGTCCTCGCGGCCGGGTCGGGCCTGAAGCGCTCCGCGTCCACACCGCACACCGAGCCCTGGCCGAGCACGAGCCCCTGCCCCGCTTTGAGCACGCCTTCCTCCCGGAGGAAAGTCCGCTGTGTAGAGCTGTCGACGAAAAGATGGGTATTCAGCCGCGCGATCACCGCGTCGAGCGTTTTCAACAGGCGCCGTCCGGCGCCGTGCCGCGTCGCCCACACCTGGCCGGTGTAGGTGTGCGCCCGCAGCGGGATGCGCGCGAGAAAAGCGGCGATCGCGGTCAGCAGTCCCGCTTTGGGAGTGACCGAATGCACCGCCGAAAAGCGCTCGCGGCGCATGATGCGAAAGAGCTGGGCGAGACCCACGAGGTCTTTGAGCGGCGAGATCGCGCGCTCGATGCGTGCGCGGTGGATCGTGGCGCGTGCGAGGTCCGGATGAGTGATCGCCGAGGGGGCGCTGTTGACGACGAGATGCACCTCGAAATGCTCCGCGAGCGCGCGCACGTGTCCCGCGAGGAAAGCTTCGGCGGTCATCGGGCTCGACACCACGAAACAGACGCGCGGCTTCACTTCGGCTGCGCCCGGTACCGCGCGACGAGCGCGCGCAGCGCGTCTTCGATCGACCTCGAGTGCGTAAACCCGAGCTCGCGCTCGATGCGCGCGGTCGGATATTCGATTCGGCTGGTGAGCGCGTCGACCCTGCCCGTCGTCAGCGGAAAGCGCGGGATGAAGCGCCCGAGCTTCGCCGCGAAGCGCGCCGGCCCTTCCGGAATCCGCATAAATCGGGGACAGACCCCGATTTCCGCGCTGCGTAAATCGGGGTCTGTCCCCGATTTACGAAGTTCGGCGGCGATCGCGGCGACCATCGATTCGATCGTCGGGTTCTGGCAGAGATTGTAGGTGCGCGCGGGTGCCTCGGGCCGGGTGCCGCACAGCACCAGCGCCTCGGACAGGTTGCGCTCGTGGATGAAGTTGGCGATCGCGCCGGGCTTGCCGATGAAGCAGAACCGGCCACGCGCGATCGCGTCGATGAGCGCGACCATCGAGCGGTTGCGCATCGCCGGCCCGATCACACCCGCGGGCCTGGCGAGGGTGTGGCTGAAAGCGCCCGCGCTTTTCTCGGTCACGAGCGCGTCGCCCGCAAGCTTGCTCTTCGCGTAGGTCGTTGCGGGCTGCGGCGGGGTGTCTTCAGTGATGACGGCTACGCGCGGCCTGCCGTACACCGACAGACTGCTCACCTGCACCCAGTGACGGACCCGCCCCCGCGCCTGCTCGAGCAGGGCGCGGGTCGCCTCGACGTTCACCGTGTGCATGAGAGGCTCTCGCGCGATCTCGGCGGCGCAGTGATACACCACGTCGGCATTCTCGAAGAACATCGCAGGCACTTCACCGGGTCGCGTGAGATCGACTCCGATACGAGTGACGCCGGGCAGGGGCTCGATCGCCGCCGCGTCGCGGGCCAGGGCAAAAACGCTGTCCCCACGCGCCACATGCGCACGCACGAGCAGGCTTCCCACATAACCCGCAGCGCCGGTAATGGCGACTTTCACGAAGGCAGAACTTTCCAGCGCGCGCCGCGCCACAGGCCGCGGAAGTAACCCGCGACCGGCGCGACGCTGCGTTCCCGCAGCGCCTGGAACAGCGCTTCGAGAAAAAGCCCACACGCGAGCAGCGCGAGGTGCATGGGCCGCGCGCCGCGTCCCCGATGCTTCTTGTAGAACACCACGAACTCGCGCACTTTGCGCTCCTGCCGGGGGCCGAGTACCGCGCGGTTCGCCGGGGACATCCGGTGCTCGAGGCGCGCATTCGGGTTGATATACAGCCTCGGCCCGCAGGCGTGCGACACCCGGGTCGAGAAATCGATGTCTTCGAGCGCGAAAAAACCGTTTTTCAGGTCGAACGGTACTTTGGCGAAGACTTCCCTGCGATAAGCCGAAAGACCGCCGCTCAGATAATTGGAGGCGATCAGCGCGTGCCCCGAGCCCGCCATGACGCCGTGCACCCCGACTCGCGTGTCGTGGAAGATGCCGCGGTGAAAGAAATGAAAAAGCCTGAAGTAGTGTCTCGGAAGCGGCGGCAGGTTGGTGACGATCCCGCACGAGCCGATCATCTGCGGATGCTGGACGAAACCGGCTTCGAGGCTCGCGATGTACTCGGGCTCGAGCACCACGTCGTCCTCGAGAAAGCACACGATTTCTCCGAGCGCGCGCGAGACCGCGACCTGCCTCGCCGCGACCAGGCCTGGGATCGAAGGATCGTGCACGTAATCGACTTTGATGGCGCCGGCGCGCGTGGCGAGCAGCGCGAGGATGCGCTCGCGCGATTCCGGGCCCGGGCTCTGGTCGATGATCGCGAGCTCGTCGGGAGGCCGGGTCTGCGCGCACACCGACAGCACCGCGCGCTCGAGGTCCTCGGGGCGATTGCGGGTCGGGATGACCGCGGTGATCAGCACGCTGCGATGAGCTCCGCCATGCGCCCGACATTGGCCGGCGACGGCTCGACCAGGTAACGCTCGGCGTAAGCGCGAGCCTGCGCGCGCAGCGCATCGAGCCTGTCTTGCGGCATCGCCTGCACCTCCGCGATGACCTGCGCGAGGCCGGCCGCGTCGCTCGCGCGAAAAACGAAATCGTGCTCGCCTTCGATCGGGTTGCCCGAAGGCACGTCGCCGATTTCAAGATAGATCGGAAGCCGTCCGTACAGCATGCCTTCGAGTGCCACGGTCGAAGAGCTGTAGACCACGAGTGACGCCGCCTGGAGGTCGCTCGCGAGCGTGCGCCCGCGCGAAAGCTGCATCCTCGCCGGCCATTGAAACTGGCCGTAGAGATCCTCGATCGGAATGCTCGGGTGGGTGCGCACCGTCATGGGAATCGCGGTGTGCCCGCACAGCGCGTGGAGGGTGCGCAGGATTTCCCACGCTTCAGCACGGCTCGAAGAAATCGGAGCGAGCAGTCCCCACCCCTGCGGCGCGGTGATGTCGAGCCTGCGGGCGCGCAGCGCCGCACCGACCGTCACGGTCACTCGCTCCGGCAGCGCGGCTCGCACGCGAGCGGCAGTGATCTCGCCGCAGGTCAGGATGAGATCGGGCAGGGGGTGCGTCACGCGCGCGCGTGACGGGCTGCTGAAAGCCAGGTGCCGAGGCGTGAGCGAGCTGTGCTGGTATCCGACGCAGCGCTCGACGCCGTGGCGGCGCGCCGCGTCCAGCAGGTTCTTTTCCCAGCTCCGGTTCTCGAACGGATAGACCAGCACCCGCGGCTTAAGCCGGGAGAGCATGCGATCGAATGCGCGCGCCATGACCGCCTGCATCGCGGTCTCGCCCGCGGCCTCTTCGCGCGCGCGCAGGTAGTCGAGCATCGCCGGATCAGCGGGCGCGGCTGGCGCCGAAGTGTCACGCCTTTTACGGCTCCACCACGCCGCGGCCGGGTCGGTCATCCGCAGAAAAGCTTCGAGGGGCGCCGCGTCGGCGCGCGCCGGAAAACGCACGCGCCTGCCGGGGGCGAGATAGACGGTCATGACCGAGGACTGCTGCGCGAGGACCGAGGCGAGATCGCCGAAATACGCATCGGGCGCGCCGGCCGCGAGGTTGCCGCCGAGCGTCACGAGGACGACGTCGCGCTGACCTTCGGGCGCCGCGGCGAAGAGCCGGCGCACCGCCGCCCGCACGCTTCGAAGCAACGGCCGGCTGCCCGCCGCGGCGAAGGCCGGGTGCGTGCCGCCGTTCTCGTGGAACGACGCGACGCTCGCCTGCCAGTCATCCTCGATGAGCGCGTGCACCGTCGCTTTCGGCTGCAGCGTTCGAATTGCGCGCAGCATGAAGAGCATCGCCACGTCGGGGTAGTCGGTAACCGCGAGGAATACGCCGGAAGAAAATGCGTAGCGCCAGTGCGGATCCGTGCCCGCCGCACTCTCGAAGAACTCGCGCAGGAGCCGCTCGCCCTCCGCGCGAATCGCCTCGACCCCGTCGATCGGCGTATGGCCGTGCTCCGCAGCGGCGTGCTCGATCGAGCTCAGAACGCCTGCGTCGGTGCTGCTGCGGCCGAGGGTCGCGTATAGAGCCCCGCGCTCGTTGCGTAAAGCCTGGAGGAGGGCGCCGCCGGTCGGGTGTACGTGCAGCGTCACGCCGGCGCGAGAGCGTCCCGGCGCACTTCAGGTGCGCGCGCGGTACTGCTCGCTCAGGCGCTCGGTCTCGAGCTGCTTGCCGTCGGCGAGGTTGAAGAGGTCGGTGTTGGAGAGCTTGACCGCTTCTTCAGGGGGCAGGTTGTGGCGGTTGGTGTACACCAGCGCATCGGCGTGCGGCAGGAGCTGGTCGCACTGGTCGCAATACGG
>JAQGMV010000168.1 GCA_028292225.1 Betaproteobacteria bacterium
CCGGCGAAGCCTGGCGTCTCGCGCGGCCGCCGCTCTCGACCCTCGGCGGCACGCTTGTCGCGCTCACCCTGTTGGCATTGTTCGGCTTTTACCGCTGGCGCGGCTCCATCGGAGTGCACGAACCGCCCACCGGGCGCCTCATCCAGCGCTTCTCCAGAACCGAACGGACGGCGCACTGGACCGTGGCGATTTCCTTCTCCGTGCTCGGCATCACAGGACTGGTGATGGGGCTCGGCAAGTATCTGGTGATACCGGTCATCGGCCACTCCGTTTTCTCCTGGATCGCCGTCGTCTCGAAACATGTGCACGACTTCACCGGACCGATTTTCGCAGTGTCGCTGCCGGTCCTGATCGCGATCTTCATCCGTGACAACCTGCCGAAGATGTACGACCTGCAGTGGCTGAAGACCTTCGGCGGCATGCTGTCCAAAGACAGCCCTGAGGTGCCGTCAGGCCGCTTCAACGCCGGCGAAAAAGGGCTGTTCTGGGTGCTGCCGTGCGTGTTCGGCGTCCTGCTCGTCGTCAGCGGCCTGATTCTGGACTTTCCGAATTTCGATCAACCGCGCACCGTCATGCAGCAGGCGAATCTCGTCCACCTGGTCGCAGCACTCCTCGCCATAGCTGTCGCGTGCTTCCACATCTACCTGGGTACCGTCGGTCAGCGAGGCGCCTATGAGGCCATGCGCACCGGCTACGTGGATGAAATCTGGGCGAAGGAGCATCACGGGTATTGGTATGAAGAAGTGAGGACGGGCAAAGCCCGTCAGCGATTCGCCGAAGACGTGCCGCCGGAGACCCGGGCGCGCGTGTCAGAGGCGCTCCAGCACGATTGACGCGAGAGGTGATGAACGCCATGGACCTTCCAAAAAGCCCGAGCCGCAGATCGTTTCTCATCGGAGCCGGAACCGGTGGCGCCGCCGCGGCCGTGGCTGTGATCGGCACAGCGAGGCCGAGTGCCGCGCAGCCGGCCAGGCTATCCGAGAGCAGGCCTCAGCTAATTTCAGAGCACGTTCGCAAGTACCACCGCACCACGAGGTTGTAGCTCATGCTCATACGCAAAACTGCGACGCGATCCCCGGCGAGCCGCCTGACGCGCAATGTCGCGGCTCTGCTCGGCAAAACCATAGACCGCCGGACCTTCCTCAGGCGTTCCGGATTGGCGCTCGGCGCGGGGGTGGCCGCGACGCAACTGCCCTTCAGCATCGTCGAGCCGGTCAAGGGCGCTGAAGCCGCACCCGCGAAGACCGAGACGAAACACACCGTCTGCACGCACTGCTCGGTGGGCTGCTCCGTGGACGCCACCGTCCAGAACGGGGTGTGGATCCGGCAGGAGCCTGTGTTCGATTCCCCGATCAATCTCGGCGCGCATTGCGCCAAGGGCGCCGCCGTGCGCGAGCACGGGATGACGCACGATTCCCACCGGCTCAAGTACCCGATGAAGCTCGTCGACGGCAAGTATCAGCGCGTGTCGTGGGACGAGGCTCTCGACGGGATCACCGCGAAAATCATGCAGATCCGCAAGGAGTCGGGCCCCGACTCGGCCTACTTCGTCGGCTCGTCCAAGCACAACAACGAGCAGGCGATGCTGATGCGAAAGTTCGTGTCGCTCTGGGGCACGAACAACGTCGATCACCAGGCGCGCATCTGTCACTCGACCACGGTTGCCGGCGTAGCGAACACCTGGGGCTACGGCGCGATGACCAACTCGTACAACGACGAGCACCACTCGAAGACGATACTCTTTCTCGGCTCCAACGCGGCAGAAGCGCACCCGGTGTCGATGCTCCACACGCTGCACGCCCAGGAGAACGGCGCGAAGATCATCGTCATCGATCCGCGCTTCACGCGTACCGCAGCGCACGCCCACCGGTACGTGCGCATTCGCTCGGGCACCGACATTCCGTTCGTCTACGGGATGCTGCACCACATTTTCAGGAATGGCTGGGAAGACAAGGCCTATATCGAGGCGCGGGTCTACGGCATGGACAAGGCGCGCGACGAGGCTCTGAAGTGGACGCCGGAAGCCGTAAAGAACGTCTGCGGCATCGATGAAGAGGACGTGCGCTTCTGCGCCGAGACCATGGCGAAGAACAAGCCGAGCACCATCGTGTGGGCGATGGGCCAGACGCAGCACACGAACGGAAACGCGGTGGTGCGCGTGAGCTGCATCCTGCAGCTCGCATTGGGAAATGTCGGCGTCGCCGGCGGCGGAACGAATATCTACCGCGGCCACGACAACGTGCAGGGCGCCACCGACGTCGGGCCCAACGCCGATTCGCTGCCCGGCTATTACGGGCTCACCGCGGGTTCGTGGCAGCACTGGGCGCGCGTCTGGAATCTCGACTACGACTGGCTGAAAGGCAGGTTCGCCAGCCAGGAGCTGATGGAGAAGCCCGGCATTACGGTCTCGCGCTGGATCGACGGCGTGCTCGAGAACAACGACGTCATCGACCAGCCCGGGAATATCCGCTCGATGTTTTTCTGGGGGCACGCACCCAACTCGCAGACCCGCGGTCTCGAAATGAAGACGGCGATGGACAAGCTGGATCTGCTCGTCGTCATCGACCCCTATCCTTCGGCAACCGCTGCCATGGCCGCGATGCCGAAGAGCGCGAATGCCAAGTATCAGCCGAATCCGAACCGCGAAGTGTACCTGTTGCCGGCGGCGTCGCAGTTCGAAACGGAGGGGTCGGTCACGGCTTCGAACCGGTCGCTTCAATGGCGCGAGCGCGTGATCGATCCGCTGTTCGAGTCCAGATCCGATCACGCGATCATGTACGCGTTCGCCCAGAAGTGGGGCTTCGCCGACGAGTTGCTGGGAAAACGCAACGGCGCCCAGAACATCCGCCTCATCAAGGTCAAGAACTATGAAGAGCCGTTCGTCGAGGACATCCTCGCGAACGAGATCAATCGCGGCTGCTGGTCGATCGGCTACACCGGACAGACCCCGCAGCGACTGCAGGCGCACATGCGCAACAAGCACCTGTTCGATCCCACGACCCTGCGCGCGCCGGGCGGAAAGGACGCGGTCACCGGCTACGACCTGACCGGCGACTACTACGGGCTGCCGTGGCCGTGCTATGGCACACCCGGGCTCAAGCATCCCGGCACGTCCAACCTTTACGACACTTCCAAGCACGTGATGAACGGCGGCGGCAACTTCCGGGCGAACTTCGGCGTGGAGCGCAACGGCGTCTCGCTTCTCGCGGCCGACGGCTCGTATTCGAAAGGCGCGGACATCACGACGGGCTATCCGGAGTTCGATCACGTTCTGGTGAAAAAGCTCGGCTGGTGGAGCGAGCTCACGCCCGAGGAACAGAAGGAGGCCGACGGCAAGAACTGGAAGACCGACCTGTCGGGCGGGATCATCCGGGTCGTCATGAAGAATCACGGGTGTTATCCGTTCGGCAACGCCAGGGCAAGGGCCGACGTGTGGAATTTCCCGGATCCGATTCCGGTTCATCGTGAGGCGCTGTACACGCCGCGGCCCGACCTCGTGGCGAAGTACCCGACCCACGACGACGTCAAGGTGTTCTGGCGTCTGCCGACCCTTTTCAGGACAGTCCAGCAGCAAAACGTCCAGGACAAGGTCGCCGAGCGGTTCCCGTTGATCCTGACGAGCGGCCGCATCGTCGAGTATGAAGGCGGCGGCGAGGAAACGCGCTCCAATCCCTGGCTCGCCGAGCTCGAGCAGGAGTGCTACGTCGAGATCAATCCGAAGACCGCGGCGGATCGCAACCTGCGTCAGGGCGAGTATGTCTGGATGCTCACGCCGACCGGCGCGCGACTCCGGGTGAAGGCTTTCATCACCCCCAAGGTCGGGCCCGATACAGTGTTCGTTCCCTACAGCTTCTCGGGCTGGTGGCAGGGTGTGGACCTGCTGCCGCACTATCCGGTCGGCGCCGCACCTTTCGTGCGTGCCGACGCAATCAACACCGGAACCACATACGGCTACGACCGCGTAACGATGATGCAGGAAACCAAAACCACCCTGTGCCAGGTCGTGAAGGCATAGCGCGCGAGGAGTCGACCATGGCGAGGATGAAATTTCTGTGCGATGCCGAACGCTGCATCGAATGCAATGGCTGCGTCACGGCCTGCAAGAATGAGAACGAGGTGCCGTGGGGCGTGAACCGCAGGCGCGTGGTGACACTGAACGACGGGCAAAGCGGTGAGAAATCGCTGTCCGTTGCGTGCATGCACTGTTCAGATGCGCCGTGCATGGCAGTCTGCCCGGTCGATTGCTTCTACAAGACCGAAGAAGGCGTCGTGCTGCACGACAAGGACCTGTGCATCGGCTGCGGCTACTGCTTCTATGCGTGCCCCTTCGGCGCGCCGCAGTTTCCCCAGGACGGCGCGTTCGGCCTTCGCGGCAAGATGGATAAGTGCACCTTCTGTGCCGGCGGCCCCGAACCGGACGGCAGCGAAATCGAGTTCAAGAAATACGGGCGCAACCGGCTCTCCGAAGGCAAGCTCCCCGCGTGCGCCGAGATGTGCTCGACCAAAGCGCTGCTCGGCGGCGACGGTGACGTGATCTCGGACACCTACCGCCAGCGCGTGTTGAGGCGCGGCTCGGGCTCCGAAGTCTGGGGCTGGGGCAGCGCATACGGTCGGCCGGAGACCCGGCCCACTGCACAGCAGTCGAAATAGGCTCCGGCTGCGCCATGTTCGCACATGCTGTTGCAGCGTGATTGGCCGCTACCGACAGCAGCAACTGATCGACCGCGTCCGGAAAGTTGCTGCGACCGCTGGCAGCAGCACCGAGACCACGCGTCTCCCCGCGTCACCTCGACTGCGGCGCCCCCTTTGGGATCGCACATCCTCGCGCGCTCGTCGACCGGGCGTCGCTCCCGTAACTCGAGGAGGAACGGGTCTGGAGGAACGAAGAACGGGTTCTCCTATATTGGCGTCGGTGCGCACGCAGCGCGCACCCACTATGCTGTGGCCGCGGGAGAGGGCGCGTCTCCGAGCGGCAGATAGATCGCGAACGTGCTCCCCTGCCCCGGCGCGCTCTTCACGTCGATTGCGCCACCGAGGTCGCTGACGATCGCGTATACGAGTGACAGGCCCAGCCCCGTGCCGCGGCCGACTTCCTTCGTGGTGAAGAACGGCTCGAAAATGCGCGAGAGCGTTGTCTCGTCCATGCCGGATCCGCTGTCCTCCACGCTTAGCCGCACGTAATGGCCGGGCTTTAGCGTGCCGTGCGAAAGCGCTCGCTCGGTGGAGAAGCCTGTGGCCTCGAGCGCCACGCGCAAGGCCCCGCCGCCGCTCATCGCCTGGATCGCATTGCTGCACAGGTTCATAACCACCTGGTGCAGCTGCGTGGCATCGCCGATGACGACGAGCGGCGACTCGGGGGCGCTCACCTCCAGATGGATATTTCGGGGAAGCGAGCCCCTGACCAGCTCGAGCGTCTCGGCCACGGCGCGACAGATGTCGGTCGGGACGCGCCTGCCGCGCTGGCTGCGGCTGTAGGCGAGGATCTGCTCGACGAGCGCGCGCCCACGAGTGGCGGCGGTGAGCACGTTCTGCGCATGGCGCTTGCGCGCCGAGTCCGCGGGCGCGTCCTCGAACAGCATTTCGCCGTAGGCAAGGATGCCGCTCAATACATTGTTGAAGTCATGTGCGACGCCGCCGGCAAGCCGCCCGACCGCTTCCATCTTCTCGGCCTGGCGCAGCCGCTCTCCGAGCCGGGCACGCTCGGCTTCCGCGGCCTTGCGCTCGGTCAGGTCGAGGATGAATGCCACCCCTTGTTCGCTGGAGCCTTCGAAAGTTGCGCCGGCAAGGAGAACCGAGACCCGCTCCCCGTCCTTGCGGATGTATTCCTTCTCGTAGGGTTGGAAAGTCCCGCACTGTGCCAGCTCTTCGATCGCGTGCGCATCCGCGCCGCGATATTCCGATGGCGTCATGCTTGCCCAACTGACATTGCCGGACAGCAGATCCTGTCGCGAGTACCCCACGGTCCGCAGAAATGCATCGTTCGCCTCGGTGAGGCCACCGGCAATGTCCCAGAA
>JAQGMV010000191.1 GCA_028292225.1 Betaproteobacteria bacterium
GCGCCGGCGCCCTGACCCGTAGCGCCCTTCAGTTCCTTGCGGGTCTCCTTGCGCTCTTCCTTGCGCTCCTTGCGCGTCTGTTCCTTGTCCTCGTCCTTGTCCCTGGCATGAGCGGACACGCCCGCCACAGCGATGGCGATGGCCACGGCAATCGCGCGTGCTTTCAGCATGATGGTCTCCGTGATGTGGGTATCACGTGTACACGTGCAGCGGCCGTGCCCGGTTTGTGATGCGGCGCGGCACAAAGAGCTGCCCACACGGGCGGGACTATTCCTTCTTCAGCAAGTCTTTCAATCCGGCGAATGGATTATGAGTGGCGCCGGATGATTCGCCGTGGCCCGTGGCTCCCGGATTCGCGTCCGCCTCGAGATAGCGCCGGTGCTCGTTGTCGTGGCAGTAAAGGCACAGGAGCTCCCAGTTGCTGCCGTCGGGCGGATTGTTGTCGTGGTTGTGGTCCTTGTGGTGGACGGTCAGCTCGCGAAGCCGACTGCCGGTGAACTCCCTTGCGCAGCGGGTGCAGATCCACGGATAGAGCTTGAGCGCCTGCTCGCGGTAGGTCGTCTCGCGCTCGGCCTGGTGGCGGCGCTGTTCCGCGATCACGCGGTCGAGCTTCGAGGTTTGTCGCGGTGATTTATGGTCGTCGGTCATTCGTCAGCCTTCAGCGGTCAGTTTCATCAACGGACAACACATTCAGATGTACTTCGCATATCTCATGGTAAGAGCGCGATACGGGACATCACGTTCAGTCGTTTCCCACCGGCAACACATCGAGATGCATCAGCAGCGCGATAACGATCGCCGTCATGGCAACGCCGCACACGGCGAGCCAGCCGAAATGCGCGAATGCCCAGCTGGTGAGGAACGCACCGACGGCGTTGCCGCACCACACGTGCAGTCCGAACAGGGTGTTCGCGCGCGCACGCGAATCGGGCACCGCGGTATTGACCAGCGTCTGGTTGGCGACCAGCGCGGTGCGCAGGCCGATATCGAGCAGCATCGCGCCTATGACCACTCCGGCAATCGACAACACGCCGAAACCCATAGCCACCCACGCGGCCATCATCGAGCAGATACCCGCCAGCACCACCGGCTGTACTCCGGCACGATCCATCCATCGCCCGGATCGACGGGCGATCAATATGCCCGCCGACCCCGGGATCCCGATGAAGCCTGCCGCGGTCGGTCCCACGCGATGGAGCGCGGCAAGCATCGGCGCGGCGACCGCCCAGAATCCGCCGTAGCAGATGCCGAACATGAACTGTATCGCCGACGCCCGCCGTACGTCGCCGTGCACACGCCAGAGCCGGAACATTGACCACAGCAGGTAGCGATACGACGCCTGCGAGGTGGGCACCGTGCTGGGCAGCCGCGCCCACAACACAGGGATGATCAGGAGCAGCATGCCTGTGGACAGGACGTAGCTGTAACGCCAGCCGATGTGGGTTGCGATCAGTCCGCCGCCGATGCGCGCGAAGAGTATGCCGCTGAACATCGCGGTGAGCTGGGTGCCCAGCGCGTGGCCGCGCTGGTTCGGGTGCGCGATCTCCGCGGTGATGCCGATCAGGCTCTGCAGCAGCGACGAGCAGATCCCGGTTGCCAGGCTGCCTGCCGCGAGCACCCAGATCGAGGGCGCGGCCGCCATCAACGCCTGCGCGAACAGCAACACGACGATCTGGCACAGCACCAGCGTGCGCTTGTCGATACGATCGCCGAGCGGCACGAACAGCCCGATGCCGAGCATCATGCCCGCGAAGGACAGTGTGGGTATCCAACCCGTCATCGCGGCATCGGCCTGGAACTCCGCGGCGATGGCAGCCAGCATCGGCGTCTGATAGTGAATGCCGCCCGCCACGATGAAGGCGGACACGATCAGGAGCGCGATGAGACTGCGATACTCGGTCTCGGATGTGGGCAGGGCCGGCAATGAGGTTCCCGATGGCGGTGGTGACCTGAAATGTACCAGTCAACTCGCCGTCGGGGAGTTATAGAGCGCTGCGACGTTCAATGGCGTGCTCGTGGCACTGCGGACATTGGCGCGTGCCAACCTTCACTGCCGGTTTTCCGCCGGAGTAACATGATGCCCTTGCCTTCGGAGGCTGCACATGAATTTCACGATCCAGCACGAGCGCGAAGAGGATGGCCGATGGCTGGCTGAGGTGCCGGAACTGCCGGGGGTCCTGGCGTAGGGGGCGACTGCGGACGAGGCGATGGCAAAAGCCCAAGTCCTTGCCTTGCGGGTGCTCGCCGAACGTCTCGAGCACGACGAGGCCAAACCGCAGCCCATCTCGATCGACATTGCTGCCGCATGACAGCATGGCCTTCCTCGAAGGCCCGGCGCGTATTTTCAGCTCTCCAGCGTCTCGGATGGACCGTCAAACGTCAGTCCGGCTCTCACAAGACGCTGTCGCGGCCTGGATGGCCCGACATGGTCTTCGCTTTTCATGACGGCGAAGAGATCGGGCCGCGTATGCCGGCTCGTATCGCCAAACACCCGGGTTGAGACCGGAAGATCTCTGAGCTGTGCGCCCTTAAACATCCCCACCCATCCCCATCTCGCGAAAGCGCTCGGCTGCTTCGCCCGGCTGGAAGTCCGCGAGCTCGTAGAGTTGGCGCACTTCGATCTTGGCAACCCCGCCGTCGATGGACGGATCCGGGAAGCGCCTGGTCCATCGAATCGCTTCTTCGGGCGACTCGACCCGGATGGTCGTGTAGCCGGCGACGGATCCCTTCGTACGTACGCAGCCCGACGGAAAAGGCGAACAGCGTCTCAGCGGTCAAGCCGGGGTAAGATTCGAGGTTTCAACCCATTCTCCCAGCATAGAGGTGTTCATGGCCAAACCACGTGGTCCGCTCGATGGCGTCAAGGTCGTCGCCTGTTCCACCGCGCAGGCGGGTACGGTTCCTTACATGTTGATGGCCGATCTCGGCGCCGAAGTGATCAAGATCGAGGTGCCGGGAAAAGGCGACAACTCGCGGACCTCGAGCGTGTTTCCCGGCCTGCCGAGCACCTATTTCGAAACGAACAACCGCGGGGTGAAGAGCGTCACGCTCAACCTCAAATCCCCGGAGGCGCGCGAGATTCTGTACAAACTCGTGGCCCGCGCCGATATCTTCGGCCAGAATTTCCGCCCCGGCGCCGCCGAGAAGAACGGCTACGGCTATGAGGACCTGAAGAAGGTCAATCCGAAGCTCGTCTACGTTTCGATTTCGGGTTACGGCCCGAAGGGACCGCACGCCAGTCTTCCGGGCACCGACTCGATGGCCCAGGCGCTGGGCGGCATCGCCGAGG
>JAQGMV010000203.1 GCA_028292225.1 Betaproteobacteria bacterium
GCCGCATAGCTGAACGAGCGCAGCATGCCTGCAACGTCACGCAGGGGCGTGTGCTTGCGGCGGCGCTCTTCGAGCGTGCGCGCAGGCTCGCCTTCGAAGTCTGTGATGATGAAATCGTTCTTGCTGATGAGCACCTGACCCAGGTGGTAGTCGCCGTGGTGACGCGTCTTCAGCACCGTCCCGGCAGGCAATGCCAGCGCGTTCACGCGCGCCATCACCTGTTCCCGGCGTTCCAGGAAGGCGCGCGCTTCGGTCGCGATCGGGGCGGGAAGCTGGTCGACGCGGCGGCCTAGGAGATTGAAAGTCGCGGCGGCTTCTTCCTGCAGCCGCCGCTTCCATTCCGCGTAGTCCTCGGCGCGAGCGGGCTCGGGATCGAAGGCGGAATCGCCGGTCTGCGTTGCGAGCGCCTTGTGCAGCTCCGCGGTGCGGGTGCCGAGCGTCTGGAACAGGGCGAGATAGGCGCCGTGCACGTCGGGGGGCAACTCGGTGGCGGCGCGCTGCGTATCGAGAAAGCGCGCGACGTACTCGAGGGTGTAGTTCCACGCGTCGCCCTGGTTGCTCACGTAAGCCTGCAGCAGCGCGAGCGTCGTGCGCGAGCCGTCATTCTCGACGTGCTCGACGACGCCCGCGAGCGGAACGCAGTTCGGGAAATGCGCGACGTCGGTGAGAAAGCGGCCGATCTCGACTTCGGGATTGACGCCGCGCCGCACTCGTCGATACGCCTTCAGGAAAAGCCGGTGACCTAACGTGACGATCGTGTTGCTGCTGGCCCCGTGCGGGATACTGACCGGCACCGTGGCGATGTCGGGACCCGCGAGGTCGGGGTAGGACTTGGTGGGGAGGAAACGCAGCGTGCCGTGCGCAGTCGCGAGGTCTCCCCCGCGGCCGATCGCCAATGCGACTGCGCGGCAGAAGCGCTCGTCGCCGAACGCGTCGGCAAGGACCCCGACGCTCGCCTGCTGGCGCACGCGCGCGATGGTGACCGGGGCGAGCGATTTCAGCCGTTCCTCCTCGGTGTCCTCCCACGCGAGTGCGAGCGGTATGAAGTAGCGTGCCGGCTGCTCGCTGCCCTCGGTGCTGAACATCGAGATCATCCACGTGCAGTTGCCGGCTTCCCATAACGTGTGGTCGTATAGCCGCACGCCTTTGATCGCTTCGCCTTTCGCAGCGAACCACCGCTGCGCCTGAAGGTAACGCGGAAGCACGTCGACCTCGAGCTGTGAGCGCGTTTTCTCCGCCATGGCGATCCGCCACGGCACCACGCGATCGCGGAAGAAGCTCGTCCAGCCGTCGAAAAGAATGAGGATGGGAAGGTCTTCGGGCGCCAGACGCTCCTCGTGCCAGCTCGGCACCGGGACGTCGGTCGCGAGGCGGAACCAGTAGAAGCTGTGCGCCGGCAGCGTGAGCATGTAAGGCAGCTCGCCGACCGGCGGGAACGAGGTGCGGCCGAGTAGCTCGAGCGGCACGCGCCCCTTGAAGCGCGCGAGGTCGAGCTCCGCCGGCTGCGCCGAGCGGCCGAGGTTCGCGACGCAGAGGATCGCTTCGTCTCCGAGCTCGCGCAGGTACGCGAGGATCTTGCGGTTTCCGGGACGCAGGAACGTGAGCTTGCCGCGGCCGAAAGCCTGGCTGGTCTTGCGCACCGCGAGCATGCGCCGCATCCAGTTGAGCAGTGATCCGGGCTCGCGCGCCTGTGCTTCGACGTTTACGGCTTCATAGCCATACACCGCATCCATGATCGGCGGCAGATACAGCCGCTGCGGATCGGCGCGCGAGAACCCTGCATTCCGGTCCGGCGTCCACTGCATCGGGGTTCTGACGCCGTTGCGGTCGCCGAGGAAGATGTTGTCGCCCATCCCGATCTCGTCGCCGTAGTAGACGATCGGCGAGCCCGGCATCGACAGGAGCAGGCTGTTCATCAGCTTGATCGTGTCGGAATCGTTCTCCATCAGCGGCGCGAGCCTGCGGCGTATCCCGAGATTGATGCGGGCGCGAGGATCGGCGGCGTACATCCGGTACATATAGTCGCGCTCCTTGCTCGTCACCATCTCGAGCGTGAGCTCGTCGTGGTTGCGCAGGAAGATCGCCCACTGCGAGTTCGCCGGTATGTCCGGCGTTTGCTGCATGATCTCGACGACCGGATAGCGGTCTTCCTGCGCGATGGCCATGTACATGCGCGGCATCAGGGGGAAGTGATACGCCATGTGGCATTCGTCGCCGTTGCCGAAGTATTCCCGGACGTCCTCCGGCCACTGGTTGGCCTCTGCCAGCAGCAGCCGATCGCTGTAGTGCACGTCGAGCGCTGCCCTGATCTTCCTGATGACGTCGTGGGTCTCGGGCAGGTTTTCGTTGTTGGTGCCGTCGCGCTCGACCAGGTAGGGAATCGCGTCGAGCCTGAAGCCGTCGACACCCATGTCGAGCCAGAAGCGCATGGTGCGGATCACCGCTTTCAGCACGTTCGGGTTGTCGAAATTCAGGTCCGGCTGGTGGCTGAAGAAGCGGTGCCAGTAGAACTGCTTCGCGACGTCGTCCCACGCCCAGTTCGACGCTTCGGTGTCGGTGAAGATGATCCGCGTCTCTTTGTACTTGGTCGGATCGTCGGTCCAGACATAGAAATCGCGTTTGCTCGAGCCTTTGGGCGCGCGACGCGCGGCCTGGAACCACGGGTGCTGGTCGGACGTGTGGTTGATGACGAGCTCGGTGATGACCTTGAGCCCCGCGCGGTGCGCTTCGCGCAGGAACACGCGGAAGTCCGCCCGCGTGCCGTACATCGGATGGACGTTGTGATAATCGGCGACGTCGTAGCCGTCGTCCTTCAGCGGCGACGGGTAGAAAGGCAGCAGCCAGATAGCATTGACGCCGAGCTCGCGGATGTAGTCGAGCTTTGCGGTGAGCCCGCGGAAATCTCCGATTCCGTCGTCGTTGGAATCGAAGAACGCCTTGACGTGAAGCTGGTAGATGACGGCGTCTTTGTACCAGAGCGGGTCGTCCGTTTGAGCGGCATCGGTCGCAGCGATCGCTGCAACGGGGCGGTCCATACGCATGAATCCTTAAGCGAAGTTGTCGGTGTTGCGTTCGTCGCGCATCCGCCCGCCGACTGCGAAGATGTGCCCCATGCCGGGTGTGAGCTCGACGAAGTTGTGGCGGCCCCGCCAGTGATAGCGGGCGTCGGTGAGCAGATCGTGGACCTGATACGGTACATCGGCTTCGAGCTTCACGCCAGCGAGATCGAGATCGACCCAGCCGCTCTGGCGGTGGTGGGGGTCGAGATTCACCACGATGAGCAGCACGTTCGAAAGATCAGGCGTCGCCTTGACGTAGGCGATGAGCTGGTCGTTGTCGGTTTGCGCAAAGCTCAACGTGCTGTCGTTCTGCAGCGCGGGGTTTTCCTTGCGGATGCGGTTCACGCGCGAGATGAGATAGCGCAGGCTGTCGGGGCGCTCGAGATCCCAGCTGCGGATCTCGTATTTCTCGGAATTGAGGTACTCCTCGCTTCCCGGATCGCGCGGCGCGTTTTCCCAAAGCTCGAAAGCGGGGCCGTAAATGCCGTAGCTGGCGGCGAGCGTCGCCGCGAGCAGCAGCCTCGCGACGAAAGCGGGGCGGCCGCCGTGCTGCAGGTATTCGGTGAGGATGTCGGGCGTATTCGGCCACACGTTGGGCCTGAAGTATTCGCGGCCCGGACCTTGCGAGAGCTCCGTGAAGTACTCCATGAGCTCCTGCTTGGTGTTCCTCCACGCGAAGTAGGTATAGGACTGCGTGAAGCCGAGCTTCGCGAGCCGGTGCATGATCTTCGGCCGCGTGAAAGCTTCGGCCAGAAAGATGACTTCGGGGTGCTTGCTCTTGATCTCGCCGATCGCCCACTCCCAGAAAGGAAAAGGCTTGGTGTGCGGGTTGTCGACACGGAATATCGTGACGCCCTGCTCGATCCAGTAATCGAAAACACTCTTGAGTTCGTCCCACAGCGCCGTCCATTCTTCGGACTCGAAGTTGAACGGATAGATGTCCTGGTACTTCTTCGGCGGGTTCTCCGCGTACTGTACCGTGCCGTCCGGACGCCACGTGAACCACGCCGGATGTTCCTTTACATATGGGTGATCCGGCGCGGTCTGGAAGGCGATGTCGAGCGCGAGGTCGATGCCCAGCGCTTTCGCGCGCGCGACCATGCGGCGGAAATCTTCGAGCGTGCCGAGCTCGCGGTGGATCGCCTTGTGTCCGCCTTCGTCCGATCCGATCGCCCACGGGCTGCCGTGATCGCCGTCGCTCGCAGCGACCGCGTTGTTCCTGCCTTTGCGCTTGACGCTTCCGATCGGGTGGATAGGCGGGAGGTACACGACGTCGAAGCCGAGCTCGGCGACGTAGTCGAGGCGCGCCGCCGCGTCCGCAAAACTACCGTGACGCCCCGGCTCAGCGCTCGCCGAGCGCGGAAAGAATTCGTACCAGCTCGAAAATCGAGCGCGCTCGCGATCGACGAAAATACCCGGCGTCCTCTCGTATGCCGTGGCGTAGCGCCGGTCAGGATAACGCTGCGCGACGGCGGCCATCGCGTCGTCGAGCGCGAGCGCCTTGATGGTTTCGGCGTCCGTCGCCTCGACGAGCTGCTTGCCCCAGTCGCGAAGGCGCTGGGCGTCGTCGGTCAAAGCGCGGTTCGCGGCTTCGGCGATGAGCTTGCCGCCCACGAGTGCGGCCGAAGCGATGTCGGCCGGATCGACGCGCCGCTTGAGCTCGTTGCGCCACGACACGAAGTGGTCGACCCACGCGGTGACCGTGTATTGATGACGGCCCAGGCGCTCGAGCGGGAAGTCGCCGTGCCAGCGATCGTTGACCAGCGCCGTCATCGGAACCTCGTGCCATTGCGCGTCACTCTCGTGCTTGTGACGCAGCATGCACGCGAGCGCGTCGTGCCCGTCGGTGAAGATGTCGGCTTCTACGATCATCGTGTCGCCGATCACGCGCTTGACGGCAAAGCGCCCGCAATCGACCTCCGGGTCGACCCGATCGATGATTGCACGGATGCGGCCGTCCTGAGTGGCGCGCGGCGCCGTTGCGGGTGTCGTGCGCTGATCGGCGGCGCGTCGCGCACCCTGGCGTTTTTGCGCCGGCCGTTTTGCCGCGTCCGACTTCTGTGCCGGAGCCTTGGCGGAATCGGCTTTGCGCGCGGGCTTTGCGGTGTCGGGAGCGGGCGCCGCCCCGGATGCAGCAGTCGGGCTTTTCGTGGCGGGCGCAGCTGCGCCGTCGTTTGCTGTCGTTTTAGCGTTCATGCTTGAAATAGACCGCTGCAAGAGGCGGCAAGGTTATGCGGATGGCATGATACCGGCCGTGAGCCGGAACCGGCGAAGAGTGAACGCCGCCCTGGTTGCCGACGCCGCTGCCGGCGTAGAAAGCCGCGTCCGAATTGAGCACTTCGCGCCAGAAGCCCGGCTGCGGGACGCCGAGCAGGTAGTTCTCGCGCGGCAGCGGGGTCATATTGCAGACGATGAGCACCATGCTCTTTTCGTCGCGCGACTTGCGCACGAACGAGAGCGTCGAGAGCTCCGCATCGTTCGCGTCTATCCATTCGAAACCGTGCGGGTCGAAGTCGACTTCGTGCATCGCGGGATCGGCCGCGTAGAAGCGGTTGAGATCGGAGATCCAGTGCATGAGGCCGCTGTGCTCGGGGTACTGCAACACCCACCACTCCAGGCTTTCCTCGTGCTGCCACTCCCGGCGCTGGCCGAATTCACTTCCCATGAACAGGAGCTTCTTTCCGGGATGCGCCCACATGTAGCCGTACAGGGTGCGCAGGTTCGCGAACTGCTGCCAGTTGTCGCCCGGCATCTTCCCGATCAGCGAGCCTTTGCCGTGAACCACTTCGTCGTGCGACAGCGGGAGCACGAAGTTTTCGTTGAAAGCATAGATCAGCGAAAAGGTGAGCTCGCCGTGGTGGTACTTGCGATGTATGGGGTCTTCCTTGAAATACTTCAGCGTGTCGTGCATCCACCCCATGTTCCACTTCAAGCCGAAGCCGAGCCCGCCGATGTAAGTCGGTCGCGACACCATCGGCCACGCCGTCGATTCTTCCGCGATCATCTGCACGTCGGGATGGTCGCGATAAACGGCCTCGTTCAGGTCGCGCAGGAAGCGGATCGCGTCGAGGTTTTCGCGGCCGCCGTACTGGTTGGGAATCCACTCGCCGCTCTTGCGCGCGTAATCGAGGTAAAGCATCGAAGCGACCGCGTCCACGCGGATGCCGTCGATGTGGTAATGCTCGAGCCAGAAGAGGGCGCTCGACATGAGGAAGGCGCGGATTTCATTACGGCCGTAGTTGAAGATCGCGCTGTTCCATTCGGGGTGATAGCCCTGGCGTGGATCCTGATGCTCGTAAAGATGGGTGCCGTCGAAGCGGTAGAGCCCGTGCTCGTCGTTGGGGAAGTGTGAAGGCACCCAGTCGAGGATCACCCCGATGCCGTTCTCATGCATCGTGTCCATGAAATGCATGAAGTCCTGCGGCGTGCCGTAACGCGAGGTCGGCGCGAAATAGCCCGTGGTTTGATAACCCCACGAGCCGTAAAACGGATGTTCCGTCACCGGCATGATCTCGATGTGCGTGAAGCCGGTCTTCTTCACGTGCTCGGCGAGCTCGTCGGCGATGGCACGGTAGCTCAACGATTTGCCGTCAGCGCCGCGTCGCCACGAGCCGAGGTGCACCTCGTAGATCGACATCGGCGCGGAGAGGCTGTTGCGCGCTTTGCGCGTCTTCATCCACTCGGCGTCGCGCCATTCGTAATCGAGCTTCCACACGCGCGACGCGGTGCGGGGCGCCTCTTCCCAATAGAGCGCGTAGGGATCGCCTTTATCGACTGCAGTGAGGTGCTGCGAAACGATGCGGAATTTGTATGACGCGCCGACCTGCACACCGGATACGGTGCCTTCCCAGATGCCCGAGCCATCCCAGCGCGGTTTCAGCTCGTCGGTCGTCGCATCCCACCCGTTGAAGTCGCCGATGACCGATACCGCACGCGCGTTGGGTGCCCACACCGCGAAACGCGCGGTGTCGTCGGCACACAGGTGGCAGCCCAGTTTCTCGTACAGCCGGGCGTGACTGCCTTCCTTGAAGAGGTAGATATCGTGATCGGTGAGTGTGGTCATGGCTTCAAGCGCAGAAGCAATTCCTCGGCCTGCCGTAGAGCGTCCGGGGCCACAGCTTCGCGGTTCGCGGTGCATCGCGCAAGAATTACCCACACCTCGTGTGCGCTCGTGACCGGTCCCACCTCATAATGTACGCTGGAACCGGAGGTGAACGATGAGCAACGAAGTTGAGCTTTATGTCGGCGACGCGCTCGGACGCTATGGCTTTCCCGACGGCCATCCGTTCGGACCCGACCGTCAGGACGCATTCTGGAAAGAGGCGCAGAAGCAGGGGTTGCCGCAACGCGTCGAGCTGCGCGCGCCGCGTGAGGCCACGCGTGAGGAGATCGAGCGGTTTCACAAGCACGAGCACGTCGAGCGCGTGCGCGTGCTTTCGGTCGAAGGCTACGGCTCTATCGATTACGGCGACACGCCCGCGTACCCGGGCGTCTACGATGCATCGGCGAACGTGGTCGGCGCGGCGCTCGACGGCCTGGAGCGCGTGATGAGCGGCGAGACGCTGCGTACGTTTCAGCCGATCGGCGGCCTGCACCACGCGCGGCGCGCGGGGGCTGCGGGTTTCTGCGTGTTCAACGACTGCGGCGTCGTCGTCGACAGCCTGCGCAGCCAGTACGGCGTGCAGCGCGTGGCTTACGTCGACATCGACGTCCATCACGGCGACGGCCTCTATTACCCGTACGAAGAGGACCCGGATTTCATCTACGCCGACATCCACGAGGACGGCCGCTTTCTCTATCCCGGCACCGGCCACGATTACGAACAGGGCAAAGGCGCGGGCGCAGGGCTCAAGCTCAACATCCCGATGCAGCCGGGCTCGGGCGACCAGGAGTTTTACGCGGCGTGGGAGCGCGTGGTCGAGCACCTACGCTCGCACAAGCCCGATTTCATCGTGTTCCAGTGCGGGGCCGACAGCCTCGCCGGCGACCCGCTGGCGCACCTGCAGTACACGGCCGCGGCGCACGCCCACGCCGCGAGAAGCTTGTGCGGCCTCGCCAATGAGATGTGCGACGGGCGCATCATGGGTTTCGGCGGCGGCGGCTACAACCGCGGCAACCTCGCGGCCGCCTGGTGCGCCGTGCTGGACGAGTTCGTCAAAGGCTCGGAGCGCTAGCCCCGCCACGGCGTTGTCAGCGGGTGCCGGGTCTCACGCGTTATCCAGGGGCCGGCAGGGTCCGGCCGCCCGGCTCAAGGGGGTCAGGTGTCCCACTTCAGGAGGAAACGATGAAACGACTCATAGCGGCGGTGTGCTTCATGCTGGCGGCTGCACCGATGGCGCTGGCTCAGGACAAGGCCAAGGACACCGAGAAGAAAGCACCGATGGCGGCCGAGAAATCCGTCAAGTCCGACGCAGCCAAAGGCAAGGGCGACGAGAAGAAGTCCGACATGGGCACCGAAAAATCGGCCAAAGGCGACAAGAAAGAGCCGAGCGAGAAGCAGAAGGCCCAGCAGGACCGCATGAAAGACTGTTCGGGCAAGGCGGGCGAGCGCAAAGGCGACGAGCGCAAGAAGTTCATGAGCTCGTGCCTCAAAGGCGGCGCCGCGGACGCCAAAGCCGACAAGTCGGACAAACGCACCGCCCAGCAGGACAAGATGAAGTCGTGCAACAAGGACGCGGGCGACAAGAAGATGAAAGGCGACGAGCGCAAGTCCTTCATGAAGGACTGCCTCTCGAAGTAAGGCACGGCTGCAGTTCGGCCGCGGCGCCGATGGCCGGGCCGTCGGCACGGGGGCATACTCTTGCGGGTATGCCCTTTTTCTCGCCTGGACGCCTTGTTCGCCGGCTGCGACCGGCGCTCGAAGGTGTGCTTATTGCATCGGCGCTCGCCATGGATGCCGAAGCGCAGGAGCGCTACGCCGCGCAACGCCAGTTGATGATCGAAGAGATCGCGCGGACTACACGCGAGACCGCGCGCGAGACCGGCCGCACCGCGTTGAGCGACCGCGTCATGCAGGCGCTCGCGCGCGTCCCGCGCCACCGGCTCGTGCCGGCGGCAGAAGAAGCCGACGCCTACCGCAATCGCCCCCTCTCGATAGGCCTGGGCCAGACGATTTCGCAACCGTTCATCGTCGCCCTCATGACCGATCTGCTCGAGGTGAAGCCCGGCCACAGCGTGCTCGAAATCGGCACGGGATCGGGTTATCAGGCAGCGGTGCTCGCCGAGCTCGGGGCGAAGGTGCACACGATCGAAATCGTCGAGCCTCTCGGGCGGGAGGCGGCGAATCGACTCAAGGCGCTCGGTTACAGCGGAATCGAGACTCGTATCGGCGACGGCTTTCTCGGTTGGCCCGAGCGCGCCCCGTTCGATTCGATCATCGTAACCGCAGCGCCGGCCGACGTGCCGCCCGAGCTCACGCGCCAGCTCAAGCTCGGCGGCAGGCTCGTCATTCCGCTCGGACCCGAGTCGGGCGCGCAAACTCTGTATGTAATCGAGAAGCGGCTCGACGGCGGTGTCGTGCGCCGGCCGGTGCTCGCGGTGCGCTTCGTTCCGCTCACCGGCGGCGGCGCGCGCCCGCAGTAGGTCCGGAGAGGCGGGGTTAGAAGCTGCGGCTCACGCCGAGGCGCAAGCCCTGGCGTCGCGTCGCGAGGATGCCCTGCTCCTGCGAGAGCACGTCGTAAGTCACCGCCCAGTTCGGCGAAAGCCAGTGGCGTCCCGACAGCGTGAGGTCGCGCACGTCGTTCGCGGGCAGTCCGATCGTCGCGTTGCCGAGGTGGTCGACATCGCGTCCGGTCGTGTATGCGAGGCCGATCGTGTTGCGCTCGCCATAGAAATAGTTGACCTGTATGCGCTGGGCCGCACCGGACACGCCCCCGCCGATACCGTTCGCGTACAACGTATACGCGCCGCGGAAGTTCCCGAAATAGCGCTCCGCCGAAACCGACAGCAGATGGCTCGTCGCGAAGTTGTACTCGCTCTGCCGCACGCCGAAGCCGAGTCCCCATTCATTCGACAAAGCCTGGTTGAACTGGCTGTACAGCGTGTATTTGGGCGTGGTGTTGTAGAACGGATCGACTGCGCCGGTCGTCGTGCGCTGCGGCCCGAACAGCCGGTGCACGCTGGTGCTGTAACCCGCGGTCCTGCCTATCACTTGCGTGGTGGCGAGCGTTCCGGTGTAGATCGACAATCGCGGCGCGAGATCTTCGCGCACCGCACCGGCGCGCCAGATGAGCGCGGGCTCCTCCTCGGGCGAGGCGGCAAGCGCATCCGCCGCGGAGGGCGGCGGCTTGAGGCCTCGCAACGATGAGCCTTCCCCTGCCGCCGCTGCGACCGAGTGCAAGCAAACCCAACCCGCAACGAGCCATGTCAGCCGAGCTGTTCTCATGATGGGCCTCGTTCTAGTTCTAGGTTTGGACCATTCTAATACAGTCGCCGACGCGAAGGCGGTGCCGCAAAGGGGCCGCGAGGCCTTAATTCACGTGCTGCACCAAAAGGCAGCCGGGGGAGCGGCGCTGCGCACCGTGGTGGCGCTCTCATGCGGTTGAGGACGCTCCACCGGGGCGTTACCACGATGGCATAAGCGTTGCTTTGGAAACCGCATTTCACAGGGGTCGCATACCGACAATATCGGCCCGGAAGGCGGAGGATGAGTCTGTTTGTTGCACTGAAGACCCTGAGCGGGCGCGAGCGCCTCTCGGAAGATGCCACACGCAGGGCGACGGCCGCGCTGCTCGACGGCGGCGTGCCCGAGCTCGAGCAAGGCGCGCTGCTCGCCCTGCTCGACGCGCGCTCGGATGAGATCGCCGAGCTGAGCGGGTCGGAGTCGGCCCTGTCGGAACGCTGCTTTCGTATGAAGACCCAGCCGGCGTCCGTTCGCCCCGTCGTGTTTGCGAGCCACGCGGGCAGCAGCGCCGAGCCGAACCTGCTGGCGCTGCTCGCCCTGACGCTGCAGCGCCTGAAGCTGAAAGTCGTGGTGCACGGGGTGCTCGCGTCTTCGGGCCGCGTCGTTGCCGCGCAGGTATTCCGGGAGATCGGCGTGCTTCCGTGCCTCACCCTGCAGCAGGCAGAAAGGGAGCTCGAGGACGTCGGCCTCGCATTCGTGCCGACCGCCGTGCTGACCCCCGGCCTTGCCGACCTGCTTGCACTGCGCGGGCGCATAGGCTTCGGCGCATTTGCCGAGCGCCTCGGTCGATTCATCGATCCGTTCGGCGGCAGCGGCCTCGTCGTCATTGCAGCGGCGGACGAGCAGGAACGGCGCCTGCTACGTGCGTTATTACGTGAGCGGCCGGGCACTTACCTGTTGCTCGAAGCGAGCCATGGCGATGCATTTGCAGATCCGCGCCGCCGACCCGCGCTCGAGCTGATACGCGACGGAAAAGGCGAGATGCTGTTCGAGGCCGAAGCGGCGCCCCTGCGCGCGGCGCTCAGCGCGCCTCGTGCAAACGATGCGCGCAGCACCGCCGCTTGGACGCAATCGGTGCTTCGCGGCGAATGCCCGCTCCCGCTGCCGCTCGTGAACCAGATCGCGTGCTGCCTGTATGGCGCGGGTTATACCGCGGACATGAACCAGGCAAAAGCGATCGCGGCGGTGCAGACCGGAAGTCTGCTCGCCGCCTGATATCCTTGGCGCCCGCGCGCCGGCCCTTTCGGCCCCGCGCGTGTTTCAGCCGCAACTCATCAGGAGGTAAGAAGTGCAACACGAACTGCCCCCGCTACCCTATGCGATGAACGCTCTCGAGCCGCACATTTCGCGCGAGACGCTCGAGTTCCACTACGGGAAGCATCACCAGACCTACGTAACGAACCTGAACAAGCTGATCAAGGACACCGAGTTCGAGAACCAGCCGCTGGAGGAAATCGTTCGCCGCGCGCAAGGCGGAATCTTCAACAACGCAGCCCAGATCTGGAATCACACGTTTTTCTGGCACAGCATGTCGCCCAACGGCGGCGGCAAGCCCAAGGGCGAGCTGCTCAAGGCAATCGAGACCAAGTTCGGTTCGGTCGACGATTTTCGCGAGAAGTTCTCTGCCGCTGCGATCGCGGTATTCGGCTCCGGCTGGGCGTGGCTCGTAAAGCACCCTGACGGCAATCTCGGCATCGAGACCACGTCGAACGCATTCACGCCGCTGACGTCGGACCACAAGCCGCTGCTGACGCTCGACGTATGGGAGCACGCCTATTACATCGACTACCGCAACAAGCGGCCCGACTTCGTGTCGGCGTTCTGGAATGTCGTGAATTGGGATTTTGCCGTCAGGAACTTCGCGGCTTAAAGCAGGATTTTGCCGCGAGAAGCTTCGCAGCTTGAACAGTGCGAAGGACTGATGAAAAGGGCGCCTCAGGCGCCCTTTTTTTTGCGGTATGCGTTCGGAATGTGCGCTATTGCCTCATCCGCGGGGTTTGGTTACCCTACGACGCAGCAACCAAAATAACTATCCACCAGACGGAGGTGAAATGAAAAACCCGCTCGATTCGCTGTGGGGCACCGTGATCTCGGGTCTCGTGCTCACTCTCATCCTCTACAACGTCGTCAAGTTCGCACTGCAATAAGGAGGAGCCATGGGAGATTTCATTCAGCTCGGACTCGGTCGCTGGCTGCACATCCTCGCCGGCGTCATGTGGATAGGACTGCTGTACTACTTCAACTTCGTCCAGGTGCCTGCGCTCGCGGAAGCGGCGAAGGACGCCACCGGCGCAGGGATCACCAAACACGTGGCGCCGCGCGCGCTGTTCTACTTCCGCTGGGCCGCGCTCGTCACCTGGCTCGCCGGCGCGATGCTCCTCGGCGCGCACTTTGTCGATGCTTTCCTTTTCCTGAAACCGCCTTATTTCCCGATCGGGGTCGGCGCGTGGCTGGGCACGATCATGCTCTTCAACGTGTGGGTCCTGATCTGGCCGAACCAGCAGAAGATACTCGGCATGAAGCCGGCGACGGACGAAGAGAAAGCGAAAGCGCGCCGCATCGCGTTTCTCGCGTCGCGCACCAACACCATGCTGTCCATACCCATGATCTTCTTCATGGTGGCGAGCGGCGGCGTGTTCAGGACGGCAATGTTTGGCTGAACGGCCGTAAACGGTGAACGGTAAGCCCTTGCACTGCTGACACAGTCGTAAAAAAGCCCGCTACGCGCGGGCTTTTTTACGACTGATCGGGCGCTTTGCCGGCGTCCTCGGCCTTCACTACGGTGCGTCCTTAACGGTTCACCGTTCACCGCTTACCATTTACCGTTTACGACCTTTCACCTGGCAGCCCCCGCTTTCTCCAGTCCTTCCACTTTGGCCCCGGGCTTGATTCCACGCTTGGCGAACCAGCCGAGGTTCATCTCCAGCGCGTATTTGGCAGGCTTGGCCGCAGTGTGCGAGTTCTGCGTCTGAGGCTGCATGTCCTCGATGTTGATGATCGTGCCTTCGCGGTCGAGGAAAGCGACCGACAGCGGCACGAAGGTGTTCATCATCCACATGCCGTGCATCGCCACGTCCTGGAAGATGAACAGCATGCCGCGGTTCTCCGGCAGCATGCGCCGGTGCATGAGGCCCGTGGAGCGCTGCGCATCGTTGCTTGCGACTTCGGCGACGAGCTTGTGGCCGCCGATCGTCAAAGTGGTTTCGGGCAGATCTGCCTGTGCGATCCCGCTCCACAGGCACAACAGTAGCGCTGCTATGAACGACTTCACTCTGATCCTTTCATGATTGATGTGGTGCTCCGACGTTCCCGGCCAGCCAGCCGCTGATCGCCTCGATCACCGGCTGCGCTTCTCCCGCGGCGGGCAGCAGCGCGAG
Source organism: Betaproteobacteria bacterium (assembly GCA_028292225.1). Classification (GTDB taxonomy): domain Bacteria; phylum Pseudomonadota; class Gammaproteobacteria; order Burkholderiales; family SG8-41; genus JAQGMV01. Next base: position 13,839 of record JAQGMV010000203.1, read on the forward strand.
CTGTACCCGACCGTGTTTCGCCTGCAGCTCCTGGACGAGCTTCGCCAGGTCGCGCTTCAGATGCGCACCCTGCGCCATGAAAAGCGGTGCGATCGTGATGCGCTCGGAGCCTGCGGCGATCAGGCGATCGACCGCCACGGGCAATGAAGGTTGCATGACCTCGAGAAACGCAAGCTCGACTTCGATATCCGGTCTGGCGGCCGCGACGTTGCGCTGGACCGCGCGAAACGGCGCCGCCCAATCGGGGTCGCGTGAGCCGTGTGCGAACAGAACAAGCGCAGTCTTCATGGGAGATCAACGCTCCCCACGCCTGGCGGATGACGAGCCGGCTCCGTTCGGCGTTCATCCCTCATCCCTCGCCCTTACCGCCCCGTGCTTCCGAAGCCACCCGCCCCACGTTCGCTCGCGTGGAATTCCTCAACGACTTCGAATGCGACCTGTACGACCGGCACCACGACGAGCTGGGCGAGGCGCTCCATCGGCTGGATCATGAACGCCGCATTTCCGCGATTCCACGTCGAGACGAAAATCTGGCCCTGGTAATCCGAATCGATGAGGCCGACGAGGTTGCCGAGCACGATGCCGTGCTTATGGCCGAGCCCCGATCTGGGCAGGATCATCGCCGCGAGCCCTGGATCGGCGAGATGGATCGCAATGCCGGAGGGAATGAGCTCGGTCTGTCCCGGCTCGAGCGTGAGCGGGGCGGTCAGGCAGGCGCGCAGGTCGAGACCCGCGCTGCCCGAGGTGGCGTATTGAGGAAGCTGCTCGCGCAGCCGCGCATCGAGAACTTTGACTTCTATTTTTTTCATGTGTGAAAGACGCAATGCCGCCGCAACGGGCTGCACGCCGCGTTATGACCGGGATCTGAATTTCGAATACAGCGTGGCGATGTGCGCGACGAGCCGGCGCGCGACCACGTCCTTGGACGCGCGCTCGAGCGGGTGCGCGCCGTCGTCGTCGAACAGCGTGATCTGGTTGTCGTCGGCGCCGATCGCGTGCTGGGCGAGGTTGGCTGCGAGCAAGGGCAGTTTTTTGCGCTTGCGCTTGGCTTCGGCGTATTCGGCGAGTTTCTCGCTTTCGGCGGCGAAGCCGACGCAGAAAGGCGGCTTCGGCAGCGCCGCGACGTGCGCGAGGATATCGGTCGTCGGCACGAGCTCGAGGGTCATCGCGGCGTCGGCCTTTTTGATCTTCTGCTCGCTCGCTCGTGCCGGGCGGTAATCGGCGACTGCGGCAACGCTGACGAAGATGTCCGCGTCTACGATTCGTGCGGTCACCGCATTGAGCATGTCTTCGGCCGACACGACGTCGACGCGTTCGGCCTGGGCCGGTGCGCTGAGGCTCGTCGGTCCCGAGATCAGGGTGACTCGCGCGCCGGCGTCGACGGCTGCCCGCGCGAGCGCGTATCCCATCTTGCCCGAACTCCGGTTCGTGAGGCCGCGCACCGCGTCGACGGCTTCGAAGGTGGGCCCTGCGGTGACGAGCACGTGCAGCCCTGACAGGGTCTTCGGCGCGAGCAGGGCGCCGACTGCATCCGCGATCTCGGTCGCTTCGAGCATTCTGCCCATACCGATTTCGCCGCACGCCTGACCGCCGCTCGCGGGTCCGAGGACTTCGACGCCGTCCTCGCGCAGCCGCGCGACGTTGCGCCGGGTCGCGGCGTGCTCCCACATCTGGCGGTTCATGGCCGGTGCGACGGCGAGCGCGCAGTCGCGGGCGAGGCACAAGGTGGAAAGCAGATCGTCCGCGGCACCGACCGCGAGCTTCGCCATGAAATCGGCGGTCGCAGGCGCGACGACGATGAGGTCCTTGTCGCGCGAGAGCTCGATGTGCGCCATGTTGTCCGGGATGCGCGAGTCCCACATGTCGCTGTACACGGGATTGCCGGACAGCGCCTGCAAGGTCACCGGCGTGATGAAGCCGCACGCGGCCTGGGTCATGACGACGTGAACGTCGAATCCGCGCTCCGAAAGCCTCCGGACGAGCTCCGCGGCCTTGTAAGCCGCGACTCCTCCGGTCACTCCGAGCAGGATTCTTTTCCGAGCAGTATCAGTCACGTAGCGCTGTATCTTCGTGCGAGGGCAGCAAGTGTAAACCATTCGTCCGGCGCGTGTTAGGCGTTAAGGCGTAGGCGCAGCCGGGCGGCCGGGCGTTGAGGGGACAGGGCGAAATCAGGGAGGCTTCGTGATGAAGATCGCAGACTGGCCGATGGGCGACAGGCCGCGCGAGAAGCTCCTCGCGAAAGGGCCGGAAGCGCTGTCCGACTCGGAATTGATCGCGATCCTGCTGCGCACCGGAATCAAAGGCAGCAGCGCAGTCGATCTCGCGCGCAACGTGCTCACGCGCTGCGGGTCGATCTCCGCGCTGCTGAGCGCGGAACGCCACGTCTTCGAAGGCATAGCCGGCCTGGGAGACGCGAAATACGCGCAGCTCCATGCGGTCCTCGAGATGAGCCGGCGGGCGCTGCGCGAAACCCTGGCTCGCGGGATCTCGCTGAGCTCGCCTCAGTCGGTGCGTGATTATCTGAGGCTCAAGCTGCAAGGCAAGGCGCACGAAGTCTTCGTCGCAGTCTTTCTCGACGCGCAGAACTGCGTGCTCGAAGTCGAGGAGCTTTTCCGCGGGACGCTCACGCAGACGAGCGTATTTCCGCGTGAGATCGTCAAGCGGGCGCTGCATTTCAATGCCGCCGCGGTGATCTTCGCGCACAACCACCCCTCCGGCGTCGCCGAGCCGAGCAGGGCGGACGAGGCCCTGACCCAGACCCTCAAGCACACCCTCGCGCTGGTCGACGTAAAGGTGCTCGACCACTTCGTCGTGGGCGGCGATTCGGCGATGTCGTTCGCCGAGCGCGGGCTGCTATAAATCGGGGACAGACCCCGATTTACTACCCTCTCGGGTCCCGTCGCTGCGACCTGCGGAGGCGAGGCGATCGCCGAGAGCCCAAGGAAATGAGGTTCAGCGAGCGAAACCTTGGTTTCCCTCCCTGGCGCATACCGATTAAACGGTAGTTGAGCGCAAGCTCAACTACCTGTAAAATCCGCGGTCTTCCCCAGTTCTGGAGCAGCGTCATGGCACGCGTATGTCAAGTCACCGGCAAGAAGCCGATGGTCGGTAACAACGTTTCGCACGCG
>JAQGMV010000210.1 GCA_028292225.1 Betaproteobacteria bacterium
CCGACGTGATGCTCGGAATCGCGGTCACCAACGAGCGCTGCTGGTTGCCGGTTCGCAAAGCCGCGACCGATTATGGTTTTGTCGCGAGCCCCGACGACTGCTATCTGGGCCTGCGCGGCTTTCGCACGATCGGCGTGCGGATGAACCGCCAGATGGCGAGCGCGTTACGTGTCGCGCAGTGGCTGGAAGCGCGACCGGAAGTGAAGCGGGTGATCTACCCGGCGCTGGAAAGCGATCCGGGACACGCGATCTGGAAGCGGGACTTCGAAGGCGCCGCATCGCTCTTTGCGTGCGTGCTCAAGCCGGCAGGCGACCGGGCCCTGGCGGCGTTCGTCGATACGCTGGAGCTATTCGGCATCGGCTCGAGCTGGGGCGGCTTCGAGAGCCTGGTGACGGTCGTGCACGCGGACTCGTGCCGCACGGCGACGCGATGGAATCCGGGAGGACCCGCGCTGAGGCTGCATATCGGGCTCGAGGACACCGACGACCTGCTCGCAGACCTCGAGCGCGGTTTCGAAGCGCTCAGGAAAAACTGAGCACGTCCGCGCTCAGCGTATCCAGGCGGGATTGGGCGGGGGAGACCCGGGAGGCGGCGGCGGGGGGAGGCCGGCAGCCGCTGAAGGTGCGGAACCCGGAGGCGGCGCGGATCCCGGCGGCGGCGCGTAGCTGTAGCGCGCCGGAGGGGGGTAATACGCAGGCGCGGCGGCCTGCGGATAGTAGCCGGGAGCCGAGCGCGCGTTCACTGCGACGCGATGGCCTTTGCCGTACATGCACTGGGTGTAGGCCTGGTCGTAACGGCGCTGGACTTCGTAGCCCGAGGTTTCGCCTGCGCTGACTCCTGCGATGCCGCCCGCACCGCCGCCCACGCCGGCGCCGATCGCCGCGCCGTGGCCGCCGCCGACCGCGCCGCCGATCAGCGCGCCGATCGCGGCGCCGGCGATGGCGCTTTTCACTCCGGATTCCTGCTGAGCAGACGCAGCGGTCTGCCCGCCGATCGCGTCGGAAGCGTACTGACGGCACGCACCGTCATCGAACCGGAACTGATCGAAAGGCTTGCCGGTGCCGGGCAGCGCCATGCTGGTCGGCCCGGTCGGAATCGTGGTGCACCCGGCGAGGACTACAGCCGCGGCGATCGCGGTGATTCGAAAACGCTTCATAGAGGATCTCAAGACGGAGGCGACGCCTGCGGCGCGACCTGCTGCCACGGCGACGCGCAACTCTGCACGTACGGGTAATAAGTCTGGGAATCGCGGCAGTAGTACCAGGAGGCGCTCGCGCCTTGGGCGGTCGGCGCCGGAGGTGCCGACACCGCAGGCGCGGCGCTGCCCTGTTCGATGTACACCGGCGGGGAGCTGACCACAGCCGGCGGATAGTAGTAGCGCGGGTAGTAATACGGCGAGTAGTAAGGCGCGTAGTACGGGAATATCGGCGCCCCGATGAATACACCCACGTGACCGCGCGAATGGTAGCGGCCGCCATAGGCATCGGCATCGGGCGCGAGGGCCACGCCGCCGGCCAGCGCGAGCGACAGTAGAGCGAAATTGAGCGTCTTCATGGTGACCTTCGTATTCACGATGGAAATATAGCTGACTGAGCCGCGGGCGGTACGCAGAATTTGTTACAAAACGTAAATCGCCTGGCGGTAGAAAGTCTGACCGGCCTCCCGCCCGGAGGTTCGCTCCGGGCTTCGGCATCGAGGGGCGGAGCGAACCTTTCCCTCAAGGGCCGCGAAGCGATCGAGGCGATCGCCCAAAGGAAAGGAGGCCTCGGAGGAAAACCATGGGTTTTCCTCCGAGGCGTTTACCGGGCGCGGCTGCGGGCGTTTTTGCCCGCATGGCTTCATCGCCGCGGCAGATCCCGGAGGGAAACCTTGGTTTCCTCCGAGTCGTTTACCGACAAACTGCTGGTCAGCCCGCGTCTGGAAGCGAAGCTTCCGGCAAGCGGGTGACCAGCAGTTTGTCGACCCTGTTCCGGTCCATATCGACCACTTCGAACCGGTAGCCGTCCCACTCGAAGCGCTCGCCGGTCTTGGGAACGCGCCCGAGCTGGAGCATGACGAATCCGCCGAGTGTGTTGTAGCTCCCGGTATCCTCCTCCGGCAGCGGCGCCTCGATTTCGAGGGCCTCCTTGAAGCGGTCCACCGCGACACCGCCGTCGATGAGCCACGAGCCGTCGTCGCGTTTGACGATGTCGACGTCCCCGTCCTCGTCCGCGGAACCCATGTCGCCGACGAGCGCTTCCATGACGTCGTGCAGCGTCACGAGACCCTGGAGCTCGCCGTACTCGTTGACGATGAAAGCCGCGGTCTGGCGGTGTTTCTTGAACGCCGCGAGCACGTCAGTGACGGTCAGGGTCTCCGGCAGGTAGAGCGGCTTGGAGACTCGCGCGGTGAGGTCGATCTTCTGCCCGCGCACCAGGTCGCCGAGCAGCGCTTTGACTTCGATGATGCCTTCGACGTTGTCGAGGTCGCCGCGAGCGACCGGGAAGCGCGAGTGCGGCGCGCTCGCGAGCTGCTCGCGCACCGCGGCTTCGGGCTCGTCGAGATTGAGATACACGATATCGGTGCGCGGCGTCATGACCGCGGTGACCCGGATGTCGTCCATGCGGAACACGCGCGAGACGAGCTCGTGCTCGTGCTCCTCGAAGACGCCGGCTTCGGCGCCCTGCTCCATCAGCACCCGGATCTCTTCCTCGGTCACCGGCGGGCTCGCGACGGCGACGCGGCCGAACAGGCGCAGGATGCCTTCGGTCGCCATGCTGAGCAGGCGCACGACCGGATGGACGAGCGAGGAGAGCCACTTCATCGGCCTCGCGACGGTGCTCGCGACGCCTTCCGGATTGAGCAGCGCGAGCCGCTTGGGTACGAGCTCGCCGATCAGCAGAGAACCGATCGTGATGCCGACGACCACGATCGCAACCGCGATCCCTTCAGCGCGCGGCGCGATGAGCGGCCATTGCGAGAGCCACGCGGCCACCGCGACGCTCAGCTTCGCTTCGCCGAAAGCGCCGCTGGTGATTCCGATGACCGTGATTCCAACCTGGATCGTCGACAGGAAGTGACTCGGGTTATTGGCGAGCTCGAGCGCCGTTCCGGCGCCTGCCCGGCCTTCGTCGAAAAGCTGCTGCAGCCGCGCCTTGCGCGAGGACACGACGGCCATTTCGGACATCGAGAACAACCCGTTCACGAAGAACAGTAAGAGCAGGACGAGCAGTTCCATGGCACCCATGAGAGGAGGACGAAACGCCGAGGATACCCCGCTTTGCGCCGCCGCCGGAGCGGGGATAGCAGGCGCTCACTTAAGCAGCACCATCCGCAGCTTGCTCGGGCCGTCGGGGGCCGCTTCGGTCCAGAGCACCAGCAGGTTGCGGCGCGCGGCGGCGACGCGGGGATAAACGGCGTTCACGCCGCCCGCGGACAGCCGCATGGGTGGCGACCACCGGGCCCCGTCATCGCTGGACCGCGACATGAAGATCGAACCCTCCCGCCCGACCGGCTCGTCCCAGACCGCGATGAGCTCGCCCCCTCGTGCGGCGAGATCGCCGCGCTGCGCATATTCCCCGCCGAGCCTTCCCGCCGGTGTCCATCCGGCGGCTGCATCGCGCGTGCTGAAGACGTGCAGACCGCGCGCGCCGGGCTTGCCGGTCCACACCAGCGCGTGCAGCCGTTCGGCCCCGGTTTTTCCCGAGATCGCGAGCGCGCCCCCGGTGTGCGGACACGCGTCGATGTGCCAGTCGAACGCGCCCACCGCGCCCGCCGCTCGCCAGCTCGCCCCGTCATCCGGCGACACCGCGAGCCCCATGTCGCGCGGCGACCTGCCTCGGAAGAGCACGTAAAGCGCTCCGGCAGGCGCCGGCAGCACGGTGTTCCAGCAGCACTCGCAGCTCCCCCGTTGCAGCGAGGCGTTCGCTTTCCAGCTCGTGCCCCCGTCGCTGCTGCTCGCGTGCCGCACGCCTTGCGAGCCGCCGCGGCTGTCGAGCCACGCGAGGTAGAAGCGGCCGTCGCGGGCCGCGATGTCGGCATAGCTTTGCCCGTCCTCGCGCTCGTCGCCGGCAGGGCTGCCGCCGCGAGCCCAGGTTTTGCCCGCGTCGGCGGAGTAGGCGGTGACCAGCCTGCCGGTGCCCAGCCATCCGGTGCCGGCGGTGGTCCACGCGGCGACCAGGTGCCGGCCGTCGGAAGCGATCTGGGCGTCATTGCCGCGATGGGGACGCCGCGGAGACGGCATGCCCGCGTCGACGCGGCTGGGCGCAGACCACGTCCTGCCGCCGTCGCGCGACTGGCGGTGCCAGAGCGCCACCTGGGACTTCGCATCGGCTTCGCCGGTCAGCACGTCGAGCGTGTCCCCGCGCGTGTAGACGTCCAGGCTCGTAACCGAGCCTGCGGCAGCCGACGGCGAGTGCCGGTGAGCCGAGTCGGCCGCTGCGGCACTGAGCGCGATGCACAGGAGCACGGCCGAAGCAGCGCAACGCAGGCCGCCGCGCGTAGCCGTGCGTGACCGCGAGGTCGAAGATTCGGCCGGTAATGAAGGATTCATGGTCAGCGCTCTCATCGTCATCAGTAGTTGAACTTGAGCTCAGCCACGACGGTTCTCTGCGGGAACGGGTGAAAGAGAAAGTACTTGCGGTTGTTGAGATTGTCGACGCCGATCGCGGCGCCCCACCGACGGTCGATCTGGTAGCGGAACCGCGCGTCCATGACGAAATAACCGTCGAAGCCCTGGTAGGTATTCGTGACGACGTCCGAATTGTCGGGAGTCGCGTAGACACGGCCGCTGTAGCGGCCGGCGAGCGTGACCGCAGACTTGGCGGTCGCGTGGTACGTGGCCACCGCCGTCGCACGCCAGGTCGGGACCTGCGGCGTGTGCTTGCCGACAGCCGCGGGTAAAGCCGCATCCGCACGTATTCTCGATTCGACGTAAGTCACGCTGCCGGAGAGCTCGAGCCCGCGCACCGCGACGTCGAATGCCTGAGCGACGAATTCGACCCCGCGCGAACGGACCTTGTCGACGTTCTGCACGAAACCGACCGGGGTCGTGGTTCCCGGGAAAGGCGTTGTCTGCGATATCAGCGCGTCCGAGATGTGCTCCTCGAACAGCGACACGCGCACCCGGCCCGCTTGCACCGCGTATTCGCCGGACAGCTCTCCCGACCATGCGCGCTCCGGCCTCAGGTTCGGATTCGGGCTTCGCAGCTCCGGGCCTACCGTGACCGCCTGATACAGCTCGGTCACCGTCGGGAAGCGATAAGCCTTGCCGACCGATGCGGTGAACATCAGCGCGTCGGTGGCGGTCCAGGCGATCGAAGCTTTGGGCGAGACGCGACTCGCGCTGAGCTCAGGCTGATTGACCGAGAGCGTGGTGGCGGGCGGGGTCGCGAGAGCGAAATTGAATCCATCATACGCGCGCCAGTGCTCGTAGCGTGCGCCGAGCGTCGCCCGCAATCGCGGGGCAAACGCCCAGGCATCCTGCAACCATAACGCGTCGGTCTGCGTCTTGCCGCGCGAGTCGGCCGCAAGCTGCTCGGTGCTGCCGCCGATCCAGTTCGACGTGTTGTATCTCGGGTTCACGAGCCTGAAATAGTCGCGGTGGGCGCCGAAACTCACCTGGTGCGGCCCGGTATAGCCCTGGGGCCTCCAGAACCCTTTCAGATCGAGCGTCGACCAGCCGGTGCCATCCATGAGCGCGATCGTGCCCGGCCCCCCCGCGGCCGCCCCCGGAAGCGCACCGGTAGGTGTGCGCAGGACGTTCTCGCCGTAGCGGTAAGTGCTGGCTACCGCTTCCCAGTCCCACTCGCCGCGCGTGGTCGTGCGCACCGCGAGGCTGTGCATCCAGTGCTGTTCGTTCACGTTGTAGTAGTTGTTCGAGAAGGCGCTGTTGGGAATCGTGTAGTTGAAGCCGCCGATGTTCGCTCCGCCCGGCGGCAACGTGGAGGTCGCATAGACAGGGTTCCCTGCCGCGTCGCGCAGATACGTCTGCACCCTCGCCTTGTCGTCGTTCTGGAACAGCCCGACCGAATACGCCGCCTGCATCGTCGGGGTGATGTCGTACGCGACCTTGAACTTGAAGTTGTCCTGGAGGTGGTGCTCGATACCGCCCGCCCCGATCACCTGTATCGATGCGCCGGTGCGATTGACGTCCGTGAATGCGCCTGACACCGGTGTTCCCACCCCGCTGGGCGCCGCCGGGCGCAGGGCAGTCACATACGCCAGCGGCTGACTATGGCTGTCGAGATGATTAACGCTCAGCCACCACGACAGATTCCCGTTGCGGTTGCCGAGCAGCGCGCTCGCCTGGTACGCGTTGAACGTGTCGCTGGTGCCGTACTGGCTGAAACGCTGCGTGGCGCCTTCGACTTTCGCGCTCGCCTCGAACGCGCGCGGCATGCGCGTGGTGATCTCGACCACCGCACCGATCGAGTTTCCCGGGTACTGCGCGGCGAAGGGCCCGTACATCACGTCGATGCGCTCGATCTCGTCCGGCGCCACCATTCCCCACTTCGGCGATGCCGCGCTGTTGTTGTTGCCGATCAGCGCGGAAAGCAGTACGCCGTCGGCATAGACGAGGCCCCGCGCGCTCGAGCCGACGCCGGAGGTTCGGGTGCTGAACGGCGCCTGGGTGTCGCCGACATGCCGCTTGCGAACCAGAATGCTCGGCAGATACTTGATTGCATCTTCGGTGTTCATCAGGTTCACCTTGTCGGCAATCTGGCCCGCAGTCACGCTTTCGGTCTGCAGCGGAAGCTTGTTCTTCTCGGCGACCGATGGCGCCTCCTGTACGACGACGTCCGGCAAAGTCTGATCCGGCGTGTGCGCAAACGCGGCAGGCGCGCCGCAAAGCAATGGGCCCGCGGCGCGCAGCAGCGCGCGGGCGGCCTTATTCATGAAGACCATTGAAGTACTCCCCTTGTGAAGCTCGGGCGTCATGAAGCGGCTGCGCGACAGGCGTGCAGCAGCCGCAGGCGGCGATGCTTCTGAATGACGTGAGGACGCGCCGCTCGAAGCGGCGCGCCATTAGAGAAGCAGGGGAGCGGAGAAAGGCGGAGCGCGGGAGCGGAAGAACGGATGGAAAGCGACTGCCGGAGGACGTGCACGCTCGATCACGAGCGCAGACGATTCCATGCTGAGGACGGCGAGCGCCGGAGGCAGGATGCCGAGGGCGACGGTCGAGCTCGCGCTCAGGCAGAACGAGCAGTAGATGCCGTGAGCGTCGTGAGCGGCGCCGTCATCGGGCGGGGGGAGATTCGCATCGTGCTCGCCCGCCTCGCCGTGACGGGCCGCGTGATCGACGCTGTGATGCTGGTGTTGCGCGGCCCGCGGCGGGGCTGGCAGTCCCAGCATCTGCCCCAGCGCCGCAGGTCGGTCCGTCAGCACGACCGCCGCAAGCCCGGGCGACACGGCGCTGAAGAGCGTTATGAAAACGCTCAACCACGCGTAGAGCCGGAAACGCGCGCCGTACCGCGTCATGTGAACAAATCCGCCGAGGGAGGAGGGCAGTATATCAGCGGGTCAACCGCTCCCTTCGAGCTTGAAAACCACCGGCACGACGTACGGCATGTCGACGTTTTCCTGCCCGCGGCGCGCGGGCGTGAAACGCCAGCTCTTCACAGCGTCGAGCGCCGCGGTGTCGAGCGCGCCCGAGCCGCTGCTGCGCTCGAGCTCCACCTTGGCGGCGCGTCCCTCCTTGCTGACCAACACCTTCACCAGGACGGTGCCTTCGACGCCGTTGCGGCGCGCGATGAGCGGATATCTGGGCTTCGCGTTTCCCAGGTACGCCGCGTTGTATACCGGCTCGGTCGTCACCACGGTTTCGCTCGGCGGGGCAGGAGGGCTCGGCGGCGCTGCGATGGCCTTCGGCTTCGACTCGGGAGCAGGAGTCGGCTCGACGCTCGGCTGCGCGACCGTGAAGGAGGGTTGGGCGGGAGCCGCCGATTCGGGCAGCGCAATCACCGGCTTGCGTTCGGGCGCCGGCTGCGGCTTCACCGGCGGTGTGCGCCGCGCCTGCGGCTCGGTTTTCGCCACGGTGCGTTCGCGCCTGGGCGGCGGGGGCGGCGGCTCGACCCTCATCGGTCTGGGCACCGGCGGCTGCACGAGCACGACTTGAAGCGGGGGCGGCGCCGACGCCTCGGGACGGTTGATGCGAGGGGCGATCGCGATCGCGGCGAGATGGAGCACGACGCTCGCGGCAAGCGTGATCGCGAAAAGCCGCCGGTGCTCGGGTCGCATCGCGAGACCGATCGAATCCGGAGAACCCTGCATCGCGGCGACGAGACTCATGTCCTGCTGACGGTGCGTTCCGATGGAGAGCGCGAATCTTACTGCATGCGACGGTGGTGCTGCGCAGCGCCGCCAAGTTGCGCGGACGGCCTACAGTGTACCTACCAGGCGCAACCGGACACGGCGCGCGTTTACCGTGTCCCCAGCAGCGCGGCCCGGAATCGAAGGCGGCACGCTGCAGGCTGCATATTGCGCTTGCAGGATGGTCCGTCGCCCGACTTGACCCTGAGCACGACGAAGGCTGTTCCTCCTCCGGCGCGGATCGCTCGCGCAGCGTCCGGAATATCTGCTTCCCTCGTGACGACGCGTATGTTGCGGATCCCGACCCCGTCGGCAATCTTGTCCAGGCGCACGCCCTGGCTGGTATGGCTCGGCTGATGCCCGGTCTCTTCGTAGTGTCCATTGTCGACACACACGATCGAAAGATTTGGAGGGTTGTGAACAGCGATGGTGGCAAGCGAGCCCATTCCCATCAGCATTTCTCCATCGCCGGTCACGACGAGCACGCGCTTCTGCGGCTGGGCCAGCGCCAAACCCAGGCCGAACATGCATGCACCGCCCATGGCGCCGCCGAGGCCGAATGTGTGATCGCCGTCGCCGGTCAGCGCCGCGACGTCCTTGGTGGTGTTACTGAGGCCGGCCACAATCAGAAAATCCTCGTGTCGCCCTATGAGAGCAGGCAGAGCGGTGTGGCGGTCGAGGAGGAATTTGACGTCGTCGTCATTGCTGAAGTTGTTGGAGATCACGATAGCTTTCGCTCAGTATTGTTTCGCACCGAGCAGTCTTTGCCCGAGGATTATGGCCACCGCATGTCCGGCCTGAAAAGCCATCGCCAGCGCCGCCTCAGTGGTCGGCACTACGTCCTCGGGACGTTCCGCGCGTACGCAGATGACATCCATGGCTTCGAGCACGGTTTCGACGGCCTGGCCCATGGCGTATTGCCACGGGTTCGCTTCTCCGAAATCGCCGCGCATGCTGACGATCATCAACAGCGGGAAACGCGCGCCCTTCGTAAGCGAGAGCATGTTGATGCAATTGCCGACACCGCTGCTCTGCATCAGCAAAACCCCGCGCGCACCGCCCATATCGGCGCCGGCAAGCATGGCCACGCCTTCTTCTTCCGTCGTCAGGGAGATCGTGGTGACCTCCGGATCGGCCAGGCAGCGGCTGATGAGAACCCTCAGACCGGTATCGGGAACAAATGCATACTGCGTGACGCCGCCCTTGCGCAGCAGAGCGTACAACGCCTCGCCCCATTCGTTCTCTACGGCCTCTGCCGTACTCTGCGCCATGCTTGTTCTCTCCTTGTTGCCGTCGTGTCAGCTCAATCGCGGGGCGCGGTTGCTAGCGTCAATCGAGACTCGCTCCGGACAGCTTGATCACTTTTGACCATTTTTCGATCTCGTCTTTGAGATACGCCGAAAACTCTTCCGGCGTCGTCCCGCTGATCATCGTCGCCTGCGCGAGCATGCGTGCCTTGAATGCCGGGCTTTGTACGATGCCTGTAAGTTCCGCATTCAGACGCTTTACCACCGGCTGTGGCGTCGCAGCCGGAACCATGACGCCGTACCATTGTGATGCCTCGTACCGCGGCACGCCGGCTTCCGCGACAGTGGGCAGTTGCGGAGCCGCGTCGAACCTGGTGGCACTGGAGATCGCCAGCGCGCGCAGCTTGCCGGCTTTATCATGCGGCAGCACGACTGAAGCCGGCGGCATGATGACTGACGACTCGCCGCTTATCACGGACACGATGCCGGGCCCGGTGCCCTTGTACGGCACGTGCAGGAGGTCTATGTTTGCCATAGTCTCGAGCAACGCGACAGCGAGGTGAGACGTCGATCCGCTCCCGGCAGAGGCATAGCCGATCTGCCCCGGCTTCGTTTTAGCCAAAGCGATCAGCTCCTTCACATTCCTCACCGGCATCGATGCATTCACTGCAAGGATGTTGGGGGCGGAACCGAGGAGCGATACCGCACGAAAATCTCTGATCGGCTTTACCGGCCAGTGCGTGTAGAGGCTCACGCCCATTGCCAGATTGGCCGTCGCGAGGAAAAGGGTATGGCCATCCGCCACGGCTCTCGACGCCAGCTCGGCGCCTATCGTGCCTGCCGCACCTCCGCGATTGTCGATCACCACCGGCTGCCCGAGCCGGTCTTTCAGCTCTGGTGCGACGGCGCGTGCAAAGAAGTCGGCGCTTCCCCCAGGAAGAAAAGGGATGATGAAGCGAACAGGTTTATTGGGATACGCCTGCGCAAAAGAATGCGATCCGGCGAATGTCGCAATGAGTCCGGAGACCAGAAACAAACCGAGGGACCGCATGCGTTTTCCTAATCGCTGTAACGCATGCCTTGCTGATACGCATGCCTTGCTGATCTGCATCAGCTTTGCGCCGTAGCACACGCGTCACTGGTACCCAGTGCGCGCGGGAACCGCAGCCGGTGCGCGGCTGGTTCCCGCTGACAAACGCAAGTACCTGAGGAAACTGGTAGGAGGTGCGAGATTCGAACTCGCGACCAACGGAGTAAAAGTCCGCTGCTCTGGCGACTGAGCTAAACTCCCGAAAAGCCCACGATTTTATCGGGTTACGATCACGCGGGTCAACACGAACCGCTCATGATTCGTGTGTCAGGCGCCAGTACTGATATTTCAGAGTGGCGACCGATCCGATGACCATGCCGAAGAACGCCAGGATCGATCCCATCGCGAGCGTGGACACGCCGGTGACCGCCTGGCCGATCGTGCATCCCATTGCGACCACGCCGCCGACGCCCATGAGCGCTCCGCCGAGGACGTGGTTGCCGAAATCGCGGAACGTCAGGAAGCGCTCGTAGCGAAAGCCTTTCGACGGCAACGCGTAGAGGAGAGACCCACCGATGACTCCGGCGAGCGCGACCACGCCGAAATTGATGAGCGAGAGCTGCGTCGGATCGAGAAGGTAGCGCACCGTGTCGCCCATCGGGGCGACGAACGTGAACGACTGGGTCTGCACGCGACTGGGCATATCGGTCGCCATCTCGGCGTACTCCTTCCACGCCCGCCCCATCGGCCCGCCCGTGACGTACCACGCGCCGACGACCGCGAGGCCGACGGTGACGCCGCCGAGGACGTTGTCGAAGCTTTCACGAAAATCTCGCGACCTGAAAATCCACGCGTAGAGCCCGAGCGCGATCAGCGCCCCGAGCGTGAGGTTCAGCGTGCGCGTCGGTTCGATTCCGAACATGCCCGCCACGATCGAGCCGACTTCCTGGGTCGGCATGCCGTGGCGCGCGAGGTCGATGCTCGTCGCCTGTATCCACGGCAGGAA
>JAQGMV010000241.1 GCA_028292225.1 Betaproteobacteria bacterium
ACTACCCGGCTGAAGTCTCTCCCCTCGCCCGCCGCAACGACGCGAATCCCGAAATCACCGAGCGCTTCGAGCTCTTCATCGCCGGGCGTGAGATCGCGAACGGCTTCTCCGAGCTGAACGACGCCGATGACCAGGCCGCGCGATTCCAGGAGCAGGTGAAGCAGAAGGAAGCCGGTGACGCCGAAGCGATGCATTTCGATGCCGATTACATCCGCGCGCTCGAATACGGGCTGCCCCCGACCGGCGGCGCGGGCATCGGAGTCGACCGCTTCGTGATGCTGCTCACCGACAGCCCGTCGATACGCGACGTGATCCTGTTCCCGCAGATGAGGCCGGAGCATCAGCCCGAGGGCTGATGGAGTGTTGAGTGTTGAGTGTTGAGTTTAGGGCGCCGCGCGCAGTCGAAGTACGTATCGTGACTTAGCGCAGGCGCCTCGCCTGCAGCCGAAGGCTACGCAGCCGCCGAGCCGCCCCGTGATGGAGGAGCTTCATGAACCAGCCCATGTGGCAGCCGTCCGCCGAGCGCGTCGCGCAGGCCAATCTCACCGCGTTCATCGGCATGGTGCGTGAGCGCTACGGCGCCGATGTGCCGGACTATGCGGCGCTTCATCGCTGGTCGCTCGCCGAGCCTGAGCGTTTCTGGACCGCGCTGTGGTCGTATTGCGGCGTGATCGGGGACACGGCGGGTGACACTGTCGTGGTCGACAAGGAACGCATGCCGGGCGCGAAGTGGTTCCCCGGCGCGCGCCTTAACTTCGCCGAGAACCTGCTCCGCCGGCGCGACGACACCACCGCTCTCGTCTTCTGGGGCGAAGATCGCGTCAAGACGAAAGTCTCGTACGCGGGGCTTTACGCGCAGGTCTCGCGCCTCGCGCAGGCGCTGGGAGACGCCGGCGTGCGCACCGGCGACCGCGTCGGCGGCTATCTTCCGAACGTTCCCGCGGCGGTGGTCGCCATGCTTGCCACGACGAGCCTCGGTGCGATCTGGTCGTCGTGCTCGCCCGACTTCGGGGTGCAGGGCGTGCTCGACCGCTTCGGGCAGATCGAGCCCAAAGTGCTCATCGTGGCCGACGGCTATTACTACGGCGGGAAGACGATCGACGTCATGCCTCGCATCCGCGACGTGCTCGCGAAGCTGCCGACGGTCGAGAAGACGCTGATCGTGCCTTACCTCCAGGCGCAACCGCCGATCGAAGAAATACCGGGAGCCGTCCTTCTCGACGATTTCGTCGCGCCGTACTCGGCTGCCGAAATCTCTTTCGAGCGGCTGCCTTTCGATCACCCGCTCTTCATCATGTATTCGTCGGGCACGACGGGCGTTCCGAAGTGCATCGTGCACGGCGCCGGCGGGACGCTGCTGCAGCACCTCAAAGAGCACCGGCTGCACACCGATCTCAAACCCGGCGACCGCCTCTTCTACTTCACCACGTGCGGCTGGATGATGTGGAACTGGCTCGTCTCCGCGCTCGCCTCCAAAGCCACGCTCCTCCTCTACGACGGTTCGCCATTCGCGGCCGGGGGACGCATCCTCTTCGATTACGCACAGGCCGAGCGCGCGACAGTGTTCGGCACCTCTGCGAAATACCTCGACGCGGCCGCCAAGCTCGGGCTCGAGCCCGCGAAAACGCACGACCTCAGCGCCGTCAAAACGATACTGTCGACCGGGTCCCCGCTCGCGCCCGAAGGCTTCGACTACGTCTACGGCAACATCAAGAGCGACGTCCAGCTCGCGTCGATCTCAGGCGGCACCGACATCATCGCGTGCTTCGCGCTCGGCAATCCGATCGGACCGGTATGGCGCGGCGAGCTCCAGTGCCGCGGGCTCGGCATGGCGGTCGACGTCTTCGATGAAGAGGGACGGCCGGTGCGCGGCGACAAAGGCGAGCTCGTCTGCACGCAGCCTTTTCCTTCGATGCCGGTCGGATTCTGGAACGACGCCGACGGGGCGAAGTATCGCGCCGCCTACTTCGAACGCTTCCCCGGGGTCTGGTGTCACGGCGATTACGTCGAGCTCACGGCGCACGACGGCCTGATCATCTATGGCCGCTCCGACGCCGTGCTCAATCCGGGCGGCGTGCGTATCGGCACCGCGGAGATCTACCGGCAGGTCGAACGCCTCGACGAGGTGGTCGAAAGCCTCGCCATCGGCCAGGACTGGCAGCATGACGTTCGGGTGGTGCTTTTCGTGCGGCTGCGCGAAGGCCTCGTTCTCGACGATGCACTGATCGAGAGGATCCGCGCGCAGATCCGCGACAACACCACGCCGCGCCACGTTCCGGCGCGCATCGTCCAGGTCGGCGACATACCGCGCACCAAGAGCGGCAAGATCGTCGAGCTCGCGGTCCGCAACGTCGTCCACGGGCGTCCGGTGAAGAACGTCGAAGCGCTGGCGAACCCGGAAGCGCTCGAGCTCTACCGCAATCGCGCCGAGCTCCAGTCGTAATTCTTTTCGGCAGACGATCAGACCTGGCCTTGCTTTTGCTCTAGGTAGGCGTAATCCGACAGCTGCGGCCGTGAACTGTCGGCCTGTAGCGACAACGTGCGGTGCGGTGTAACAGTGTGTAAGACAACTGCACCCGTCGATCGCGAATGCGGTCTACTGGACAGAGTTAAAAAGGAGGTTTCATCATGAATAATGGCTTGAGCAAAATGCATCCCCTGATCATGGCTGCTGCAGCCGCGGTCATCCTGACCTGTCTCGTGGCGCTCGGCGTCATGACCGGCATCATCCCGAGCGGGATGAACAAAAGCGCCACCCCTGCGCAGGAACTGACGACCGCGCCGGATGGCCCTAAGCCGCTGCCCGGCGCGCAGCAATTCGCGCCGGGACACACCGCATCCTCCACCACGACGGTCACGCAGGAAAAGCGCACCGTGACTCGCGCACCCGCACATGAGCCCCGCCGCGCCGAGCGCGATACCGCGCCGGCAGGTGCGACCTCCAGCAGCACCTCGCAGACCGTAGCGGGAACCGGACCGGCGGCCTGCCTGAACTGCGGCACGGTCACCTCCGTCCGAGCGGTGAAGCGGCAAGGCGATGCGAGCATGATCGGTCCGGCCGCAGGCGCGCTGCTCGGCGGCGTTCTCGGCAGACAGATCGGCAACGGCACGGGCCAGACGATTGCGACAGTAGTCGGCGCCGGCGCAGGTGCGGCTGCCGGGACCGAAGTCGAGCGGCGCTACAAGTCGACCACGAGCTACGTAGTGGCGGTTCGCCTGAACGATGGCAGCACGCGCGAGTTCACCTACGAGAACGACCCGGGCGTGCAGGCAGGATCGAAAGTCCGCGTCGTCGACGGGCGTCTCC
>JAQGMV010000244.1 GCA_028292225.1 Betaproteobacteria bacterium
GCGCCGGCGAGCGCGAGCGACAGATCTTTCTGGTGCAGCTCGATGCGAAAGCCGGGATCGAAGGTGCGCTTGATCATGCGTTCGCCGTGGACTTCGAGGATGCGCGACGCGGCGAAGCCGCCCATCAGCGCCTGGCGTACTTTGGCCGGGTCGGCGCCGGCTTTCGACGCGAAGAGCAGCGCTTCGCCGACTGCTTCGATGTTGAGCGCGACGATGATCTGGTTGGCGACCTTGGTCGTCTGGCCGTCGCCATTGCCCCCGACGAGGGTGATGTTCTTGCCCATGAGCTCGAACAGCGGCTTCACTTTCTCGAAAGCGGCGTCGGTGCCCCCGACCATGATCGTGAGCGCCGCGTTCTTCGCGCCGACTTCGCCGCCGGACACCGGCGCGTCGACGTATTCGCAGCCGAGCTCGTTGATGCGTTTGGCAAAGGCCTTGGTCTCGATCGGCGATATCGAGCTCATGTCGACGACGATCTTGCCCCTGGAGAGCCCTTCGGAGACGCCGTTGGCGCCGAACAGCACTTTCTCGACGTCGGGCGTGTCCGGAAGCATCGTGATGACGATGTCGGACTTCTGCGCGACCTCTTTCGCGCTCGAGCACGCCGTGCCGCCTGCGGCGGTGAGCTCCGCGGGCACGCCGCTGCGGCTTTGCAGAAACAAGGCATGCCCGCCCTTGATCAGGTTGAGCGCCATGGGTTTACCCATGATCCCGAGGCCGATGAAACCGATATTGCTCATGCGAGACTCCCTGTTGAGATGTGCAGATTCTGCCACAGCACCCCGCGGCGACCGCCGCGCGGGTGGCGGGCTACTGCATGTCGAGCGACGCGGCCGCTTCACGGCCGAGATACGGGCGAACCCAGCCCAGGCCTGCCTCCGTAGTCGTCTTCGGTTTGTACTCGCAGCCGATCCAGCCGCGATAACCGATGCGATCGATGTGCTCGAACAGGAAGGGATAGTTGATCTCGCCGGTCCCCGGCTCAAAGCGTCCGGGATTGTCGGCGAGCTGCATGTGCGGGATGCGCGCGAGGTTTGCTTCGATCGTTCGCGCGAGATCGCCTTCCATGATCTGCATGTGATAGATGTCGTATTGCAGGAAGAGATTGTCCGAACCGACCTCGTCGATGATGCCGAGCGCCTGGCTTGAGCGCGTCAGGTAGAAGCCGGGAATGTCCCGCGTATTGATCGGCTCGATCAGGAGCTTGATTCCCGCTTCCCTGAGCTTCATCGCAGCGAACTTCAGATTCGCGACGAACGTCGTGCGCTGGCGCTCTTCGGGAACGCCTTCCGGACTCAGGCCTGCGAGGCAGTTGAGCTGTTTGCAGCCGAGCGCGCTCGCGTACTCGATGGCCTTTCCGACGCCGTCCTGGAATTCGCCGACCCGCGCCGGGTGACACGCGATGCCGCGCTCGCCTTTGGCCCAGTCTCCCCCAGGCAGGTTGTGCAACACCTGCACGAGCCCATTCTTCTGCAACGCCTCGGCGAGCTCGTCTTTGTCGTGCTCGTAAGGAAACAGGTACTCGACGCCTTTGAAGCCGGACCTGGCGGCGGCGGCAAAGCGGTCGATGAACGCGTGCTCGTTGTAGAGCAGGGTGAGGTTGGCGCAAAAATTGGGCATGACAGGACCACAGTGTTGAGTGTTAAGTTTTTTCAGTGTTGAGTGCGTCGGGCTAGGGTAACGCAGGGACGATGGTCAGGCTACCCTCGTCTCGTCGAGCGCGCGAAAATACCGGCGGATGCGCTTCGCGTTGGCGCCGAGGTCGCTGCGCCCCAGGCGCGACTTGGAGCGCACGTCGATGCGGCTGCCGGCGCCGCGAGCAGTCACTCGTATTACCACGTCGTCCTTGAAGCGCAGCAGCGGCGTGGTCGCGGTTGCTTCGATGCGTCCGTCTTCGGGCACCGCGGCGACGACCGCCCAGCCCATGCCGCGCGCCGCACGAAGCGCACGTTCGAAAGCGCGGGCGGGGGTGTCGGCGAGGTCGCGCGGCCGGATGTCGGGATAGGCGGCTTTCTGTATGCGCGCGATTTCCTCGCCGCCGTACTCGGGACCGTTCAAAGTGGTCTGGCGCAATGCGAGGAGCGCCACGAATTGCGGCGGGTCTTCGGTGTCGGTCGTGATGTCGTGTATGCGGACCATGCGAGGCCGCAGTGTAGTGCCCGCGATGCCGGATTGCGAGACGGGCGGCGGGGGTTTACCGGGGCGGCTCGCTATAATAGGCGCACTCATGAATCCCAAAAAAGCATTGGTCGGCGTGCTGCTGGCGGCG
Source organism: Betaproteobacteria bacterium (assembly GCA_028292225.1). Lineage (GTDB taxonomy): Bacteria > Pseudomonadota > Gammaproteobacteria > Burkholderiales > SG8-41 > JAQGMV01. The sequence goes on from JAQGMV010000244.1 coordinate 2,270, forward strand.
GGTGAAGGTGTCCGCTTCGGCGGCGGAAAGCTCGTGCATCCGCTGGAGGACGGCAGCGCCATCGCGGCGCACGCGGCGCGCAACCTCGTCGCCGCGGGGCTCGACGTCGTTGCGGTCGTGCGCGCGGGCGATTTTCCACTGGCCGACATCCTCGAGCAGGAAGGTTGCCAGGTGACGCCGTGCGCGGAATCGGCGCGCGGCATGGGCCATACGCTCGCCCACGGGGTCGCGGCCTCGCGGGATGCCGCGGCGTGGATCATCGCGCTCGGCGACATGCCGAGGGTGAAGCCCGCGACGATAGAGGCTGTTGCCGGCGCGCTTGCGGCGGGCGCGGCTATCGCCGCTCCCACCTATCGCGGCGAGCGGGGCCATCCCGTCGGTTTCGGGGCGCGCCTGCGGGATGAGCTGATGCAGCTTTCCGGGGACACCGGCGCAAAAGCGGTGCTGCAGCGGCACGCGGGTGAAATCGTGCTCGTCGAATGCGACGATCCAGGTGTCGTTCTCGACATCGATCGCAAAGCCGATCTCGACCGGGTCTTCTGATGTTCTTGCCCCGCGCGCTCGCGCGCGCCCTGCGTGGCGGGGTCGCGCTCGTGACCTTCAGGCGAGTCTCGCGCGACGACTTCGCGCCTGATCCCGAGGTTTTCGCGGCGCTCGTGATCATCGACGTGCTGCTGATGTTCGCGTTTGCGATCGCAGCATTCGGCGTCCGCGGCGAGCTCAACGTGTACGAGCTCAGTCGCGCACTGATGTACGTGCCGATGGTCCTGCTCCTCGGGGTCCTCGCTCGGCGACTCGACCGGACCTCGGACGTGCTGCTGCTCCCGGTCGCGCTCGGCGCCGCGAGCGTGGTGATGAACGTGATCACCTCGGCGCTGTACATCCTCGCGCAGCACCAGATCCTTCCGTTCATCGAAACCTACTGGTCGACGATCGATATGGTGGTGCTCGCATGGTCGGCCCTCATCGTGATCACGGCCGCGTTTCGCCTGCTCGATTCCGGTGCGACGGCCCGCCTCGTCGGGGGCGCGGCGGCCGTCGCGCTGGTGGTGTTGCCGGCGTACTGGCTTCCGCAGGGCCTGATATGGGTGCCGCCGCGCGACGAGAGCGCTGCGGACGCGGTGACCGGGTTTTATTCGCTCGGCGAGGAGAAAGCGTTCTACGCGCAGCAGGGTGCGCTCGAGCGTGAGCTCGAGGCGCTGCAGCCGCAGCGACCCGGCGTCGCAGACCTGTACGCGGTGGCCGCAGGGCTTTACGCCGGGGAAGACGTCTTCATGAAGGAAGTGAAGATGATCACGTCGCTGCTCGGCAAGCGATTCGACGCAGCCGGGCGCACCGTCACGCTCCTCAATAATGTGAAGACGCTCGATCAGTACCCGATCGCGAGCCTGACGAGCCTGCGCGAAGCGCTGCAGCACGTCGGCGGGATCATGGACAAGAACGAGGACGTGCTGCTGTTCTACGTCTCCTCCCACGGCTCCGAGCAGCACGAGCTCGCGGTCGACTTCAGGCCTTTTCGGCTGACCCAGATCACGCCCGAGCGGCTCAAGGCGGCACTGGACGATTCGGGCGTGCGCTGGAAAGTCGTCGTGATCTCGGCGTGTTACTCGGGCGGTTTCATCGATGCGCTGAAGGATGAGCGCACCCTCATCATCACCGCGGCGCGTGCCGACCGCTCCTCGTTCGGCTGCGGCTACGGCTCGGATGCGACTTACCTCGCACAGGCGCTGTTCGGCGAGGCGCTGACCAAGACCTATTCGATCGAAGCGGCTTTCGGCGAAGCGCGCTCGAAGATCGAGCAGTGGGAGCGAGACAAAGGCTACACGCCGCCTTCCGAGCCGCAGATCTACGTCGGCGCGCAGATACGCCCGAAGCTGGCCGAGATCGAGAAGCGCCTCAGCGCGCGCCGGTAAGTCAGTAAGCAGGCGGACGCGCCGCTATAATTCGCGTTTTCACGTCGGGATCGATCATGCGTTTCGAAGGCACCGAGAATTACATCGCGACCGAAGACCTGATGATGGCCGTGAACGCGGCGATCACGCTCGAGCGCCCGCTGCTGATCAAGGGCGAGCCCGGCACCGGCAAGACCCTGCTCGCGATCGAAGTCGCAAAAGCCCTCGGTCGGCCGCTGTACGAGTGGCACGTGAAATCCACGACCAAGGCCCAGCACGGGCTGTACGAATACGACGCCGTGTCACGGCTTCGGGATTCGCAGCTCGGCGACCCGAAAGTGCAGGACATTCGCAATTACATCGTGCAGGGCATGCTGTGGCAGGCTTTTGCGAGCGAGACGCCTGCGGTGCTCCTCATCGACGAGATCGACAAGGCGGATATCGAGTTTCCGAACGACCTCCTGCGCGAGCTCGACCGGATGGAGTTCTACGTCTACGAGACGCGGGAGCTGGTGAAAGCGACTCACCGTCCTCTCGTCGTCATCACCAGCAACAACGAAAAAGAGCTTCCGGATGCGTTCCTGCGCCGCTGTTTTTTCCACTACATCCGTTTTCCCGATCACGACACGATGCAGAAGATCGTCAACGTGCATTTTCCGGGGATCAAGAAGCAGTTGCTGAGGGAAGCGCTCGAGCGCTTTTTCGAGCTGCGTGAAGTGCCGGGCCTGAAGAAGAAACCTTCGACGTCCGAGTTTCTCGACTGGCTGAAGCTGCTCGTCGCCGAAGACATCTCGCCCGAAGCACTCCACAGCCAGGATTCCCACCGGATCGTTCCACCGCTGCACGGCGCGCTCATCAAGAACGAGCAGGACGTGCACCTGTTCGAGCGGCTGGTGTTCATGTCGCGCCGCAAAAGCTGAAACCCGGCAGCGGCGCATAAAAAAGCGCCCCGAAGGGCGCTGGGGATGTCGGGCGCGGCGCTTTAGCGGTCGTGATCGCGATGATGACGACGCTCACCTCGATCCCAGCCCCGATGCCAGCCGCGGTCGCGCGGAGCGTAATAGCGGGGCGCCGCGTAGTAGGCCGGGGGGGCGTAATAGACCGGCGCCGGCTGGACGTAGACGGGCGCGGGGTAATAGGCGACCGGCGGCGGGGGCGCGACGTAGACCGGCGCCGGATAGCCGAACGAGATGCCCACGTCGATGTTGCTGCGGGCGGCTGCGGCGCCGCTCAGGGCGATGAGGGCGGCGCCTGCGAGGGCGGTGGCGATGGTTTTACGCATTTCGGATCTCCTTCCTTGCCGCTCTTGCGGCGTGGTCTTGCGATGTAAGTATGATGCTCCGCCCGGGCCTTAAAATCCGTATCAAGTTGTAAGCATTCGTAACTGCGAGGCCGTCGTGTTGATCGAGTTTTTCTTGAAGGTCAGAGAGGGCCAGGTGCCGGCCTCGATCCGTGAGTTCCTGACGCTGATCGAGGCGCTGGAGAAGCAGCTCGCTTTCGGCCGGGTGGAGGATTTCTACTACCTCGCCCGGACCTGCCTCGTTAAGGACGAGAAGTATTTCGACCGCTTCGACCGGGTGTTCGCCGCGTACTTCAAAGGCATCGTCGAAGTCGATCCCGTTGCGGCCGAAATTCCGGAAGAGTGGCTGCGCAAGCTCGCGGAGAAGCACCTCACCGAAGAAGAGAAGAAGCTCGTCGAGTCGCTCGGCGGGTGGGACAAGCTCATGGAAACGCTGAAGAAGCGTCTCGAGGAGCAGAAAGGACGGCACCAGGGCGGCAACAAATGGATAGGCACCGGCGGCACGAGCCCTTTCGGCGCCTACGGCTACAACCCTGAAGGCATACGCATCGGCCAGGACGAATCCCGCCATCGCCGCGCGGTGAAAGTCTGGGACAAGCGCGAGTTCAAAAACCTCGACGACACGGTCGAGATCGGCACGCGCAACATCAAGGTCGCGCTGCGGCGGCTGCGCAAGTTCGCGCGGGTCGGCGCGCCCGAAGAGCTCGACCTCGAAGACACGGTGCGCTCCACGGCGAAGAACGCCGGCTGGCTCGATCTCAAGATGGTGCCCGAGCGCCACAATGCGGTGAAAGTGCTGCTCTTCCTCGACGTCGGCGGGTCGATGGATGACCACATCCGCGTGTGCGAGCAGCTCTTCTCAGCCGCCCGCCTCGAGTTCAAGCACCTCGAGTATTTCTACTTTCACAATTTCCTGTACGAGCGGGTCTGGAAGGACAACCGCCGGCGCTCCGCCGAGCGCATGTCGCTGTGGGACGTGCTGCACACTTACCCCCACGACTACAAGGTCATCATCGTGGGCGACGCGACGATGAGCCCGTACGAGATCACGTATCCGGGCGGCAGCGTCGAGCACACCAACGAAGAGGCGGGCGCGCTGTGGCTGCAGCGCCTGCTGGGCGTGTATCACCAGACGATCTGGCTCAACCCTCAGCCTGAAGGCGTGTGGAATTACCACGAATCGATCCGCATCACGCGCGAGCTCATGGGGGAGCGGATGTTTCCGCTGACGCTCGAAGGACTCGATCGGGGAATGAGGCTGCTGACGAAGGCGCACTGAGGGAGCCCAGGGGCGAGCGACGCTTTCATTTCGTCAGCGGTGAACGGTGGACGGTGAACGGGCGTTCGCTAATACGCCCTGCGCACGCGCAGGTGGTCACGGTTTACCGTTTACCGCTCGCCGTTTACGACCTCTTACCGCCGGTGCCGGCGATCCCCGCCGGGCGGCGGCGCGACGTTCATCACTTCGTCTATCGTCGTCAAACCCGCGGCGATTTTCATCGCCCCGCTGATCCTCAGCGGTTTCATGCCTTCGCGGAAAGCCTTGTCGCGCAGCGCCTCGAGGTCGGCCTGCTCGGCGACCGCTTTGCGCAGCTCGGGCGTCATGACCATCATTTCGTAGACGCCCATGCGCCCCATGTAGCCGGTCATGCGGCACTCGAGGCAGCCTTTGTTGATGTAAGTCGTTCCGCGCGGCGTGGACGCTTTCCACGGCGAGACGATCATCTCCCACGCCGCTTCGTCGATCTCGTGCGGTTCCTTGCAGTGAGAGCACAGAGTGCGCACGAGGCGTTGCGCCAGCACCCCGAGCAGGGTCGACTGCAGGAGGTACGACGGCACCCCGAGGTCGAGCATTCGCGTCACCGCCGACGGCGCGTCGTTGGTGTGCAGGGTCGAGAAGACGAGGTGGCCGGTGAGCGCCGCCTGGATCGCCATTTCCGCGGTCTCGAGGTCGCGGATCTCGCCGACCATGATGACGTCGGGGTCCTGCCGCATGAGGGTGCGTATGCCGCTCGCAAAATCGACGCCGAGGCTGTTCTGCACCTGCATCTGGTTGAAGGCGGGCTCCACCATCTCGATCGGGTCTTCGACCGTGCACACGTTCACTTCCGGCGCCGCGACCTGCTTGAGCGTCGAGTAGAGCGTCGTGGTCTTGCCCGAGCCGGTCGGTCCCGTCACGAGGATGATCCCGTGCGGGTTCGTGACCATGTCGCCCCACTTGGTCTCGTCCTCCTCGGTGAAGCCGAGCTCGCGGTAATCCTTGACCAGGTTCTCCGGGTTGAAGATACGCATGACGAGCTTCTCGCCGAAAGCGGTAGGCATGGTCGAGAGCCTCAGCTCGACTTCCTCGCCGTCCGGGGTGACGGTTTTGAGCCGGCCGTCCTGCGGACGCCTGCGTTCCACGACGTCCATGCGACCGAGGACCTTGATGCGGCTCGTCATCGCCACCATGACCGGTGTCGGAATCTGGTAGACCTGGTGCAGAACGCCGTCGATGCGGAAACGCACGTTGCCGATCTCACGGCGCGGTTCGATGTGGATGTCGCTCGCGCGCTGGTCGAACGCGTAGTTGAACAGCCAGTCGCAGATGTGGACGATGTGCTGGTCGTTGGCGTCGAGCCGACCGCTGCGCCCGAGCTGGACGAGCTGCTCGAAGTTCGCGATGTCGCTGTATGCCCCTTTGTCCTGCGCCGTCGCGCCCTTCACCGACCGCGCGAGGTTGTAGAACTCGACCAGGTACTGCTGGATGTCGACCGGATTGGCGACCACCCGTTTGATGTCGAGCCAGAGGATGTGCTTGAGCTGGTCTTCCCACTCGCGCACGTTCGGCTCGCACACCGCGACCGTCACTTCGCGAGTGTTGATCCCCACCGGCAGTATCTTGTAGCGCTGCGCGTAGGCGTTCGACATCACCTTGGTCACGGCGGCGAAGTCGATCTTGAACGGGTCGATGTGCTGGTAAGGGAGCCCCGAGCGCTCGGCGAGCCACTCGGTCAGCACTTCGAGATGCAGCGTCTTTTTCGGGTTGCGCGGGTCTTTCCACTTCTGGTCCGCGATTACCACCAGCGGGTGGATCTCGGCGCGGGCGGCCCGACGGTCCGACACAAGCCGGTCGGCGATCTCCCTGAGCACCAGGCCGTCGGCGACGAGGTCGTCGAGGACCTGCTGAAGCGTCAGCGGCTGGTTGGTGCGTGGGGCAGCGGGCGCGACGGTCGGGGCGGTGGAGGGGACCATATCCGACCGACTATAACTGCGGCCCGATTTAGCTTCAATGGCTTAGCGAGCACAGTTCACCGGATTTCACGAAGCACCGACGCGTCATCAGGACG
>JAQGMV010000451.1 GCA_028292225.1 Betaproteobacteria bacterium
ATTGCGCCAGTTGTGGAGATACTGAAATTCGGTCCGGGTGCAGTGGCTCACGAGCTCGGAGATCAGCGCTTTGCTGTCGTCCTCCGGCCACCCGACTATCCCGACCGTATAGCCTTCGCTCACGTACAGACACTTGCGTCCGTTGACCGGATGCGCGCGCACGACCGGATGCACTGCTTCCGGATCCGCCTTGACCGCGGCGTTGTATTCCTTCCTGCGTCCGGACTGGAGCGTTTTCTCGTGCCGGTGGATGATGCTGTGCAACGCCTGCAATCCTTCAAGACGCTTTTTCATGCTTGCGGGAAGCGCATCGTAGGCCGCGCTCATGCTCGCAAAAATCGTGTCGCCGAGAACATGCCCGTCGCGCTCCGGCACTTCGAGGGCGCGCAGCGCGGAGATGGCGTGAGGGTTCGTGAGGTAGGCGCCATCGGTGTGCCAGAAAAGGCCCGCGTCGTAGGAGCCGATGTGCTGTCCATCCTCCACGATGTTCGACACGACGAACATCTCCGGGTGCTGTGCGTGAAGATTGTCGAGCTTGAGGCGCCGCAGCTCGCCGAAGCGTGCGCTGAAGCGGATGTGGTCTTCGTCGCTCAATTCGATGCCGCGGAAGTACACGACCTCGTGCTCGTAGAAGGCGCGTCTGACCGCCTCGAAGGTGTCGTCATCGAGCGGTTTGCGAAGATCGACGCCTTCGATGCGCGCGCCGAGCGCCGCGCCGGACTCGGTAACTTTGATGGACATGGGTCGGCTCCTTCCTCTGGCAGCAAGCTGGCATTCGCGGCGTCACGGGCCGCTCGATGTCGTCCGCCACGCGTAATATAGCAGCGACGGGCGGACTTCAGAGCCGCACGGGGAGGGCGGACGCGATGCGTTTCAGCAAGTGGACTGTGCTGGTCACTGCGATCGTTTGCGCGGGCGAGGCCGGTGCACAGCAAAGTGCGGCGCCTGACCGGTTTCCCGCGAGGCCCCTGCGTTTTATCGTGGGTTTCGCGCCGGGTGGCGCAGCCGACATTCCGGCGCGCCTCGTCGCTCAAAAGCTTTCCGAGAGCCTCGCGCAGCCGGTCATCGTCGAGAACCGGCCGGGGGCCGATGGAATCGTCGCGGCTGACTCGGTCGCGAAATCCGCGCCTGACGGCTACACGATGGCCTACATCACCGCCGGCCACGCGATGAACTCGATACTGCACGCGAAGACGCTGCCGTATCACCCTGTCAATGATTTCACACCGATTTCGCTCGTCGCGTCAGGGCCGCTGACGCTGGTCGTCAATCGTGCGCTGCCGGTGAAGAACCTGAAGGATCTCATCGCGCTCGCGAAAGCTCAGCCGGGCAAGCTCAACTATGCGTCAGCCGGCAGCGGCGGAACGATGCATCTGGCCGGCGAGTTGCTGCGCCAGGTCGCCAAGATCGACATCGTGCACGTCCCCTACAAGGGCGGCGGTCCAGCGCTGACCGATGTGATCGCGGGGCAGGTCGAGCTGACGTTCGTCGGCGCGCCCGCAGCGATGCCGTACATACGCTCGGGGCGGCTGAAGGTGCTCGCGGTCTCGACCGCCAGGCGCTCCGCGGCGTTGCCGGATGTTCCCGCGATCGCCGAGCTCGGTTATCCACAGTACGAGCTCGCGACATGGTACGGCCTGCTGGCGCCCGCGCGACTGTCGAGCGCGACCGCCTTGCGGCTGAGCGGGGAGATCGCGAAGGTCGTATCAGCGCCGGACGTGCGCGAGAGACTGCTCGGGTTCGGTATCGAGCCTGCAGGCAGCACGCCGGAGCAGTTCACGCAGCACCTGAGAAACGAGATCGCGCGCTGGACGCCGGTGATCCGGCAGTCCGGCCTCAGGATCGAATAACGCCGCTCGACTCCGCCCCTTCTCGTCACGCATACGCCGCTTGGGAGGATGATATGAAACGTCTGCTCAGCGTAGTGTTGGCTCTGTTCGCATGGCCGATTGCAGCCCAGGACTATCCCGGCAAAACCGTCAGGGTCATCGTGCCGTTTCCCGCGGGCGGCTCGACCGACGTGCTTGCGCGGATGGTCGCGGAAAACCTCAATAAATCGCAGCGGCCGCTCTTCATCGTCGAAGACCGTCCGGGCGCGACAGGCACCATCGCCGGCGCGCTCGTCGCGGGCAGCCCGCCGGACGGCTAAACGCTCATCATGCATTCGATGAGCACGTATACGGCGGGCTATCTGTATCGCAAGCTCAGTTATGACGCGGCGAGGGCTTTCGCACCGATCATCAACCTCTCGGTGAACCCTTTCATCCTGGTGTCGGCTTCGACTCTGCCGGTAAAAAACGTCGCAGAGCTCATCGCGCTCGCCCGCCGGCGGCCCAACGAGCTCACCTATTCGACCGTCGGTATGGGCAGCGGCGCGCACCTCGCCACCGAAATGTTCAACGCCGCGGCCGGGATCAAGACCGTGGCCGTCGCGTATAAGGGCTCGGCGCCCGCGGTGATCGCTCTCGCGTCGGGCGAGGTCGTCTTCGCGATCAACAACATCCTCGATACGCGAACATTCGTGAATCAGGGAAAGATGCGCGCGCTGGCAGTGACCGGAACGAAGCGGTCGCCGGCGGTTCCCAATGTGCCGACGCTGATCGAATCCGGTATCCAGCTCGAAGCCAATTTATGGACGGGCCTGTTTGCGCCCGCGGCGACGCCGAAAGCGATCGTGAACAAGCTCAACGAGGACGTCGCGCGCATCGTCGACACGCCGCAGATGAAAGAGTGGCTGCTGAACAGTCTCGGCGGCGAATTCACGCCCAATACGCCGGAGCAGTTCGGCGCATTTCTCACGTCCGATGCCGCGCACTGGCAGAAGATCATCAGGCAGATCGGTTTGCAGCTGGACTGAGCGAGGCGGACAACGGTGCGGGTATTCGCGGTGCTCTCCCACAAATACGTTGCGGCGATCGTGCTCTTGTTATCGGCACCGTGCGGATGGAGCCAGACCACGCCTTATCCGGTGAAGCTCGTCCGCATCGTCAACCCGGTCGCGCCCGGCGGCAATCAGGATATCGTCGCGCGCGCGTTCGCCGACCAGATGACGCGCACACTCGGCCAGCAGGTCATCGTGGAGAGCCGTCCCGGGGCGAGCGCGATCGTGGGCACCCGGTTCGTCAAAGCGGCGTTGCCCGACGGCTATACGCTGCTGACGATATCGAATACCTTCGCGAGGGTCCCGGCGATCATGACCGACGCCGGGTACGATCCGCTCAAGGACTTCGCCGCCATCTCGCAGACCTGTGACGTCCCGCTGGTGCTCGTCGTCAATGCGGCATTGCCGGTAAAGACGGTGCGCGAGCTCATCGCGCTCGCCAGACGCAGGCCCGGCGAGCTGACGAGCGCCTCGTCGGGGATCGGTTCGACCGGACACGTGGCGATCGAGATGTTCAGCCGGCAGGCGGGCATCCGGGTGCTCCACGTCCAGTACAAGGGCGCCGCGCCCGCCGTCGTCGATCTTGTAGGCGGCCACGTCATGCTGAGATTCGATCAGGTGACCACTTCGCTCCCGTTCATCAAGTCCGGCAAACTGCGCGCCCTCGGCGTGAGCACGCGCAAACGCTCGGGCGTCCTGCCTGACGTGCCGACGATCGAGGAGGCGGGCCTCGCAGGTTTCCACGATTCGACTTTCAACGGCCTGGTGGCGCCCGCAGGCACGCCGCGCCCGGTGATCGACCGTTTGCGCGACGGGGTCGCCAAAGCGGTCGCCGTCACGGAGCTGCACAATCGTTTTCTAGAACAGGGGATCGAGCTCGTCGGCAGCGCTTCGAGCGAAGAGTTCGCGGCATTCCTGCGCAGGCAGGTGGAGGCGTTCGCTGTTCTTGCCCGCCAGGCCGGCATCAAAGAGAAGTGACATCGTGCGCGCGGCATCTCGTCGACCGTTCCCCCATTCGACAGGCTGAGGGCAGGCTTCGACAGGCTCAGGGCGAACGCTTTTAAAGTCCGTTCATGCTGAGCAGCGATAGCGGCCGTCGAAGATGAACGGCTGCACTTGAAGGTGAAGGGGAGTCCGGGTGCGGAATGTTTCTCAGGACAGGGTACGGCTGACCGCCGCCGAGGCGCAGGCGCTTGCCGAACAGGCGCTCGGGAACATCGGTTATGACGCGGAGGAGGCACGCATCGTCGCCGATCACGTCGTCGATGCCGCATTGTGCGGCTATGAATACTCGGGCCTGCCGAAAATACTGACTGTCGCCGAGCATCGCCGGCTGCGGCAGCCGCGCCGGCCGATGCGAGCGCTGCGCGAGACGCCGTCGTCCGCGATGTTCGACGGCGGCAACAACAACGGTATGGTGGCGATGTTTCGCGCGACGCAGGTCGCGATCGCGAAAGCGCGGGAGCACGGCATGTCGGTCGTCGGCGTGAACAATTCCTGGGTGAGCGGCCGCAGTGCGTATTACGTAGAGAGGGTCGCTCGCGCCGGCCTGGTCGGCATGCACAGCGTCAGCAGCAGGATCCACGTCGCCGCGCCAGGATCGAGCGGTCCTGCGACGGGGACCAATCCGATCGCGTTCGGCTTTCCGACACTTCACGAGCCATTCGTCGTCGATCTGGGCACGTCGGCATTCATGGGCACCGACCTGATCTTCCAGGACCGGCGCAACGCAGTGCTGCCCGAAGGCGTCGCGATCGATGCGCACGGCCGGCCGACGCGCGATCCTGCGCAGGTGCACGCGATCCTGCCTTTCGGCGGATACAAGGGGTTTGCGCTGGCATTGGCGATGCAGGCGCTCGGCGTGCTGGCCGGGTCGGGACTCGGCGACGACAAGACTTACGGGTACCTGATCATGGCGATCAAACCCGATCTGCTCGTCCCGCTCGAGGATTTCCGGCGCGACATGAGCGAGATGCTCGCGCGCGTCAAGGCGACGCCCCGCCAGCCCGGCGTCGACGAGATCCGCATGCCGTCGGAGCGCGCGTTCCGTGAACGCGCCAGAAACCTGCGCGAAGGTATCGAGATCGACCGGAAGATCTACGACGCGCTGCGGGCTTTGCCCAGGGGCGAATTGCCGCAGGCATCGCCGTCCCGGCTGTAACGAGCGTCGGCGAAGTCGCAAGCCGCGGCCAGGGCGGGATTCCCGAGGCAGAAAAAGCGCCGGGGTTCCGGCTAAGCCTGCCCGCCCATGTCGTCCGCCACGCCGGTCGCAAGCATGAATACCGCGACCAGCGTCTGCATGCCTTCGGCGAGATCGGCGATCTGTTCATCGGTGGGCGTCTGCGCATG
>JAQGMV010000259.1 GCA_028292225.1 Betaproteobacteria bacterium
CGTCGCGCGTTCAGCAGGGCAGGGCCGTGGCCGAGCTCCATACGGTCGCTACGGCGTTCAACAACATGGCGAGCGCGATCGAGCAGGACATTGCCGACCGCACCAGGGTGTCGGAGGAGCTGCAGGACGCGCGCACCGCCGCCGAGGCCGCCACTCGCGCCAAATCGATGTTCCTCGCGAACATGAGCCACGAGATCCGCACCCCGATGAACGCGATCATCGGCATGGCGTATCTCGCGTTGAAGACCCGCCTCGACCCGCGCCAGCGCGACTACGTCAACAAGATCCACGATGCCGCCAAAGCGCTGCTCGGGGTGATCAACGACATCCTCGACTTTTCCAAGATCGAAGCGAACAAGCTCGACCTCGAGCTCGTGCCTTTCGACCTGCAGCAGGTGATCGCGAACAGTCTTTTCCTCGTTCGCCAGAAAGCGCTCGAGAAGGAAGTCGAGCTGCTGCTCGACATGGACCCCGAGCTCGCACGCGAGCCCAGCTACGTCGGCGATGGCTTGAGGCTCGGGCAGATCCTGATCAACCTGCTGTCCAACGCGGTCAAGTTCACCGAGCGCGGTTACGTGCGCTTGTCCGCGTCGAAAGTGATCGGCAACGCCGGCGACGTCGTGCTGAAGTTCAGCGTGACCGACACGGGAATCGGCATGAACGCGGAACAGCGCTCGCGCCTGTTCGCCGAGTTCACCCAGGCCGACGGCTCGACGACTCGCAAATACGGCGGCACCGGGCTCGGCCTGACGATTTCGAAACGGCTCGTCGAAATGATGGGCGGCAGGGTGAGCGTCGACAGCGAGCCCGGCCGCGGCTCGTGTTTCTCCTTCAGCGCGCGCGTGGGCAAGGGAACGGTTCATGCGCCCGAAGCGTGGAGCGGGCCCGCGGGCGATCGCGCGCTCGTCGTCGACGATCTGCCCGAAGCGCGCATGGTGCTGTCCGGCATGCTGCAGTCTTTCGGGCTCAAGGTCGACGAAGCCGATTCCGGAGAGCATGCGCTGAGGGCGCTCGAAGCCGCCGCGGCCGGCGGTTCGCCTTACGCGGTCGCATTCGTCGACTGGGTGATGCCCGGCATGGACGGCGGCGATCTCATCAGGGCGATCGCCTCGCGATTCGGCAAGGAAGCGCCGCAGGTCGTCGTCATCTCGGCGTACGACACCGAAGACCTGCGCGGTTCCATCGACGGGCTGGGCGTCGCCCACTTCATGTCCAAGCCCGTGCTGCCGATGGCGCTGCAGCACATCCTGTCGAGCCTTTACGGGGAGCAGCTCGCGGCGGACGGCGCGACGGAGAAAGAGCAGGCGCCTTCGCTCGAGAACATGCGAGTGCTCGTGGTCGAGGATCACCCGATCAACCAGCAGCTCGTCATGGAGCTTCTGCGCAGCATGGGCGTGCAGGCCGATCTCGCACAGCACGGCCAGCACGCGATCGAGATGCTGGCGAGGCAGGCGCCCGATCACTACGCGCTCGTGCTGATGGACCTGCAGATGCCGGTCCTCGACGGGTACGAGACGACCAAGCGGCTGCGGGCGGAACCACGTTACGCGACACTCGCGATCGTCGCGATGACCGCGCATGTGATGCTGGAGGAGCAGGAGCGCTGCCTCGCGCTCGGCATGCGCGGGCACATCGGCAAGCCGATCGATCCGGATGAGCTCTACCAGACCGTGGCGAGCTTCGCGAAGCGCGAGCCGCACGCGAGGACACCGCGCACCGAGGTCGACGCTGCACCGGGCGTGCTGAGGACCGTGTCCCTGCAGAAAGAGCACGGGCCGCAGGCGCAGGCAGGGCAGGCGGCGGTGCCCGCTTTCGACGGCCTCGACAGTGCTGCGGGGCTCAAGCGCACTCGCGGCAACCGCGACCTTTACGTGAGCCTGCTCAAGCAGTTCGTGATGGGCTTCGCCGCTTTCGGCGAAGAGCTCACGCTGCTCGTGCGCGAAGGCAAGTACGAGGACGCGCAGCGTCTTGCGCACTCGCTCAAAGGTGTCGCGGCGAACGTCGGTGCGAACCGCGTGGCGGACAAAGCTTCGATCCTCGAGCAGGTGCTCAAGCGCTCGGAAGCGGCCGACACCGTGCTCGCCGAAGTCGAGCGGGAGCTGAAGCCGGTCGTGGCGAAGCTTGCCGAAGCGCTGCACATCGATGCGACGATGACCACGCCTCCCATGGATATGACGGGCGCGCCGGTCGATCTGTCCGACGTGACGCTGCCCTCGTGGGTCGACGAGTTGAGGCGCCTCATGGCCGACGGCGACGTTGCGGCGCAGCAGTTATGGGCGGAGCGCGGCGAAGAGCTCAGGGACCTGCTGCCCCCGCAGGTCTATGCACTGGTCCGGCGCGCGCTCGACAATTTCGAGTTCGACGCGGCGCTCGCCGCGCTGTCCACCGAGAAGGCAGGCACGTAACCCCGGGACTTCCGACATGATCACCCCACTCGCGCCGCAAACGATACTCGCAGTCGACGACACCCCGACCAACATCTCGCTGCTCGCGGGATTGCTCGGCGAGCAGTACAAAGTCAAGGCGGCGACCAGCGGCGCCAAAGCGCTCGAGCTCGCGGCGGCAAACCCGCCGGACCTGATCCTGCTCGACATCATGATGCCCGGCCTGTCCGGCTACGACGTGCTCGAGCGCCTGCGCGCCGACGTGAGGCTGCGCCATATCCCGGTCATCATGATCTCCGCGGTCGACGAGATCGAAAGCGTGATCCGCTGCATCGAGCTGGGCGCCGAAGACTACCTGCCCAAGCCTTTCAATCCGACGCTGCTGCGCACGCGCGTAGGCGCGAGCCTGGAAAAGAAACGGCTGCGCGACGACATCCTGCGCCACCTCGACCAGATCGAAAACGAGCTCAAAGCCGCGCGGGAAATCCAGTTGAGCATGGTGCCGCTCGACTTTCGCGTGCCGACGGCGGCCCAGCCGGTCGAGATCTTCGCGACGCTCGAGCCCGCGCGCGAAATCGGCGGCGACCTCTACGACTTTTTCTGGGGCGAGGACGCACGCCTGTACTTCGTCGTTGCGGACGTGT
>JAQGMV010000262.1 GCA_028292225.1 Betaproteobacteria bacterium
CCATCACGATCTTGGGGTTTATCTCGTGGATTTTTTCCCACGTAAAGCCGAAACGGTCGAGCACGCCGGGGCCGAAATTTTCCATGATGATGTCGCATTTCCTGAGCAGCTCGACGAATATGGCCTTGCCCTCGGGATTCTTCATATTGACGGTGATGGATCGCTTGTTGCAATTCAACATCGTGAAATACAGACTGTCCGCATTCGGCACGTCGCGCAACTGTCCGCGCGTCGCATCGCCGTTCGGCGGCTCGAGCTTGATCACGTCCGCGCCCATCCACGCGAGCAGCTGCGAGCACGTCGGCCCCGCCTGCACGTGCGTCATGTCGAGGATACGCACACCTTTCAGTGCTTCCATTCTGATCTCCAAAAACCCTGGGGAAATTCCGAGCAAGGGGGCCCGCCCCCTTGCATATCCCCGAAGTTAGAGGAATCCCTGCTCAAGTACACGACTTGACCGGAGATTCCCCGTCTTTATTTCTTTTTCGTGCTCGGATTCAGGCTCGTGATGCGGCCGCTTTCGGTTCCTGCGGTCTCATCGATGACGGCATTGATGAGCGTCGGCTTGCGCGAACGAATCGCTTCTTCCATGGCCTTGCGCAACTCGGCCGGGGTCGTGGCGTGCACGCCCACGCCGCCGAAGGCGTCCATCAGCTTGTCATAGCGCGCACCCTTGACGAACACGGTGGGCGCCACATCGGGACCGCCGGTCGGGTTGGCGTCGGTGCCGCGGTAGACGCCGTTGTTGTTGAAGATCACCACGCACACCGGCAGGTTGTAGCGGCAGATGGTCTCGACTTCCATGCCGGAGAAGCCGAACGCGCTGTCGCCTTCGATCGCGATCACCTGCTCGCCGGTGACCACCGCGGCCGCAACGGCGAAACCCATTCCGATGCCCATGATGCCCCAGGTGCCGACATCCAGGCGCTTGCGCGGCTTGTACATGTCGACGATGCTGCGGGTGAAGTCGAGCGCGTTTGCGCCTTCGTTGACCAGCATGGCGTCGGGGTTCGCCTTGATGATGTCGCGCACCACGTTCAGCGCGCTGTGGAAATTCATCGGCTTCGGATCCTTTGCCAGGGTCTCAGCCATCTTGCCGATGTTCTTGCTCTTGCGCTCGGCGATTGCGTTCAGCCAGTCGGCCGGCGGCTTCGCCCAGTTGGAACCCGCAGTGGAGTCAATCGCGGCGAGTAGCGCCGACACGCACGAACCGATGTCCCCGACCACCGGCGCGTCGATGCGGACGTTGCTATCCGCCTCCTGCGGCGAGATGTCGATCTGGATGAATTTCTGGCCGCCCCAGGCCTTGTGATCCTTGCCGCCCCACGTCTTGCCCTTGCCGTGCGAGAGCAGCCAGTTCAGGCGCGCGCCGATCAACACGACCACGTCGGCCTCCGGCAGTACATAGGAGCGGGCTGCGGCCGCGGACTGCTCGTGCGTGTCGGGCAGCAGGCCCTTCGCCATGGACATCGGCAGGTAGGGAATACCGGTCTTTTCGACCAGGGCGCGGATGTCCATGTCGGCCTGCGCATAAGCGGCCCCTTTGCCCAGCAGGATCAGCGGGCGCTTGGCGCTCTTGAGGAGGCCGAGGGCGCGCTGGACGGCATCCGGCGCCGGGATCTGGCGCGGCGCCGGGTCGACCACCTCGATCAGCGATTTCTTGCCGGCTTCCGCGTCCATCGTCTGCGCGAAAAGCTTCGCGGGCAGGTCGAGGTACACGCCGCCCGGGCGTCCGGAAACGGCGGCGCGGATGGCGCGCGCGACGCCCAGACCGATGTCCTCCGCGTGCAGCACGCGGAAGGCGGCCTTGCACAGCGGCTTGGCGATGGCCAGCTGGTCCATCTCCTCGTAGTCACCCTGCTGCAGGTCGACGATTTCCCGCTCGCTGGAGCCGCTGATGAGAATCATCGGGAAACAATTGGTCGTGGCGTTCGCCAGCGCGGTCAGACCGTTGAGGAAGCCGGGCGCGGACACCGTCAGGCAGATACCGGGCTTTTGCGTGATGAAGCCGGCGATCGCCGCGGCGTTGCCGGCGTTCTGCTCGTGGCGGAACGAAATCACGCGCATACCTTCGGCCTGCGCCATGCGGGTGAGGTCGGTGATCGGGATACCGGGCAGACCGAAGATCGTGTCGATGCCGTTCAACTTGAGAGCATCGATGACCAGATGAAAGCCGTCGGTCACGTCTAATTTCGTATCAGTTGTCATGTCCATGTTGAGATGCCTCGCGTTCTGGTTCTCGCCGTTGTGTGAACAAGTGTGCTTCCGATGGATATCTACCGTGGCGGGTGAACATCGCCGAATTTCCCTGGACTCACGGCAGATCCAGGCCAGCCGAATGTGGCTGCAATTTACTCGGACGTATCATAGGGGCGAGCATGCACACACGCTCTTGACCTCGGTCAAGAACGAGTTTTTTTGGTTTATACTCGCCGGCTCGGAACGCCCAAGACCTCCGCCCGCGGCGACGTCAATGCCACTGCTCGCCCTCCATCCCGAAGCCAGCCTGCTCAGGGTCCAACTCCGCGAAAACGTGGCGCTGAAGCACCTCACCCCCGCCGAATGGCGCGAGCTCGAGCCGCTGCTGGAAATCGAGGATTATCCGAAAGGCGACACGCTCGAGCACCAGGGCGACCACTCGATGGAGCAGTACTTCATCATCGAGGGGATACTCAAGCGCGTGGTTTCGAACGCGCAGGGCAAGGAGATGATCCTGCGCTTCGCCGCCGAAGCCGACATCGACACGAGCTATGCCGCGTGGCGCCTGAAAACCGCTATCCCGTATTCGATCCGAACCGTGACGCGAGTGCGGGCGGCGAAGCTCTCGATGCAGCAATGGGTCAGTTTTCTCGATCGCCATCCCGGCATCCGCAGCGAGTTCGACCTCGAGATCATGAAGCTCATGAGCGAGGTGATGGCGCACACGATCACGCTGCATCTCCTCGACGCGTCGGGCCGGCTGCAACGATTCATGCGCAAGCATGACGAGCTCGTCGAACGCCTTCCGAAGAAGGAGTTGGCGTCATACCTGAACCTTTCGCCGGAAACACTCAGCCGCTTGAAAAGACGCGGCTAAGCCACTGCTTCGGCTCATTGAGCCGCTCACCACGCTGTCCTTGAAGGATGGGGGCCTACGGGGGAAACCATGGGTTTCCCCGTTCGTTTACCGCCGAGGTACAGTCCCGAAGGGACTCCGAGACCTCCTTTCCTTCGGCTCGCCTCCCTCGCTTCGCCGCAGCAAACTAGAACAACAAACCGTAGTCAGGTCGCGGCCGCGGGCCCGCCTTTGCGCATCGACGCACGCAAACGGCTGACGAGCGGCCAGAGCAGCAGCACCAGGGCGAGCGTCATGATGCCGCCGACCAGGAAGTTCGAGAAGAAGACACGCACGTCGCCCTGGGAGATCAGCATCGACTGCCGGAACGAGTCTTCCGCGCGGTCGCCGAGCACGAGCGCGAGTACGAGCGGCGCGAGCGGATACGACAGCTTCTTGAAGACGTACCCCGCGACGCCGAAGAGCATCATGAACCAGATGTCGAGCATCGCGTTGTGCACGGTATACGCGCCGATCGCGCAGATGACGACGATGACCGGCGCGATGATCGAGAACGGCACCCGCAGTATCGCGGCAAAGAGCGGCACGCACGTGAGCACGATGACGAGCCCGGCGATATTGCCCAGATACATGCTCGCGATGAGCCCCCAGACGAAATCCTTCTGCTCGACGAAGAGCAGCGGTCCCGGCTGCAGCCCCCAGATCAGCAGACCGCCGAGCAGCACGGCTGCGGTGGGCGAGCCCGGAATGCCGAGCGAGAGCATCGGCAGCAGGGCCGAGGTGCCGGCGGCGTGGGCCGCGGTCTCGGGTGCGATCACCCCCTCGATCAGCCCGGTGCCGAACTTATGTCCGTCTTTGGAGACTCGCTTCGCGACGCCGTAGCTCATGAACGACGCCGGTGTCGCGCCGCCCGGGGTGATCCCCATCCAGCAGCCGATGAGACAGCTACGCGCCATGGTCGCCCAGTAGTGCGGCAGCTTTTTCCACGTCTGGATCACGATCTTGGGATCGATCCTCGCGCTGCGGCCCTGGAAGGAAAGACCTTCCTCCATCGACAGCAGGATCTCGCCGATGCCGAACAGGCCGATCACCGCGATCAGGAAGTCGAACCCGCGCATGAGCTCGTGCCACCCGAAGATGAGCCGCAACTGCCCCGTCACGGTGTCGATCCCGACGGCTGCGAGAGCAAACCCGAGCATCATCGCCGCCATGATCTTGAAAGGCGGCTCCTTGCCCATGCCGATGAAGCTGCAGAAGGTCAGGAAGTAGACGGCGAAAAACTCCGGCGGCCCGAACTGCAGCGCGAAGCGCGCGACCAGCGGCGCGAGAAACGTGATCATGACGACGGCGACGAACGCGCCGACGAAGGACGAAGTGAACGCGGCCGTCAGCGCCTCGCCTGCGCGGCCCTGCTGCGCCATCGGGTAACCGTCGAACGTCGTTGCGACCGACCAGGGCTCACCCGGTATGTTGAAAAGGATCGAGGTGATGGCCCCGCCGAACAGCGCTCCCCAGTAGATGCACGAGAGCATGATGATCGCGGAGGTCGGCGGCATCGAGAAGGTGAGCGGCAGCAGGATCGCGATGCCGTTCGCGCCGCCGAGTCCGGGCAGCACACCGATGATGACGCCCAGGCTCACGCCGATGAACATGAGCAGCAGATTGAACGGCGTCAGCGCAACCGAAAAGCCGTGAAACAGTGCTGCGATGTCTTCCAACTGCTTGCCTCCTAGTCGTGCTCCGCTTCAGCCGACCGATGCCCGGGCACTGCGTCGTGCTCAATAACCAAGCCGTGACAGGGGATCGAACGCGCCTTTGAACAGCGGCACCTGGAACCAGATCTCGAAAGTCGCAAAAGAGACTGCGGCGATGATGACGCCCAGCGCGATGCTCTTGAACCAGCTGTATTTGCCCAGCCAGCGCATGAACCCGGCGATATAGATCGCGGACGCGACATAAAGGCCGATGACCTGGATGCCGAACACGTATGCGAGCGCGGGAAGCAGGACCGCCAGCACCTGGCGCAGAGACTGCCATTCGACGAATACGGTGGAGCGCTTGCCGACTTTGCCCCAGATCGCCTGACCGAGTATGACTGCGCTCGAGATGCAGATGATGAGGCCGATGTAGAACGGGAAATAACCCGCTTCGGGCCCGTCGGAACCCCAGCTCGAGCCCAACCGGTGGCTGTCGTACACGACCAGGGAGCCGATCGCCAGAAGAGCCAGCGCGACGACGATCTCCATGGTGCGGGTGCTGATGCCGCCGGATGCGGCCTCGACGGGCTGGGAACTTTCGCTCATCTGTTGCCTTGCTCCGATCGAGCCGGGTTGTGACCTGCCTCACCGGCCGTTACCGGCCTGCATTGCGGCGCGGCGCGGGAGGCGTACAAAAAAGGCGGGCCTTGGAGCCCGCTCGATTTGTTGCGGTTACTTCTTGGCGAGAAAGCCCGCTTCCTTCATGAGGCCGACGTGCTCCTGTTCGGCTTTTGCGACCCAGTCGGCGAACTCCTTGCCGCTCATGAAAGTCTGGTTGAAAGCGCCACGCTCCATGAAGTCTTTCCATTCGGGCGTCTCGCGGACTTTGCGGAACAGGTCGACATAGAAATTCACGGCTTCAGGCGGCACGCCTGCGGGCATGAAGATGCCGCGCAGCATCACGTAATCGGTCGGGACGCCCGACTCCTTGCACGTCGGGATGTCGCTCCACGACTGCTTGTCCGTGACCTTGTTCTTGTAGGGCATGCGACGGTCGTCGAACACGCACAGCGGGCGGAGCTTGCCTGCGCGCCACTGCGCGACGGCCTCGATCGGATTGTTCACCGTGGAGTCGACGTGCTTGCCCACGAGCTGCGTCGCGACGTCGCCGCCGCCCTTGAACGGAATGTAGGTGAGCTTCACGCCGGTCGCCTTCTCCAGCGCGACGGTGATGATCTGGTCTTCCTGCTTGGAGCCTGTGCCCGCCATCTTGAACTTGCCTGGACCGGCTTTTTTCGCAGCCTCGATGAACTCCTTCGGCGTCGTGTACGGCCCTTCGGCATTCACCCACAGTACGAACTGGTCCAGCGCCAGCATCGCGACCGGGGTGAGGTCTTTCCAGTTGAACGGAACACCGGTCGCCAGCGGCGTGGTGAACAGGTTTGACAGCGTGATGATGATCTTGTGCGAATCGCCTTTCGCACCCTTGACGTCGAGGAAGCCCTCCGCGCCGGCGCCGCCCGATTTGTTGATCGGGATGAGCGACTGCTTCATGAGGTTGTGCTTGACGACGATGCCCTGAAGCAACCGCGCCATCTGATCAGCGCCGCCGCCGGTGCCGGCGGGGATGACGAATTCGACGGGTTTGGTCGGCTCCCAGGCGCCCGCTGCGGCCGAGGCGGCGCCGCTGGCACCGAGAGTGCACAGGACCATTATCGGCAGAATGGCCGCGTGGCGGCGCAGCGCCGGCCAGCCCGAACGCAACTGAGTACGCATGTGACTCCTCCTAAGGATGATGAAACGCGGGGAGCGCTGTCTCGCGCTCGCGTGCCGGGGCAGATACCACGGCCGCACATGCCTCACGTGCCGGCTATCTTGGTCCAGCCCCCGGCAAAACAAATTGACCGGGGTCAAGTTCGTGTCAATTCTCCGCCGGGTCCAGAGCGTTTAACGCGCGGGAGGCACGCCGGTTGAATCCGGCGTCTTTTTCGTCGGGCGCGTCGCGCCGCGGGGGCCGGAGATCCTACTTCACCAGGACGACGGGCACATGCGCCTTCGCCAGCACTTTTTCCGCGACCGAGCCCATGAGAAGACTTGCGATCGCGCCGTGCCCGTGCGTTCCCATCACGATCTGGTCGACGGCGTGCTGTTTCGCATAATTGACGATCACTTCAGCCGGATCGCCCACCGCGACGTGGTCGTGATACTTGACGCCTGCCGCGTCGAGACTGCGCTGAGCCGACTGCAGCGCCTTCATGCCTTCTTCCCGGTGGTAGTCGTCGATGTTGGCGTGACTCACGACCGACGATGTGCGACCGCCGAAAGGCAGCGGCGGCTGCACGTTGATCAGGTGCACGTCCACACCGTCCTTGTACGACGCCATCGTAGCGATCAGGTGATCGATCGCGCGCTGCGATGCGCCCGACCCGTCGACCGGCACCAATATTTTCAGCATGTCTGGACTTCCTTCTGACAAAGCGGCGTCATGTTTTTGGATCCTCGTGAACGAGATCGACCACGTCCTTGTGCGATTCGGCCCGCGACGCGAACCATTTGCCGGTCACGACCACGAGCACCGCACCCGCGGCGGGAGCCACCCAGTGCAGCCAGTGCATGTTGGCGTCGACCCAGTCCCTGATCAGCGGGTCGGTAACCGCCATCTCGCCGGCAACCCAGCCGAGCAGCGCTGCGCCGATGGTAATGATGATCGGAAAGCGTCCCATCAGCTTCAGCAGGAGAGTCGAGCCGAACACCACCAGCGGGATCGAGATCGCAAGGCCGAGGATCAGCAGGGTGAGACTGCCCTTCGCGGCCGCGGCGACCCCGATCACATTGTCGAGACTCATCACGAGGTCCGCGATCAATATGGTCTTGATGGCGGCGATCAGGTTGTCGCTCGTGCTGATGCCCTCTTCGCCCTCCTCCTCCGGAATCAGGAGCTTCACCGCGATCCACAACAGAAGCACCGCGCCGATGAGCTTGAGATAGGGCAACTTGAGCATCTCGACGGCGACGATCGTCAGGATGATCCGCATGATGACTGCGGCGCCGCTGCCCCAGAGTATTGCCGCTTTTTGCTGCTTCGGTGGCAGGGAGCGCGCCGCCAGCGCGATCACTACGGCGTTGTCTCCGGAGAGGACGATGTTGACGCCGATGATCTGGAGCAACGCCACCCAGAATGCGGGATCGCCTACGGTCATGATGAGAATTCACTCCTAGGGTTGTGCGCCGCATTCGGAATTTGCGGGCTGTCTACGTTCGGAAACTGCGGTTCTGTGTGTAGTGCGTCGCCGGGGGAGAAGGTCGATGCCGCAGTGTCGCGGCAATTATATACGACTGCAAACAGACGTCTTGCGGCGCGTGCACCAGCGCCGCGTTGGCGCGGCCGGCGCGCGTAACGATGAAGGTTCATTGCGTTCATCGCTGAAGGATCGAGGGATCGCCGGGCGCGAGCAGCGCCGCGGGCCGGGACTTTACCGGCTCGTGCGGCTGCCAGCCGAGCACTGCGAGCATTACGAAAAAACCGATCACGTACGCGAGCGCGACATGCCAGCCGTGGCGCAGCCAAAGCCCGACCGACTTCGCCTCGGGAAACATGCTCGCGACCGCGACCCCTGCCGACGAGCCGAACCAGATCATCGACCCGCCGAAGCCGACGGCATACGCCAGAACGCCCCAGTCGTAACCGCCCTGCTTCAATGCGAGCGCGGTGAGCGGAATGTTGTCGAAAACGGCGGAGACAAAGCCCAGACCGAGCGCACTCGGCCACGACGCCGCGGGCAGCTTTTCGACCGGCATCAGCGACGCGCACAGAATCAGCGAAAGCAGGAAGAGGCTTCCCCGGAAAGCCGCCGGCAGCAACCGCCAGTCGGGCATACGCCACGCGGCGGTGGCGAGCAATGCCGCCCACACCGAGGCGCCGAGAAAAGGGAAAGCGTCCGAAAGATGGGCGTAGCGCAGGTTCACGACCACGTTCACCAGGATCGCCGCTCCCAGAATGATTGCGACGATCGCCACCCGCGTCCAGTCGATGCGGACTGCGGATGGCGCATGCTCGACGATCGGCGAGTACCGGTGCTGCTGCAGCGCCGCAGGTATGCCGAAGACGACGAGTGCGATGCCCGCCGCGGCGTAGGCATGCAGCACATCGGCCGGGGGCACCCCGGCGATCCACATCATCGTGGTCGTGGTGTCTCCCAGCACACTGCCGGCGCCGCCCGCATTCGCTGCGGCGACGATCGCCGCGACGTAACCGATATGCACCCGGCCCCGGAACACGCTCAACGCGATCGTGCCGCCGATCATCGCCGCGGCGATATTGTCGAGGAAGCTCGAGAGCACGAAGATCATGACGAGCAGGACAAAACCGCCTTTCCAGTCGTCGGGCAGGAAGCGCGACAATTCCTTCGGGACGCGGCTGTCCTCGAAGTGCTTGGCGAGCAGCGCGAAACCCAGCAGCAGCCCGAGGAGATTGGCGAGGATCACCCACTCGTGAAGCAGGTGCTGTCCGAGTCCGTAGAGGCCCGCGCCTTCCCGGAAGCCGGTCACCCCGAGCTTGTAGCCGAGGATCAAAGCCAGGCCGGTGAGGGCGACGGCAAGGGTGCGATCGTGGAAGAGCGCGACGCCGAGCAGCGTGAGCGCAAACAGGATGAACTCGACCGGGATGCCGACGACATGAGGGGGGGCGCCCGCCGCTGCGGAAAAGTGCGGGAATGCGGCGAGCACGAGGAGGGCCGCGCAGCGGGCGCGCAGGGCCGCAGCGCGGGCTGGAGCGCCCTGTGCCCTTCCATCCTGATGCATGCGTTCCCCCTTCCATTCGGACATCGCAGGGCCGCGTGCGGGAGCACCTGTGGAGCTGCACCACCGGGCGGCCTTTACCCAGATCAGCGCGGCGTTCGGGCCGCGTCGTACAGGCAAAGGTCTCGCTTGCAACGGTGGTTGCCCGCACGACCGGGAATCGAAGCCTGTCGATTCCGTGCTGACGATCGTGCCGCGGCAGCGCATGCGCGCTGCCGTAGCTACTCCCCTTTGGAAGTGCTTTCCAACGAACCGGAAAGCGGGTGCGTTTTTAACACGCGGGTTTCCAACGAGTCAATGTCGAAGCGCCTTGCGGCGCATCTATGACCCAGGGCTTCCCTGCGCGGGCCTGCGTTCCTTCAAATGCGCGGCGAGAGGCGATGCGACTGCGCGAGGCGCCAACGCCGAAGTTTTTCCGGACGACTGGGGTACTGGAGGACGGAAAACTTCGGCGACCAGAGCGCCGCTAACGCAGTCGCCGATTGTCAGAACAATCCGACGATCTTGCCGTCATCGGTGATATCGATCTTCTCGGCCGACGGCACTTTCGGCAGGCCCGGCATCGTCAT
>JAQGMV010000271.1 GCA_028292225.1 Betaproteobacteria bacterium
TACTTGCAGCCGATGCACTTGTCGTAATCGACGAGCACCAGCCCGTCGGATTCGCGCTTGAAGCTCGCCCCGGTCGGGCACACCGGCACGCACGGCGGGTCTTCGCAGTGCAGGCACGACTTCGGGAAATGCACCGTCTGCGTATTCGGAAACTCGCCGACTTCGAAGGTCTGGACGCGGTTGAAAAACGTGCCGGTAGGGTCGCGATCGTAAGGCCGCTCGTCGGCGAGCGGCCCCGCCTGCCCGGACGTGTTCCATTCCTTGCAGCTCGTCACGCAGGCGTGACAGCCGACACAGACGTTCAGATCGATGACGAGAGCGAGTTGGGTCATATTATTTCCATTCTCCCGTGCCGGCGAAAAACGATTGCCACAACCGGCGCACCGGGTTCACGCCCGGCGCGGCAGGCATCGCGTCGAACTGGGGGAAGGTCTCTTCCGGTTCACCGGCTTCGGCTTTGTATATGCGCACCCGCACGTCGTACCAGCCGGCCTGCCCTGTGATCGGATCGGAATTCGACATGCGCGCGGCGGGCGCACCGGCGGGACGATCCGCTGCGGGAAGCTCGTCGGAGATCAGGTGGTTCAGCAGGAAGCCATTGCGCGACTCGTTCGCGTCCGGCGCGAGATTCCACGCGCCTCGTGCTTTACCGATGGCGTTCCAGGTCCAGACGGTGCCGGGCTCGACCGCTTCACTGTAGCGGCACATGCATCGCACTTTGCCGTGCATCGACTCGACCCAGATCCAGTCGCCGTCGCCGATCCCGAGCCCGCCTGCGAGCTTCGGGTTCACGAAGAGATAGTTGTGCGTGTGGATCTGGCGCAGCCACGCGTTCTGCGAGTCCCACGAGTGATACATCGCCATCGGGCGCTGGGTGATCGCAGCGAGCGGGTAGCGCGTCGTGTCGGTCGCCTCCATCTCCAGAGGCGCCGAATAGAACGGCAGCGGGTCGAAATACTTCTCGATGCGCGGCGCGAGCTCGGGCGGCGGTCGCTTGCGCGAAGGGCCTTTGCCGCGCGCGGCGAGGCGGAACTTCTGCAGCACTTCCGAATAGAGGCGCAGCACGATCGGATCGGGATAGCGGCGCAGCCCGGCGCGCGCGGCCCACTCGTGATAACCCTTGTTCCAGTTGCGCATGTACTGGTACGAGCGCGGAAGCCGATGCTGGAACACGCAGTTGTTCTTCTCGTACATCTCCCACTGCCGCGGGTTGGGCTCGCCGCGCATGGCTTTCTCGCCGCCTTTGCCTCGCCACCCCGCCAGAAAGCCGATGCCCGAGCCCGGCTCGGTCTCGAAGTTGACGATGAAATCGGGGTAATCGCGGTACTTCCGGGCGCCTTCGGGAGTGGTGAACGCGGGAAGCTTCAGCCTGTAGCCGAGCTCGATCAGGACTTCCTGGAAAGGCTTGCACTCGCCCTTGGGCGGCACCACGGGAATGCGAACCGAATCGCAGGGCCCTTCGAATTCCGAAATCGGCCGGTCGAGCATCGACATCACGTCGTGACGCTCCAGATACGTCGTGTCCGGGAGCACGAGATCGGCGAAGGCCGTCATCTCCGACTGGAACGCATCGCACACGACGATGAACGGAATCCTGTGTTCGCCGCTCTCATCGCGGTCGTTGAGCATCTTGCGGACTTCGACGGTATTCATCGACGAATTCCACGCCATGTTCGCCATGAAGATCATCAGCGTGTCGATTCGGTACGGGTCGCCGCGCCACGCGTTGGTGATGACGTTGTGCATCATCCCGTGCACCGCGAGCGGGTACTCCCATGAGAACGCCTTGTCGATGCGGACGGGACGACCTTCCCTGTCGACGAAGAGGTCGTCCGGTCCTGCAGGCCAGCCGAGCACGAGCCCTGCGAGCGGCGTATCGGGCTTCACCGCGTCCGGACTGTTCGGCGGCTTGGCCACCGGCGGAATCGCGCGCGGGAAAGGCGCTTTATGGCGGAAGCCTCCGGGCCGATCGATCGTGCCCAGCAGCGACATCAGGATCGCGAGCGCGCGTATCGTCTGGAAACCGTTCGAGTGCGCGGCAAGACCGCGCATCGCGTGAAACGCGACCGGGTTGCCGGTCACGGTCTCGTGGTCGACACCCCAACTGTCGGTCCACGGGATCGGGAGCTCTATTTTCTGGTCGCGCGCAGTCACGCCCATCTCGCGCGCGAGGCGGCGGATGGTCTCGGCGGGGATACCGGTGATCTGCTCGGCCCATTCGGGCGTGTACTGCTTCACGCGATCCATGAGGAGCTGGAAAGCGGGCTTCACCGGTTTGCCGGTCGGCAGCGTGAACTCGCCGGCGAGCGCGGGATCGCTGTCGGGGCTGTGGTTGACGACGGGGATGTTGCGCTCGCGGTCCCACCACAGCTCGTCGTGCTCGAAATACGGGTTGCCGTGACGCGGGTCCTCGCCGCTGCGCACCGGGAGGCCGTGGCGCTCGCTTTCCGGGTCCATGTCGATGAGGTAGCCGGCGTTGGTGTAGCGCGCGATGAAAGGCCGGTCGTAGAGGCCGGTCTGAATGATCTCGTGCGTGAGCGCGAGGATCAGCGCGCCGTCGGTCCCGGGCCGGATCGGCACCCATTCGTCGGCGATCGCGGAGTAACCGGTGCGCACCGGATTGATCGAGACGAAGCGGCCTCCGCGGCGCTTGAACTTGGAGATCGCGATCTTCAGCGGATTCGAGTGGTGGTCCTCGGCCGTCCCGATCATCACGAACAGCTTGGCGCGATCGAGGTCGGGTCCGCCGAACTCCCAGAACGAGCCGCCTATCGTGTAGATCATCCCGGCAGCCATGTTGACCGAGCAGAAACCGCCGTGGGCCGCGTAATTGGGCGTTCCGAACTGACGCGCGAACAAACCGGTCAGCGCCTGCATCTGGTCGCGGCCGGTAAAGAACGCGAACTTCTTCGGATCGGTCGAGCGGATTTTCGCGAGACGCTCGCTCAGAAGCGAGAACGCCTCTTCCCACGAGATCGCCTCGAACTGCGCAGCGCCGCGCTGTGCCCCTGCCTTGCGTTTGAGCGGCCGCGTGAGCCGCGCCGGCGAATACTGCTTCATGATCCCCGAAGCGCCCTTGGCGCAGATCACACCCTTGTTGAGCGGGTGGTCGGGATTGCCTTCGATATAACGCACTTCACCGCCGCGCAGATGCACGCGTATTCCGCACCGGCACGCGCACATGTAGCACGTGGTGGTCTTCATTTCGGTGGGGGAGGCGGCGGCGGCCGCGGGGGCGTCTGACATGATCTTGCCGCGTAGCGAAGGGACGATTCTAAGGGCCGGGCGCTGATCGCGGCATCGAAATTCCTTATGTGCTCATGATATCAATGGCTTTTGTCACACCCGCGGGCTTAACCCTTCCGCGCTCGCCGCCGCGTTTAATGCTCCTGTGCATCGAGACAACCAGGAGCTTTCATGAAACTACCCTCTGGCGCAGCCCTCGCGCTCGTACTTCCGGGCGCCTTGACGCCGATCGCGCACGCGCAAACTCCCACCGCCGGGTCCTCGACTGCGCTGACCGTGTACAGCACGTCGCGTCCCGGCGCGATCCCGCCGGAGACCTATCGCAACGGGGGCGGCGGCCAGAACGTGCCGGGCTATGCCGTCGTGAGGCACGAACGCCCATTCGCGCTCGAGCGCGGGCGCAACGCCGTGCGCTTTACCGACGTCGCGGCGCTCATCGACCCGACCACGGTCGCGTTCGAGTCGCTGACCGATCCCGCAGGCACCCACGTCGTCGAGCAGAACTTCCAGTTCGATCTGGTGAACAGCGCGAAGCTCCTCCAGAAATACGTCGACCGCACCATCACGGTCGACCAGGTGCGCGGCACCGGCGTCGAGTCGTATACCGGAACCCTGCTCTCGACCGCGGGAGGGATCGTCTTGAAGCGTAATGACGGGACGATCCAGACGCTGGCGCACAACGCCGGCGTGACGCTGCCCGAGCTTCCCGGCGGGCTCATCACCCGGCCGACGCTGGTCTGGGACATCGCGGCCGAGCGCGCGGCGACGCACGCGACGCGGGTGTCGTATCAGACGACGGGGATCACCTGGTGGGCCGACTACAACCTCACCTATGCCGAAGGCGCGAACGCGAATGCGTGCAGGCTCGACATCGGTGCGTGGGTGAGCATCCTCAACCAGTCGGGCGCGAGCTACCCGGATGCAAAGCTGAAGCTCGTCGCCGGCGAGGTGAACCGCGCGGCGCGGCCGCAGGCGGTGCCGATGCGCGCGATGGACGAGGCTGCGGTGATGTCGCGGGTGGGAAAAGTCGCGGGTTTCGAAGAGAAATCGTTTTTCGAGTATCACCTCTATACCCTCGGCAGGCAGACGACACTGCCCGACAATTCAACGAAGCAGATCGAGCTCTTTCCCGCTGCGCGCGGAGTGCCGTGCGAGAAAACGCTCGTGTACTACGGCGCGGCGCCGGCCTACGGCTATGGCTCCGCCCCGCTCACCGACCGGACGTATGGGAATGAGAGCAACAGAAAAGTCGACACCTACCTCACTTTCAGGAACGCGCAGGAAAACAACATGGGCATGCCGCTGCCGGCCGGGCGCATGCGGGTGTCGAAGCTCGACCCCGCGGACAAGACGCTGGAATTCATCGGCGAGGACACGATCGAGCACACGCCTCGCAACGAGAAAGTCCTGATCAGGCTCGGCTCTGCATTCGACGTGGTCGGTGAGCGGCGTCAGGTCAACTTCTCGGTCGACACTACGCGCAGGACGATGACAGAAGAGATCGAGGTCAAAGTGCGCAACCAGAAGAAAGAGCCCGTGACCGTCATCGTCAAGGAGAACCTTTATCGCTGGGTGAACTGGTCGATCACACAGAAGACGCAGGATTACGACAAGCAGGACGCGCGCACGATTCATTTCCCGGTGAAGATTGCCGCGGGCCGCGAAGCTGTCGTTCGCTACACGGTGCAGTACACGTGGTGAGTTGAAGGGCGCTACAATGCCTCCGACATAACGTCTCGGAGCGCGCGATGGAGCTTACGGGCATCATCCTGATCGT
>JAQGMV010000321.1 GCA_028292225.1 Betaproteobacteria bacterium
GTGCAGCGCGCGGGCGATGCGGTAGGCGACGTCGTCCGGAAGGTCCGGGCGTGCGAGGACGAAGCTCCATGACCCGAGCGACTCGATCGGCGCGTCCTGCCCCGGATAGCTGCGGGCCGGAAGGGTCAGGCGCTGCAGGAAATCGTGCTTGGCCGCGATGCGCTGGATTTCCGCGGCGGTCGGCGGAATGAACCGCGCGCCGCTGGGACCTTTGGCGATTTCGGTGAATGCAGGCCAGCCGACACCGCCCCCCCACATCGCGGCTGCACGCCCATCGAGCACCATCGCGGGGCCATCGCCCGCACGGTCGAGATAGATCGCCTGGAAATCCTTTTCGATGTCGAGTCCGAGCCCGTCGAGCAGGTACCGGGCGAGCACGACGAAACCCGAGCCGCGAGCGCCCCAGACCACGGGCTTGCCGCGAAGATCGGCGATCGACCTGTACGGGCTGTCGCCGCGCGCGGCGAAAAATCCCGCCTGGGAATACATCGCGGCCACGATCGCGATCTTCGCCGGAGGACGCCCGATGCCTCGCAGCGCTTCATAGGTCACCTCGCCTGTCGCAAGCCCGATGTCGATCTTGCCGGCTTCGAGCAAAGGCACGTTCTCGGTGCTGCCTTTGGTGTTGACCGGTTTGAGCTCGAGCGTGGGATCGGTCTGATTGATCACGCCTGCAAAAGCTTCGCCGTAAACCGGGAATCCACCGCCGGGAGTCGCCGTGCCGAGCGTGACGGTTGTACGGTTCTGCGCGTGCGCAGTACAGGCAACACACAACACGAGCGCACAAACCGCGTGCGCCAGTGTTCGCCGAACGGAGGCCGAGGAACGCGTCATGCTATGGTGCTCCGGAGGTTAACCGACGGCGCATGGTATAGCGTGGGCCGAGGCACCGTCCAGCCGGCTAAAGCCCCTGCGCTATGATTCCGCAATATGGCCGATCAGACACAGGTACGAGAGGCGCTCCATCGCATCGTGATCGTGGGCGGAGGCGCCGGCGGGCTCGAGCTCGCTACCCGCCTCGGAGACAGGCTCGGGCGCAAGCGCCGTGCGCGGATCACGCTCGTCGACTGCTCGCGCACGCACTTGTGGAAACCGCTGCTGCACGAAGTCGCTGCGGGAAGCATGGACATGTACGAGCACGATCTCGATTACCTCGCGCAGGCGCGCTGGCATCACTTCGAGTTCCAGCTCGGCTACATGGACGGCCTCGACCGCGCGCGACGGGTAGTCAAGCTCGGCCCCACGTTCGACGAGACCGAGCACGAGGAGCTCATCCCGCGCCGGGAGATCCCGTACGACACGCTCGTGCTCGCGGTCGGCACGCGCACCAACGATTTCGGCACGCCCGGCGCGCGCGAGCACGCGATCAGCCTCGACACGCCCGAGGACGCCGAGCATTTTCACCGCCGGCTGGTCAACGCGTGCATACGCGCGAACGAGCAGAAGACGG
The DNA here is from genome assembly GCA_028292225.1 of Betaproteobacteria bacterium. Classification (GTDB taxonomy): domain Bacteria; phylum Pseudomonadota; class Gammaproteobacteria; order Burkholderiales; family SG8-41; genus JAQGMV01. Next base: position 1,451 of record JAQGMV010000321.1, read on the forward strand.
CGCTCGCGCCCGAGCAGCTCCACGTGGCCATCGTCGGCGCCGGCGCAACCGGCGTCGAGCTTGCGGCCGAGCTGCACAAGACGACACGCGAGCTCGTCGCCTACGGCTTCGAGCAGATCGATCCCGAACGCGATGTCCGGCTTTCGATCGTCGAAGCGGGACCTCGAATACTCCCGATCCTGCCGGAACGCGTCGCGCTCGCGGCGCTCGGTCTGCTGCAAGGGCTCAAGGTCGACGTGCACACGAACGAGCGCGTCACCGAGATACGCGCCGACGGCGTGGTTACCGCGAGCGGCCGCACCATCCCTGCCGAGCTGACCGTGTGGGCCGCGGGAATCAAGGCGCCCGATTTCCTGAAAGACCTCGACGGACTCGAGACCAACCGCGTCAACCAGCTCGTGGTTCACCAGACGCTGCGCAGCACGCGCGACCCCGACGTCTTCGCGATGGGCGACTGCGCATGCTGCCCGTGGCCCGACCACGCGCCATGCGTGCCGGCGCGCGCCCAGGCAGCGCATCAGGAGGCGTCTCATCTGGGGCGCAATCTCACGCGGCGTCTCGCGGGCAAACCCCTGCAACCTTTCGTCTATCGCGACTTCGGCTCGCTCGTGTCGCTGGGGGAATACAGCACCGTCGGCAGCCTCATGGGCAGACTCCTGGGCGGCGCCCTGTTCGTCGAAGGGCTGTTCGCCCGGATCATGTATATATCGCTGTACCGTATGCACCTCTATGCGCTGCACGGCGCGGCCCGGGTCATCTTCGACTTGCTCGCGAGGTTGTTTTCGCGGCGGACCGAACCGAGGGTGAAGCTGCACTGAGTGGTAAATCGTCAATCGTAAATGGTGAATCGTGCGTCGGGTCGAGCGGGTGCGAATCCTGCTGGCTTGATCATGGAGACGCTGCTTACGATTTACGATTCACGATTCACCGTTACGAGGGGCCGCAAATGGCAACCGTGGAACTCACCAAAGACAATTTCGAAGAGGTCGTGACCGCGAACGACGTGGTCGTCGTCGATTTCTGGGCGCCGTGGTGCGGGCCGTGCAAAGGATTCGCGCCGGTCTACGAAGCTGCGTCGGACAAGTACCCGGACGTCGTTTTCGCCAAAGTGAACACCGACGAGCAGCAGGAGCTCGCCGGGCATTTCGCGATCCGGTCGATCCCGACGATCACCCTTTTTCGCGAAAAAGTGATGCTTTTCTCTCAGGCGGGCGCGCTGCCCGCTGCGGGCCTCGAGAGCGTCATCGAGCAGGCCAGGGCGCTCGACATGAAGAAAGTGCACGAGGAAATTTCGGCGCAGGAAAAAGAGCTCGCGTCGGAGCACACCGACACGGCATCGCACGACAACGTGACGGCCGCGCCTGAAACCGAAAAAGCGACGGAAGGTAAAGAGCGCACGGGCTGAGCGTCGCGGCCCTGGAGCTCGAGCCGCGACGAGCCGGGTTCCCGCGCGGGCTTAGACAAGCGCCGCCTCCTGTTCCGCGTGCTCACGCGTCGCGCACCAGCCGAATACCACCAGCCGCGACGCGATCCATACTTCGAAGTACCAACCGTCGCGGCCGGGATAAATGCTTATTGCGTTCATGATGTCCTCCGTTCCACTACGCTGACGCCATCGACTTCAGGTGAGCGCCCACGAGCCCATGCTACGAGAGTGCCGCGCGAGAAGTAATCAGCCTGGCGGCTTACGCCACATAGACTAATCGTGGCCCGACAAGCGCCTGGCTCATTCGATCGTTAGCACCGAAAAATTCGTCTTTTTCAGCGCCGCGCCGATCGGCATACTCGTATTTTCGCTGGAGTCCCGATCATGTCTGCAATGCCTGCATTGTTCCTGTCTCACGGTGCTCCGACGCTGCCGCTCGAGGACAGCCCTGCGCGCCATTTCATCGCGGCGCTGGCTGCGGAGCTTCCGCAGCCGCGGGCTGTCCTTGCGATCTCGGCGCACTGGGAGACGCAGCGCCCTGCGGTGAGCGCGGCCGAGCGGCCCGGGACGATCCACGACTTCAGCGGTTTTCCCGAAGCGCTGTACCGGCTGCGGTATCCCGCGCCGGGCGCCCCGCAGCTTGCGGGCCGCGTGGCGGCGCTGCTCTTTGATCGTGGCATGCAGGTGGACATCGACCCTGAACGCGGGCTCGACCACGGTGCATGGACGCCGCTCATCCTGATGTACCCGCAGGCCGACATCCCGGTGACGCAACTTTCGATTCAGCCGCACCTGGGCACCGAGCACCACTGGCGCATCGGAGAAGCGCTGCGCCCGCTGCGCGACGAAGGCGTCCTGATCCTCGCGTCCGGCAGCGCCACGCACAATCTGCGCGAGTTTCGCGCGAACGCCCGCGAGGGCGAGCCCGCGCCGTGGGCGCTCGAGTTCGGGGAATGGCTCGCTTCAACGCTCGAGCAGGGGCGCACCGGGGATCTGCTCGCGTATCGCAGACACGCGCCGGAAGCGGTCCGCAACCACCCGACCGACGAGCACCTGCTGCCCGTCTTCGTCGCTGCGGGGGCGGGGACGCCCGGCGTGCCGGCAAAACGGATACATACGAGCTATGCCTACGGCGTCATCGGAATGGATGCGTATCGGTTCGATTGAGCGGTAGCTCAATCAAAGCCGATACGCCGGTAAACGCCAAGGAGGGAAACTGCCGCGGCGATGAAGCCAGCGGTGTCGCGTATCATGGGGGTATGAGAGAGGCAGGGAGCGCGGGTTGGAAGCACTGAGAGCATTGCTCGCGCAGCACGGAATGTCGCTCGTCTTCCTGAACGTGCTCGTCGCGCAGCTCGGCCTGCCGATTCCCGCGCTGCCGATGCTCATCGTCGCCGGGGCCCTGCTCGCCGAGGGCACTCTCCATCTTCTTCCGCTCGCAGTCGTGATCGTGGCCGCGTCGCTGCTCGGCGACGTGCCGTGGTACCTCGCGGGTAGGCGCTACGGCTATCGGGTGCTGCGCACGCTGTGCCGCATCTCGCTCGAGCCGGACTCGTGTGTGAAGCAGACCGAGAACATCTTCGCGCGCTGGGGTCCGCCCTCGCTGCTGCTCGCGAAATACATCCCCGGTTTCTCGACGGTGGCGCCGCCGCTCGCGGGCGCGATGCACGTCGGCTTCTGCCGGTTCATCGCGTATAGCGCCGTTGCCGCGTCGTTGTGGGCCGCCGTCCCCGTCGCGTCGGGATTCTTTTTCCGCAGGGAAATCGAGCAGCTGCTCACGCGGATCGAAGCGATGGGCGCGGGCGCTCTCGCAGTCGCGGTCACCCTCGTCGTCGTCTACATTGCGGTCAAAGGGACCGAGCGCTATCTGCTGATCAGGTTTCTGCGCATGATCCGGATCAACGTCGACGACCTTCGCAGCATGATCGACGGCGGCGCGCGGCCGGTCATCATCGATGCGCGCTCTGCACTCGCGCGCGAAGCCGATCCGCGGCGCATTCCCGGGGCGATCAACGGCGACCTCGACAGCCTGGAGGCCATCCTCGAGACGGTGCCCCCTGAGCGGGAAGTCGTCGTCTATTGCAGTTGACCGAACGAAGCCAGCGCGGCGCGTGTCGCCCGCACGTTGATCGACAAGGGTTATGTGCGCGTGCGCCCGCTCGAAGGCGGGCTCGAAGCATGGATCGCGGCCGGTCACGAGGTCGCTTAGCGACTGCGTCGCAGCGTTGAGTTGTGAGTGTTTAGTGTTAAGTTGGCGCAAGCCGCCTGCTGAGCGCCTGCGTGCGCGTGCACTGCTCCTCGACTCAACACTCAACACTCAACACTGAAGTCTATGCATCTGCTCGAAGTCGCCACGATCTTTCTGCTGAGCGCGGTGCTGCTGGTGCCGCTGTTCCAGCGCTTCAAGCTCGGCGCGGTTCTCGGCTATCTCGCGGCCGGCATGCTGCTCGGCCCGTGGGGATTCGGCGTCGTGCCCGATGCGGAAAACACCCTGAGC
>JAQGMV010000324.1 GCA_028292225.1 Betaproteobacteria bacterium
AAACGGGTATGACGCTGGCGCGCACAGACCGGCCGGACCTGATTCTGATGGACCTGCAGTTGCCCGGCATCGACGGCCTGGCCGCGACGGCGCTGCTCAAACAGGATCCTGTCACCGCTGCCATCCCTATCATTGCGCTGACCGCCATGGCAATGAAGGCGGACCGGGAAAAGAGCCAGCTCGCCGGTTGTGACGCCTATATCGCCAAACCGTTGCGCTACAAGGATTTATATGCGGCGATTGAAAGGCTGCTGGCTACAGGGCCGCGAGTGACCGGTCAAACACCTCCGTTCCACCCCGCGCCGTGAACGACCCGGTAGCGGCTACCAGCGTCACAGGCATTCATCGAACTAAACCGTTTTCATCAAGCGGCATGAATGGCCCCGATGCTGCAACCATCCTCATCGTCGACGACGAAAGGCAGAACTGCAAGCTGCTCGAGGCGCTGCTGCGGCCGGAAGGCTATCTCACGCTGAGCGCCGCCAGTGGCGAAGAGGCATTGGCGGCGGTCGCGCAGCATGCGCCACAATTGATTTTGCTCGACGTGATGATGCCCGGCATGGACGGGTACGACGTGGCCCGCATACTCAAGGCGGACCCCGTCACCTCGAGCATTCCGATCATCATGGTGACGGCGCTGACCGACCGCGGCGCGCGCCTGGCCGGTCTCGACGCCGGCGCGGAAGAGTTCCTGACCAAACCGGTCGAACGCGCCGAGCTGTGGCTGCGGGTGCGCAATCTGCTGCGCCTGAAAGCGTACGGGGATTTTCTCCGCAACCATACCGTCACGCTGGAACGAGAGGTGCAGGCGCGCACAGAAAGTCTGCGTGCCAGCGAGTCGCGGTTCCGTCAGATGGCTGACAACATCCGCGACGTGTTTTTCCTTGTCGACGCCAAAACCAGTCGCATGCTGTACGTCAGCCCCGCCTATGAAGAAATCTGGGGCCGCAGCCGCGCAAGCCTGTACGCGAGCGCCGAATCGTGGTTCGAGGCGTTCCACCCTGATGATCGGGTACCCACTTACGAGAAATACAGGCACGGATTGTCTGCGGGAACGTTTGAATTCGACTATCGCATCGTGCGTCCGGACGGCTTGACCCACAGCATGGAGATGCGGGGGTTTCCCGTGCGGGACGACGCCGGGAAGATTGTACGCATCGCCTGTGTGATCAAAGACATCACCAAACGCAAGGCGGCGGATGAGCGCATAAGGCGTCTGAATCGCGTATACGCGGTACTGAGCGGCATCAACACGCTCATCGTGCGCGTGCGGGATCGCGATGAGCTGTTCAGGGAGGCGTGCCGGATCTCGGTCGAACAGGGCAACTTCGGCATGGCGTGGATCGGGAAGATCGATCCGGCGACAATGGATCTGGTTCCCGTGGCGTGCGCGGGTATGGGGGCGGAGTATCTCGCCAGCATCAAGTCGACCGCGCGGGTCGATCGGCCGGATCTGAGAGGCCTGGTCGGTCGCGCGATACGCGAGCTCCGGCCGCTCTTCAGCAACGACATCTCCGCCGAGCCCGGAGTAGGCGGCGTCCGCCGCGCGGCGGCGATTGCGCAAGGTTACCTCTCGTTGGTCGTGCTGCCGCTGATCGTGAAAGGCGTCGCAGTGGGAAGTCTTTCCCTGTTTGCCAGGGAAGCCAACTTCTTCGACGAGGAAGAGCTCAGGCTGCTGACCGAGCTCGCCGGCGACATCTCGTTCGCGCTCGATAATATCGGCCGGCAGCAGCAGCTCGAGAAGCTGGAGCGTATGCGCGCGGTATCCAGCGAGATCAACGTCGCCATCGTCCGCACACATGACCGCGAGGCATTGCTGCGGGACACCTGCCGTGTCGCAGTGGAGCGCGGAAAGTTCGAGTTCGTGTGGGTCGGATTGATCGACCAGGAGAAGGAGCACATCAAGCCCGTCGCATGGGCGGGCTTTTCCCCGGAGATCGCGCATAGCGTGAACTGGACGAGACTGAGCATGCCCGGGATGCTGTTGGGCGAAGTCATCCGGAGCCGGAAGGTCGTCGTCTGCAATGACCTGAATCAGCAGGTAAGTCCAGGGTATCTGCGTCAGGAGGCAACGAAGAACGGGTGCTGCTCCACCGTATGCATGCCGCTGATAGCCGACGGCGGCGTGATAGGCATCATCATTCTTTTCGCGGCGGTGCGGGGATTCTTCGACGACGAGGAAGTCGCCCTCCTGAACGAGGTGGCGGGCAACATTTCGTTTGCACTCGAGAGCATCGAAAAAGTGGAGAGGATCGCCCGTCTGAATCGTATCCAGCTCATCATGGGCAGTATCCGGTCGCTGATCATGCGGGTTCGCGACCGGGAGGACCTGTTCAGGGAGGCGTGCCGGATCGCCGTCGAGTACGGCGGATTCGGAATCGCATGGATCGGCGTCCTCGATCCGGAAACGCTCGACGTCACGCCTGTCGCCCATGCCGGGTTCCAGGCCAATGAGTCTCTGGCCAGGCTCAAGTCTTCCGCGCGCCTCGAGCATCCCCGGGGGCAGGGGGTCGTGGGGCAGGCGATAAGAGCGCGCGCTCCGGTGTTCCTCGAAGACATGACGAAATCACCGGGTGGCGGGGAGAGACGGGAGGAGGCGGCCCGGCGCGGATACCACTCGCGGATCGCGCTGCCGTTGCTGATGGACGGCAGCGTGGTCGCAGTCATGGTCCTGTATGCGGTGGAACGCAAGTTTTTCAACGACGAAGAGCTGAAGCTTCTGAGCGAGATGGCCGGGGATATCTCGTTTGCCGTGGAGAATCTCGCCAGGGAGCAGAAGATCGACAAGCTCTCGCGCATCCGTACAGTTTCGCGCGAGATCAACGCGGCCATCGTGCGTATCCGCGAGCGCGAGGTGCTGCTCACCGAGACCTGCCGGATCATATCCGAGCACGGTCAGTTCCAGATGATATGGATAGGAGCGATCGAACAGGAACGGCAAACGACGCGGCCGATTGCGTGGAAAGGATTTTCCGAGGAGACCGCGCACTCGGTGACCTGGTCCAGTATCAGCGCCGCAAATGGGACGCTCGCCGAGGCCATCCGGACAGGGAAGGCGTCGGCCAACAACAATGTCGAAGACGAGGTGACAACAGGCAGGCTCCGGCAGGAGGCACGCAGGCACGGATACCGCTCATCGCTATCCCTTCCGCTCGTCGTGGACGGCAGAGCGACGGTCCTCATCGTCCTTTTCGCCACCGGAAGGGGATTTTTCGACAAGGACGAGCTTGCGCTGCTCGAGGGAGTGGCGTCAGACATCTCGTTCGCGCTCATGGCGATCGAGAGGCGCGAGAAGCTCGACTACCTGGCCTACTACGATGTACTCACCGGGCTCGCGAACCGCACCCTGCTGCTGGAGCGGGTGACGTCGTACATGCGCAGCGCTGCCAGCGGCGGCAACAAGCTTGCGCTGTTTCTGATCGACCTCGAGCGCTTCAAGAACATCAACGACAGCCTCGGCCAGCCGGCCGGAGACACGCTCCTGAAGCAGGTGGCGGAGTGGCTGACGGTCAATGCGGGGGACGCCAACCTTACGGCGCGAGTCGGTGCCGACCATTTTGCAGTGGTGCTGCCCGAAGTCAGGCAGGAAGGCAGTG
>JAQGMV010000361.1 GCA_028292225.1 Betaproteobacteria bacterium
GCGGCGACGACGAGTGGTGGTTCGAGCCGACCAACCACGACCGCATCGATCTCATCGCCGAGAAGAAGCGCTACGAGCCGGGCGAGACCGCGAAATTCCAGGTGCGCATGCCTTTTCGCGAAGCGACGGTGCTCGTGACCGTCGAGCGCGAAGGCGTGCTGTGGCAGCAGGTCGTCAATCTCGACGGCAAATCGCCGACCATAGAAGTACCTATCCTCGGCAACTACGGACCGAACGTATTCGTCTCCGCGCTGGCATTGCGGGGCCGGGTCGATCCGGAGGTGCCGGGACCGTACGCGTGGCTCAGGCGCTGGGCCTACAGGATCGGTCACTGGCTCGGCATCGTCGACGAAGTGCCGGTCGAGCGCGACACGCGCCCGACCGCGCTGGTCGATCTCACCAAGCCCGCCTACAAACTCGGGATGGCCGAGATCAAGGTCGGCCGCCGGGAGTACACGCTCAACGTGAAAGTGACGCCCGAGCGTGACGTGCTCAAGGTGCGCGAGACCACGCGCGTGGCGATCGAAGTCGTCGACGGCAATGGCAAGCCTGCAGCCAATGGCGAGATCGCGCTCGCCGCCGTCGACGAAGGCCTACTCGAGCTTATGGACAACAGCTCGTGGAACATCCTCGAAGGGCTGCTCGGCGAAAGGCCGGTCGAGGTGACGACCGCGACGGCGCAAGGCCTCGTCATCGGCAAGCGTCACTTCGGCAAGAAAGCGGTCGCGGCAGGCGGCGGCGGCGGACGCGGCGGCGCGCGCGAGCTGTTCGACACCCTCCTGCTGTGGAAAGGCCGCGTTCCGCTCGACGCTCAGGGCCGCGCATCGATCACGATACCGCTCAACGATTCGCTCACGAGCTTTCGCATCGTCGCGGTGGCGACTGCGGGCGCTGCCAAGTTCGGCCACGGATCGGCCGTCATACGAGCGACCCAGGACCTGATGCTGTTCTCGGGGCTGCCGCCGGTGGTCCGCGAGCAGGACGATTACAGCGCGATGTTCACGCTGAGGAACGCGACCCCGCAGCCGGTCTCGGCGAAGTTCTCATGGATCGTCCGCGACCGCCCCGCCGACGACAAGGCGGGGAAGACCCTCGCGAGCGGCAACCAGAACGTCGCCCTTACCGGAGCCGAAGCGAAAGTCATCTCGGTGCCGATGAAAGCGCCGATCGGCGTCGAGCGCCTGTACTGGGAAGTCACTGCTGCGGGGAAAGACGGACAGGATCGCCTGCGCACCACGCAAAAGGTGAACGAGGTGCACCCGGTGCGCGTCTACCAGGCGACGCTCGCGCGTATCGACAAGCCTCTCGAATTTCCGATCGAGCGTCCCGCCGATGCGATCCCCGGGCGAGGCAGCGTTCGGGTCGACCTCATGGGAACGCTCGGCGCCGAGCTTTCCGCGGTTCGAGAATACTTCGCGAAGTATCCGTACACCTGCCTCGAGCAGCGCACGTCCCAGGCGATCGGGCTCTCCGACGACCGGCTGTGGGACACGCTCGGCGCGAGCCTCCCGAATTATCTCGACCGTGACGGTCTCGCGCGCTACTTCCCGATCGACTCGATCACCGGCAGCGACGCGCTCACCGCGTATCTCGTGCAGATCGCGCACGAGAGCGGCCGCGAATGGCCCGAAGCGGCGCTCTCGCGCATGCTCGCCGGCCTCGATGCTTTCGCGACCGGCCGCATCACGCGCTACGGCGCGATGCCCACGGCCGACCTGACGATCCGCAAGCTCGCAGCGATCGAGGCGCTCGCGCGCCACGAGAAAGCGCGGCCGAACATGCTCGACTCGATCACGATCGATCCCGCGCTGTGGCCGACCTCGGCGCTGATCGACTGGATCGGGATCCTCAAGCGCGTAAAAGGGATTCCGAAGCGCGACGAGCGGCTCTCCGAGGCCATGGGGCTGCTGCGCGCAAGGATGAACTTCCAGGGCACGGTGATGACTTTCTCGACCGAGCGCAGCGACGCGCTGTGGTGGCTGATGGCGTCCGCAGACGTGAATGCCAATCGCGCGCTGATCGCGGTGCTCGAGGACTCCGACTGGCGCGAGGACGTGGGCCGCCTGGTGCGCGGAACCCTGTCGAGGCAAAAGCGCGGGCGCTGGGGAACGACGGTGGCGAACGCGTGGGGTGTCGTCGCGATGGCGCGCTACTCAGAAGCTTTCGAGAAAACGCCGGCAAGCGGCAGCAGCACCGTCACGCTCGGCGGCAAGTCGCTGCCTGTGAAGATCGGCCGTGAGCGGCAAACGCAGGATATCGAATGGCCACACGGCCGCGACACCCTGACCATCGCTCACAACGGTCCGGGCGCGCCGTGGGCGATCGTGCAGTCGCGCGCCGCCCTTCCGCTGAAAGCGCCGCTGTTCACCGGCTATTCGGTCGTTCGCACGGTGACTCCGGTCGAGCAGAAGGAGCGCAGCGCGTACACGCGAGGCGACGTGTATCGCGTGACACTCGACATCGACGCGCAGACCGACATGACGTGGGTCGTGGTCGACGATCCGATTCCCAGCGGCGCACTGATCCTCGGCTCGGGCCTCGGGCGCGACGCGGGCTCACTCACGCAAGGCGAGAAGCAGGCCGGATGGGCGTGGCCGACCTTCATCGAGCGCACGCACGAAGCGTATCGCGCGTATTACCAGTTCGTGCCGAAAGGAAAGTTCAAGATCGAGTACACGGTTCGCCTCAACAATCCCGGCCGGTTCGACCTGCCTTCGACCCGCGTCGAAGCGCTGTATGCGCCGGAGATGTTCGGCGAGCTTCCGAATCAGGCGGTGGCGGTCAAGCCATGACCCCTCCTGTTGGGAGGTTCAACCAAACAGTCCCCTCCCGCCGCTTGCGGAGAGAGCCGCGGAGCGGCAAGGGGCGGGGCTAGGGTGAAGGGGCGCATGGACCGAGTTTTAAAGGGGGCTTTCGCCGCGCTGGGCGCTGGCGCCGTTGCGCTGACGGTGTCTTTGTTCATCCCGCCCTACCCCATCCCCGACTTCGACCAAGTCAAAGCGTCCTGGCGAGCCTCCGACGCGTGGCTGCTCGATCGCAGCGGCGAGCCGCTGTCACGCGTGCGCATCGATCACCAGCGCCGCCGGGGCGAGTGGGTGCCGGCCCGCGAGGTCTCGCCAGCACTCGAAGCGATGGTGCTCGCGTCCGAAGACCGGCGTTTTCGGGAGCACGGCGGCGTCGACTGGCTCGCGCTGCCCGGCGCGCTCAGGCAGACGCTGGCCGGCGGGCGCCGCGGAGGCAGCACGCTGACGATGCAGCTCGCCGCGTATCTGAACCCGGAGCTCGAAGCCAGCGGCCGGCGCGGTGTCGTCGACAAATGGCGCCAGATGCGACAGGCGCTCGCGATCGAGCGCGCATGGGGTAAGGCGCAGATTCTCGAAGCGTGGCTCAACCTGACGCCGTTCAGGGGCGAGCTCGAAGGTGTCGATGCGGCCTCGAAGGCGCTCTATGGAAAAGCGCCGCAGGGCCTCGATCGGGTCGAGAGCGCGCTGCTCGCCGCGCTGGTGCGCGCGCCGAATGCGGGCGGGTCCCGCGTTGCGAAGCGAGCTTGCGGCTTGCTCGAGCGCGTCGAACGCGACTGCCTCATCGCCGAAGGCCTCGCGTCCTCGGGTCTGCGCGCTGGACGATTCGAGCGTGAGCTCGACGGCGCCGCGCCTCATCTCGCGCGCAGGCTGCTCGAGACGGCCGGCGTAAGCGTGAAGAGCACGCTCGACGCGCGGCTGCAGCGCTTTGCCGCGACCACGCTACAGCGGCACATCCGGGAGCTCGAAGGCCGCAACGTCGAAGACGGTGCGCTCGTCGTGATCGACAACCAGAGCGGAGACGTGCTCGCGTGGGTCGGCTCGAGCGGCGAGCTCTCGGGTGCGCGGGAAGTCGACGGCGTGCTCGCACCCCGCCTCGCGGGCTCGACGCTGAAGCCTTTTCTCTACGCCCTCGCGATCGAGCGGCGGCTGCTGACCGCGGCATCGGTGCTCGACGATTCCCCGCTCGCCGTGACCCTCCCGACCGGGCTCTACGTGCCGCAGAACTACGACCGCTCTTTCAAAGGCCCGGTGTCGCTGCGCCAGGCGCTCGCCTCGTCGCTGAACGTGCCTGCCGTGCGCACGCTGGCGCTGACGGGGTACGAGCCGTTTTACCGGGCGCTGAAGGATCTCGGATTCGAGCTCAAACGCGACGCCGATCATTACGGCTATGCGCTTGCACTGGGCGGCGCTGAAGTGACGCTGCTTCAGCTGACGAACGCATATCGCGCGCTGGCGAACGCGGGGCGCATGCGAGCGGTTTCCGTTCGTCCTGAGCGTAGCGATGCGGAGTCGAAGGATGAACGCCCTCCAGCCATCGACGCCCGCGCCGCCTACATCATCAGCGACATCCTCGCCGACTCCGCTGCCCGCGCGCTCACGTTCGGCCTCGCCAGCCCGCTCGCGACCCGCTACCGCGCGAGCGTGAAGACCGGTACGAGCAAGGACATGCGTGACAACTGGGCCGTGGGATACGCGGGCCGCTATACGGTCGGCGTCTGGGTCGGCAATTTCTCCGGCGCGCCGATGCACGACGTCTCCGGCGTCGACGGCGCGGCGCCGATCTGGCGCGAAGTGATGGATTTCCTTCAGGAAGGCGCCGTTCCGTTCGTGCCCGCCGCACCCGAAGGCGTCGTGCGCCGGCGCGTGAGCTATGCCGGTGCGGTCGAGCCGGACCGCGAAGAGCTGTTCATCGCGGGAACCGAGCGCTCGAAGATCGTCTCGATCGCACACAACGCGATCCGACCGCACATCGAGACGCCTGCGCAGGGCGCGATCTATGCCATCGATCCCGACATTCCGGCAGGCCGCCAGCGGCTGATGCTGACCGCCCGCGGGGCGCCGCGCGGGGCGCGCTTCGTATTCGAAGACGGAAAGAACGCTCGTGCGGACAAGCCTGTCATGTGGCTCCCGCAGCCGGGGCGGCGTGTAGTGGTGCTCGCAGGGGCCGACGGCAAGGAGCTCGACCGGGTTCGCTTCGAAGTCCGGGGGTTGCAGACGCGGCGCTGACGCAGAACGCAACGACGGCTCTTCTCAAAACCCCTCAGTCCTCAGACCTCACGCAATCCACGTAATAGTTGAGCTCCCCGCTCTTCTTCTTCTCGACCACCAGTCCGTGGATGTCGGTCTCGAAGCCCGGGAACTGCGAGTTGAACGTCCGCGCGAACTGGAGATAGCCCATGATCGTCTTGTTGAAGCGCTCGCCGGGGATGAGCAGCGGGATGCCCGGCGGATAAGGCGTCAGCAGGACGCTCGTGATGCGCCCTTCGAGCTCGTCTATGCTGATGCGGTCGATCTCGCCGTGGGTCATCTTCGACCACGCGTCGCCCGGCTTCATCGCGGGAACCATGTTCGACAGATACATTTCGGTCGTCACGCGTGCGACGTCGTTCGCCCGGTAGACGCCGTGAATTTGGTCGCACAGGTCGCGCAGTCCGATCTTCTCGTACGACGGATACTTCGCCAGGAAGTCCGGCATCACGCGCCACAGCGGGTTGTTCTGGTCGTAATCGTCCTTGAACTGCTGCAGCTCGGTGACCAGCGTGTTCCAGCGCCCTTTCGTGATGCCGATCGTGAACATGATGAAGAACGAGTACAGCCCGGTCTTCTCCACGATGATGCCGTGCTCGGCGAGGTAACGCGTCAGGATGATCGCGGGGATGCCGGTCTTGGCGAACTTGCCGGTGACGTCGAGCCCCGGGGTGATGATCGTCGCCTTGATCGGGTCGAGCATGTTGAAGCCGGGCGCGAGGTCGCCGAAGCCGTGCCAGCGCTCGTTCGGGCGCAGCATCCAGTCCTCCCGGCTGCCGATGCCTTCGGCGGCGAGGCGCTCGGGCCCCCACACCTTGAACCACCAGTCCTTGCCGAACTCGGCGTCGACCTTGCGCATCGCCCGGCGGAAATCGATCGCTTCCTGGATCGACTCTTCGACGAGCGCGGTGCCGCCGGGAGGCTCCATCATCGCCGCCGCCACGTCGCACGATGCGATGATCGCGTATTGCGGCGAGGTGGACGAATGCATGTGATACGACTCGTTGAACGCGTGCAGGTTGAGCAAGCGCTTGTCGCTGTCCTGCACCAGGATCTGCGAAGCCTGTGACAGCCCCGCGAGCAGCTTGTGGGTCGACTGGGTCGAGAAGATCATCGACTCCTTGCAGCGCGGACGGTCCTTCCCGATCGCGTGCATTCCGCGGTAGTAATCGTGGAAGGTCGCGTGCGGCAGCCACGCTTCGTCGAAGTGCAGGGTGTCGATCCTGCCGTCGAGCATCTCCTTGATCGTCTC
>JAQGMV010000368.1 GCA_028292225.1 Betaproteobacteria bacterium
TCGGTGCGCTCGAGCGTCGCACCGTCGGGCAGGAACACCGCGGCGATGTAATAACCCTGGTCCTCGTCGGGAACGAGCGATCCGGGCGTGATCCGCCACAGGCCCGCGGTGATCGCCACCATGCCGATGAACAGCACGGCGGCCAGCGCGCCACGCCGCAGCATCCACGCGACGCCGTCGGTGTAGCGCGAGGTCACGCGCTCGAACACTCGGTTGAACCACTGGAAGAAACGGCCGGGGTTGTGGTGCTCGCGCTTCAGTATCAGCACGCACAGCGACGGGGTGAGCGTGAGCGCGACCAGCCCCGAGATCACCACCGCGATCGCGATCGTGACCGCGAACTGGCGATAGAGCTCGCCCGTGAGGCCGCCGAGAAAAGCGATCGGCACGAAAACCGCGCACAGGGTGAGCACGATGGCGATGACCGGCCCCGTGACTTCATGCATCGCCTTGATCGCGGCGTCGCGCGCGGAGCGGTGCTCTTCGCGCATGATGCGCTCGACGTTTTCGAGCACGACGATCGCGTCGTCCACCACGATCCCGATCGCGAGCACCATCCCGAAAAGGGTCAGGGTATTGATCGAGTACCCCAGCGCGAGCAGGCCGGCGAAGGTCCCGATCAGCGAGACCGGAACCGCCGTGAACGGAATGAGCGTCGCGCGCCAGTTCTGGAGGAAGAGGAACACCACCAGGAACACGAGGACCATCGCTTCGGCGAGCGTGATCACCACTTCCCGTATCGACACGCGCACGAAGCGCGTGGTGTCATAGGGCACCGAGTACGTGAATCCCTGGGGAAAGGCGGCCGAAAGCCGCGTGAGCTCTTTCGTCACGCGCTCGCCGGTCGCCAGCGCGTTCGCTCCGGGCTGGAGGAAGATCCCGACGAGCGTGGCCGGCTTGCCGTTGACCCGTCCGATGAATTCATAGTCTTTCGAGCCGAGCTCGACGCGCGCCACGTCCTTGAGGCGCAGGATCGACCCGTCGGCGTTCGCCCGTATCACGATGTTCTCGAACTGCTTCGGCTCGGTCAGGCGGCCGAGCGTCGTCAGGGTGTAGACGAGCTCCTGCCCGGTGGCCGCCGGGGACTGCCCGATCTTGCCCGCGGCGAACTGCGCGTTCTGCTCGTTGATCGCGCGCGCGACGTCGCCGCTCGTCACCTTGAGCTGCGCGAGGCGGTCCGGGCGCACCCAGATGCGCATCGCGTAGTCTTTCGCGCCGAAGATCTGGACGTTGGTCGTGCCCGGGATGCGTTTCATCACATCGAGCACGTTGAGCGTCACGTAGTTCGAGATGTACAGGTCGTCGAAGCGGTTATCGGGCGAATAGAACGCGAGCACCTGGAGGAACGCCGACGAGCCTTTCTCGACCGTCACGCCCTGGCGCCGCACTTCCTGCGGCAGGCGGGGCTCGGCCTGCTTCACGCGGTTGTTCACGTTGAGTGCGGCTTTGTCGACGTCGGTGCCGATCTCGAACGTGACCTGGATCTCGACCACGCCGCTCGAGCCCGACGTCGAGCTCATGTACAGCATGTTCTCGACACCGGTGATCTGGTTCTCGAGCGGGGCGGCCACGGTCTGCTCGACCACTTCGGCCGACGCGCCGGGATAGACCGCGCGCACGGTGACCACCGGCGGGGAGATCTCCGGGTACTGCGCGATCGGCAGGACCCGCATCGCCGCAAGCCCGGCGATCACGATGAAAATCGAAAGCACGGCCGCGAATATCGGCCTGTCTATGAAGAAGCGCGAAAGCATGCGGCGTCCTTTATTTCGCAGCCGCGGGAGGCGTCGCGGATTTTGCGGGCGGCGTCTTTGCGCTCTTGTCGGGGACGGGCGCAGCGCCGGCCTTCGCGGCATCGGGCTGGGCCGCGACGACCTGCACCGGCGCGCCGGGGCCTATCTTCATGACGCCGTCGACGATGACGCGCTCGCCGGCCTTGATCCCCGACTCGATGATCCAGCCGTCGCCCGCCCATTCGCCGACCTGCACCGGCCGCGGCTCGACTTTGCTCTCGGCGTTCACGACGTAGACGAATTTCTCCTTCGGCCCTTCGAGCACCGCGCGCTGCGGGACCACGATCGCCGCAGGCCTGACCGCGCCTTCGAGCACGATGCGAACGAATTCCCCGGCGCGCAGCTGCTGCTGGGCGTTCGGGAACTCGGCGCGCGCTTCGCTCGTTCCGGTCTGCGTGTTGATGCGCACGTCGGTGAAATTGAGGTCGCCGCTGCGCGTGTAGCTCGTACCGTCGGAAAGCTTGACGGTCGTCTTGAAGTGATTGCCCTGAGGGAGCTTGAGCCGGCCTGCTTCGACGTCGCGGCGAATCGCGAGATACTCGCGGTCGGGGATGCCGAAGATCACGTACATCGGGTCGGTCTGGGTGACGGTCGCGAGCAGAACGTTGGGGCCGGAGACGAGGGTGCCCTCCGAGACCGTCGCGCGGCTGCTGACACCGCCGATCGGAGACTCGACTCGCGTGTAGGACAGATTGAGCTTTGCTTCGTTGAGCCGCGCCTGCGCGCTCTTCGCTTCGGCTTCATTGATGCGGACCGCGGACATCGCGTCGTCGAGCTCTTTCTGGCTCACCGCCTTCGCTTCGAGCACGGGCTTTAAGCGCGCGACATCGCGGCGCGCCTGCTCGAGCCTCGCCTGCACCACGCCCAGATCGGCTTCGGCGCGCGAGATGGCAACCTGGAAAGGCACGGGATCGATCGTGAACAGCGATTCGCCGCGCTTGACCGGGTTGCCTTCCTTGAAATTGCGCCGCTGCACGATGCCGTTGACGCGCGAGCGCACTTCGACTTCGCGATAACCCGCGGTCTGTCCTACGTACTCGTACGTAATCGCGACCTGGCGCGGCTCGGCAGTGATCACCGTAACGGCGGGGGGCGGAGGCCCGGGCGGTTGTGCCGCCGGCTTGCACCCTGCAGCGAGCAGGAGCAGTGCAATTGACAACGACGCAGGCAGCGGCGCGAGCTTCGACATGGAGGGTCCGATTCGGGTGTTTCGACGAGAGGCCCGGAGCTTAACCGCATTGCAGCAACGCTGTCCGGTTCGATATGTATCCGTCATGTAACTTCCGTGCGTGTGTAAAGGATATTTGCAGGCGGCGAAAGAAAAGCTAATGCGAAATGGACGATGCATCGCTCCGGGCTCGTCGAAGCCTGTCCCGAGCTTGTCGAACGGGGTGGACGTTAATCGACAGACCGGACTGCGCCCTCGACTAAATCATTCCAGGGGGCATGTGGTACCCCGGAACGACGGGCCGGCGCGTCATTCCGGACCGCTCGACAGCGGAATTGATCCGGAATCCGGCCGACTAGGCCGTCGGCCGCGGCAGGTGCGTCTGCAGGAGCCCGAAAAGCTCGTGCGGATCGATCGGTTTGGTGACGACGGCCCGAAGCTGCGCTTTGTCGATATCGCCGCGAGCGAGTCCTTCGTTGAAGCCGGTATACAGGATCACCGGCAATTGCGAATTCGCCGCGTGCAGCTCGCACGCGAGCTGCAGCCCGGTCATTCCGGGCATCTTGTGATCGGTGATCACGATATCGAACGGCGCGGCGTCGTGAGTGAACAGATCGAGCGCATCGTTTGCCGTGGGCGCCGTGGTGACGCGCAGGCCCCAGCTTTCAAGGAGGTCGCACATGAAGCCGCTCACCGCCTGCTCGTCGTCGACCACCAGCACCCGCCCGGACAAGCAACACAGCGGTGCGCGTATGCACGCGGCACTCGACGCCCCGGCTTCGCCGCTCTCGCCCCCGAGCGCGGGGAACAGGACGCGAAAGCGCGTGCCGTGCGGGGCGGCGTTCTCGACGACGATGTGGCCGCCGAGCTCGTGCACGATGCCGTGGACGCTCGCGAGTCCCATCCCGCTGCCTTTGCCGACGTCCTTGGTGGTGAAGAAAGGCTCGAAGATGCGGTCGACCACATCGGGGGCGATACCGGGACCTTCGTCTTCCACGCGCAGCTCGACATATCCGCCCGAAGCCGCCTGGCGGCACGCGGTGCAGGTTTCTTCGCACGACGCGCATTCGACCACGCTGATGCGTATCGTTCCGCGGCCGTTCATCGCGTCGCGCGCGTTGATGCACAGGTTCAGCAGGATCTGGTCGAGGTGCACCGGATCGAGCATCACCGGCGGCACCTCGCAGCAGAGATCGGTCCGAACCTCGACCGTCGCGGGCACGGCGGCGCCGAAAAGCCTGACTGACTGCTCGACGAGCGACGCCAGCGCGACGGGCCGCGGCTGCCCTCGCTGGCCGCGGCTGAAGGTGAGCATCTGCTGGATGAGGTCGCGCGCGCGCGTGCACGAGTGCTGCGCCTGCTCCAGATACTTGCCGAGCTTCGCGTCCTGCGCCGCGGGCTGGTCGGACGCGAGCACGATGTAACCCATGATGCTCGTGAGCAGGTTGTTGAAGTCGTGTGCGATGCCGCCGGTGAGATGCCCGAGCGCTTCCATCTTCTGGGCCTGGCGCAGCGCCTGCTCCGCGAGCTTGCGCTCGGTGATCTCGCGCGCGAACGCGAGGATGCGCTGCTGTCCCGCTATGACCGCCGGGCGCAGCACGATCTCGTACCAGTGCAGGCTGCGGTCCTTGCTCCGGCTTTGCCACTCGAACCGGACCGTCCTGCCGGTCTTGGCTTCCGCGATACGCTTGGCCGCTTCTTCGCCGGTGTAGGGATAGACGCCGGAGCTCAGCTCGGCGATCGTCATGGCCTTGATCTCGTCGTAGCCGTAACCCGTCATCTCGCACACGCGGCGGTTGACGTCGATGAGCGCGCCCGAGTCCCAGTCGTGGACGAAGACGCCGTCTTCGCTCGCTTCGAAGATCGTGCGGTAGCTCGCTTCCGAGCGCCGCAGCGTCTCCTCCGCGTGCTGGCGCTCGAGCTCGGCTGACGCGCGCACCGCGAAGATCTTGAGGATCGACTCGATGAGCTCGGCATTGACCATCGGGCGGCGCGAGGCGGCGGCGATCAGGCCGAGCGGGGCGCCGCTGCCGTCGCTCAAGGGGTAACCCGCATAGCTCTCGAACCCGAGCTTTCGCAGGTCGTCGTCCTCGGGAAAGGTCTGCTGTACCCCCGAAGGATAGATGCGGAACGCCTGTCCTATGACCAGCGAGCAGGGCGTTCCGGCTTTCGGATATTCGAAGTTCTGCTGGGTTTCGCCGTCGAGATAGAACGCGTGCACGCACATCTGCGTGCTGTCGGGCTCGTGAGGCGCGGCGATGAACGCGGCGTCCACTTCCAGGATGGTCGCGAGATAGCGCACCAGCTCCTGATACACCGTCGAGCCCTGTGCGCTGGACACCGCGAGCGCCGCGTTGGTCAGCGCGTCCTGGGTGCGCTTCGGATCGGTGATGTCGGTCGCCACGCCGCACACCGCGTAGGGCTCGCCGTCGGCTCCGAAGAGCGGAAACTTGAACGAGAGAAAGGTTTTTCGCTGGCGCCCGACGTCCGCGGTGACTTCGAATTCAGCCGCGCTGCGCTCTCGCAGCACCTGCGCATCATTCGCCTGGAAGTGCGCGGCGACGTCCGCCGGCCAGAGCTCCGCATCGGTGCGGCCCATGATGCGCCCGGCGGGCATGCGAACCACGCGCTCGAGCTCGCGATTGGCGAAGACGTAACGGCCCGAGCGGTCCTTGACGAAGATCACCGCCTTGGTGTGATCGAGCACGCGCTGCAGCCGTTCCTGGGTCTCGGGCTTGATCCATCCGGCGTGCCGGAGATTGGAAAGGTCGTGCACGTGGGCGCGGAGCGGCGCGCCGTCGCGAGTGTCTCCCGAGAGATGCACGAGCGCGTGAACGCGGCGGCCGTGACAGTTGCGGAACTGCCACGGAAACCACTGCGCCTGCCCGCCGCGCGCGGCCTGCCAGCGGCGCTGCCAGCGCTCGATCGACAGAGCGCCGTCGGATTGCACTTCAGGGCAGAGGCTCAGCAGCGCCTTGCCGACCACCGTGTCGCGATCGCATTCGAGTATCCGGCAGAAGCGCTCGTTGCAGTCGACGATTCGATCATCGAGGACGAGGGTCCCGTGCGTGCCGCTGTCGGCGGAGGTGATGTTTTCCGAGGGTGTGTTCATCCGTGACGCGCCGGAGAAGAGTCGCGGGCAGTATAGGCACGCTCGGGTACGGCCGGAAAACTGTTACATCGCTGAAACGTTCGATGGACGTGAACGGTGAGCGGTGAACGGTGAACGGTGAGCGGTAAACGGTGAACGGAGAGCGGTCGCGTCTCCGGGAAAGCGGTTCGCCGTTTACCGCTGATCGTTTACGACGCCAGGGGGACGAACATGTACCCCGCACCGCGCACGGTGCGGATCGCCTGGGGCTCTTCCGGGTTCGGCTCGACCTTGCGGCGCAGCCGCGCGATGCGGATGTCGATCGAGCGGTCGAAAGGCTCCCATTCGCGGTTGCGGGTCATCGTGAGGATCTGGTCGCGCGTGAGGACCTTGCGCGGGTGCTCGGTGAACACTTTGAGCAGCTCGTACTCCATGCTCGTGATCGGCACTTCCTGGCCGGACACGTCGAGCAGGCGGTGGGCTGCGACGTCGAGGAAGCAGCGCCCGACCGGCACGCGCGCGGGCGCCGCGTTCGCCGCAGCCGCAGCCGGGCGTGACTGGAGCCTGCGCATCACGCTTTTCACGCGCGCGAGCAATTCCCTGGGATCGAAAGGTTTTGTGACGTAGTCGTCGGCGCCGACCTCGAGCCCGACGACGCGGTCGACCACGTCACCGGACCCGGTGACCATGATGATCCCGACGTCGTAGCGCTCACGCAGATATCGCGCGAGGGTCAGGCCGTCTTCGCCCGGCAGGCGGATGTCGAGCAGCACCACGTCGGGCAGCTCGCGCTCGACCGCTGCACGCATGTCGCTGCCGCCCTCGGCCTGGTGCACTTCGTAGCCTTTGTCGCCGAGGTATTCGGCGACCATTTCTCGTATCTCTCGATCGTCTTCGACGATGAGCACGCGGCCGTTGCTGGACATGGTTTTCGGGTCGGCAGGAATCGTCGGAAATTATAGCGCCGCCCGCCGTGGTTTTTGAGACGGGTGATCCGTCGCTGAAACAAATTGTTTCCCGGGAGACATCGGCCCGATACGCGTGCTGCATAGACTGCATCCATAACGACGGAGCCGGGCACGCAGGCGCTGCGGGAGCCGAGACTCATCACCGATACACGGATACACGATGAAAGCCTTACAGCCTGGAACGATGTTGAACGCGCTGCGTGCGATGGGCCCTTACGTCGCGCTCGAGCTCTTCATGCCGGGAGGCACGGTGCTCGCGCTGCTGCTGTGGTTCGCGAGAAACCGGCGCGCGGCGCGCGCACTCGAAGTCGCGCAGGCGCAGGCGTAGATGACCCGGGGGGAGGGCCGTTGATCGGAATGCGCGTGGATTCTCTTCGCATCGTGACGAGAACAGTTGCATCCTGACGTGAATGCCCCTATATTCGCCTCATTAAATGAGGGGAATATGTATATCTGGGACATGCCCGAATGGCCGGAATTTCGGTGGGATGACGTCCAGCTTCTTGTCCCGCTCGCCGCGGCGCGCCTCGAACAGGGGCGCCTGCTCGGCGGCATGGCCCGCCTCGGCTTCGACCTGAAGCTCGAAGCGCAGCTCGAAGCGCTGACCGAAGAGACGATCAAGAGCTCCGAAATCGAGGGCGAAGTCTTCGATCGGGACAGCGTTCGCTCCTCCCTCGCGCGCCGCCTCGGCGTGCCTCGAGCGGCGGTGGCGCCTGCGGATCGGCGCACCGACGGCGTGGTCGAAATGATGCTCGACGCAACACAGAGTTACGCCGAACCGCTCACGCAGGAGCGTCTCTTCGCGTGGCACGCATCGCTCTTCCCGACCGGCTACTCGGGCCTGTACAGGATCAGCACGGGGGCGTGGCGTGACGACGCCGATGGACCGATGCAGGTCGTCTCCGGTCCTGTCGGTCGCCGCCGCGTTCACTACGAAGCGCCGCCCGCGCAACGAGTCGCCGCGCAGATGCAGAGCTTTCTCGACTGGTTCAACAGCGGCGAGAGAATCGAAGGCCTGCTGCGCGCAGGCGTCGCGCATCTGTGGTTCGTCACTATCCATCCGTTCGAAGACGGCAACGGCCGCATCGCGCGCGCGATCGCGGACCGGGCGCTTGCACAGTCCGAAGGCTCGGGCCAGCGCTTCTACAGCATGTCGAGCCAGATCCGCACAGAGCGCTCCGACTACTACGATGCACTCGAGCGCACGCAGAAAGGCAGCGTCGACGTGACCGGCTGGCTGCTGTGGTTCCTGGGCTGCTTCTCGCGTGCGATCGCAGGCGCGGACTCAGGAAGCGCCCATGTGCTGCGCAAAGCCGACTTCTGGCAGCGCCACGCGCGCGTCGCGTTCAGCGCCCGCCAGAAGGCAGTGCTCAACCGTTACCTCGACGGCTTCGAAGGCAACCTCACTGCGAAGAAGTGGGCGGCGCTCACGAAGGTTTCGATACCGACGGCGCAGCGCGATATCAATGAGCTGGTGGAGCGGGGCGTGCTGAGGCGGAATGCGGGAGGGAGCAAGAATACGAGTTATGAGGTGGCGGTGTGCGGGTGAGACCGCCTACTGCCTCCTTTTTTGCAGATACATGGCCTCATCGGCGTGGCGCAGGAGTTGCGTTTCATCGTCGCCGTCCAGCGGGCAATGCGCAACCCCTATGCTCGCCAGCGTGCTGATCTGGTGGCCTTCCAGATCAAACGGCACTTCGAGGGCGCTGCGGATCTTCTCCATGATCGCTGCGGTGTGCTCAGGTAAGCCGGCGTTTTCCAGAAGTATCACGAACTCGTCGCCGCCAAAGCGCGCCACTGTATCGCCTGCGCGCACGCACTTCTCGAGACGTCGAGCGACTTTCTGCAGCAACAGATCGCCCATGCTGTGGCCGAAGCTGTCGTTCACCTCCTTGAACTTGTCCAGATCGAGGAAGAGCAGTGACAGCCGCGCCTGGTCTCGTCGCACCCTGGCTAACGCGTGCTGCATGCGATCATGGAACAGCTCGCGGTTGGGCAGCTGGGTCAGCGGGTCGTAGAGGGCCGCATGCTGCAGGCCGGCGATCATCTGTTTACGTTCGATGGCGGCTGCAATCTGGTTGGACACAAACTGCAGCAAGTCCTGGTCATCCGGCGTGTAGTGAGCATTGTCGGCGTTACTTTGCACGACCAGGGCCCCGATCGTGGCGTGATTGGATTTGAGGGGGATGCCCAGCCGGCTCCGTGCGTGATCGCGGGCGCACGCCTGCGATCGATGGCATGAATCGGCGGGAAGGCCGGCGTCGTCGCCCGGATCCAGCAGCAGTGCCTGGCCGCTGCGAATGACCCGGGCGTAAAGCGTGTCCGAATTCAGTCGTTGCGGGCTGGGCAGGGACACTTGCTCGTCGACGTGGTAGGGGAAGCTCACCTCGCCGCTCTTTTCATCGTAAAGAGCGACGGAGAAATTAGCGGCCGGCAACAATGCCCCGACGATCCGGTGTATCTGTTCGAACAGGGTGCGCAGGTCCTCTGCGGCATGAGTGGCTTCGGAGATGGCGTACAGCGACGCTTGTATGGTCTCGGCGCGTTTTCGCCTCGTGATGTCCCGGGCCACCGCAATCCGCAATCGGTGTTCCTCAGACCAGCGCGCCGACCACATGATATCGACGACCTGGCCGTCCTTGCGGACGTAGCGGTTTTCAAAATGGTACTGGGGATCGCCGGCCATGATGCCGCTGGCGGTTTGCAGGGTCCGGTCCCTGTCGGCGGGATGCACCAGCTCGATCATGCGTCTGCCGATGACTTCCTCGGGCGCATAGCCGAAAATCCGCTCGAAACCGGCGCTGACGTATACATAGCGGCCCTCCGTATCCACCACGCAGATGGCATCGAGCAACAGGTCTATATATTCGCTGAATGAAGGCTGGAGGCTGGCTGCCATTTACAACATCTCTGACCGGGGCATTTTCAGGGACTCGAATGTCGACGTTTCGGCAGATCCCGCACCCCGAAGTTTCCATTGTAGGGCTCCGGAGCAATCCCGCCGTCAGCGCCCCTCAATTCAACCTCACCCCCGCCTCCCGGATCACGCGCTCCAGCTTCTCGTAATCGCCCCTGATTCGCGCCGCGAACGCTTCGGCCGACCCGCCCATCGTCTCCATCCCCTGCGTCGCCATCCATTCCTGAACCTCGCGGCGCTGCAATGCCTTGTTGGCCTCGGTGTTCAAGCGCGCGATGATCTCCCGCTGCAGGCCTGCGGGTCCCAACAGTCCGAGAAAGAAAGTCGCGCTGAAGCCGGGCAGGCCGGACTCGGCGATCGTCGGCACGTCGGGCAACGCGGCGACGCGCCGCAGGCCGCTCACCGCGAGACCGCGCAGGCGGCCGGCCCTGACGAGCGCGACGGAGCCGAGCGGGTTGCTGAAGAGCAGTGACACCTGGCCGGCCATCGCTTCGGTCAGGGCGGGGCCGGCGCCTTTGTAGGGGACGTGGACCATGTCGATTCCTGCGCGCGCCCTGAACATCTCCATCACCAGATGCCCGGCCGATCCGTTGCCCGGCGAGCCGTAGTTGAGCTGACCCGGACGGGCCTTGGCGAAGCCTACGAGCTCCGCGACGTTCCTGACCGGGAGAGAAGGGTGCACGACCAGCAGGGACGCGTATTCCCCGATGGCTGCGACGGGCGTGAAGTCCTTCGTGAGATCGAACCTGCGATAGGTGAGCGACGCGACCATGAGGCCCGATCCGCCGAATGCGAGCGTGTAGCCGTCAGGTGCTGCGCGCGCGACGTATTCGCCTCCCACGACACCGCCGCCGCCGCTGCGGTTCTCCACGACGACCGGCTGTCCGAGTGATTCGGCGAGTTGTCTCGCCGTGAAACGCGCGAGCGCGTCGTTGCCGCCGCCCGGCGCGAGGGGCACGATCAGACGAATCGGCCTGGCGGGATATGTCTGGGCCTGTGCGACGGACAGCATGATCGCGCAGAGCATTGCTGCGGTGAGCAGCAGTAGTGGTCTTGGTCTCATCAGGGGATTATGAGGGCACCGTGCGCGGCGTTCGTGCGTCGACAAGCCTGACCTGAACGAGTCGGCCGGCCGTGCTCCGACAAGCTCGGCACGATCCGTTCCGGTTCGCCCTGAGGCGCGCACGGCGACACCTTCGAAGGGGGACGGCTGTCGTGCTGCGATATGATCACGAACGGTGAGCTATCCTACCCACTCGAAGTACCGGAGGAAGTCCACATGACAGCACAGACCGGCACCATCACCCTCGTGAATCCCGTGGGGCAGCGCGCGGCGGCGCGCGTCGCGCTCGCGCCGCGCCTTGCGTCGCTGCAAGGCAGGTCGATCGGCTTCATCGACAACATGAAACCGAACGCGAATCTCTTCGTGCAGTACATCGAAGAGATGATCCGCGCCGATTATTCCGACGTCCAGACCCATACGGTCCGCAAGAATTTCACCTCGAGCAGGCTCATCGCCAACGAGCTCGAAGGCAGGGTCGACGCGCTCGTCAACGCCTGGGGTGATTGAGGCGGCTGCACGTCGTGGTGTATCCACGACTCGGCGTATCTCGAAAAGCGCGGCGTTCCGTCGTCGACCGTCGTTTCGACCGCATTCCTCACGCATGGCCACCTCGCTGCGAAGAATCTCCAGCTCGACGATCTCCCGCTGCTCGTCACCCCGCATCCGCTGAACGACCTGACGCCCGAGCAGATGCGCGAGCTCGCGCGAGCGGCGTATCCGATCGTGATCCGGCAGCTCACAGGGCAGGGGCCGCAGGAGAAGCACACGCATGTGGATTTCGTTCATCCTGCGCGGGATAGGACCAAGCGCGACGCCAATACGCTCAAGGAGGCGCAATGAGCGCCGTCATGACCGAAGCCCCGACCCTCGAGCTCGAAGACTCGTGGGAGAAGATCAACGAGTGGTTCCTCGAGCACGACCTCACCGACGGCCTGCCGATCGTGCCGCCGACCCGGCCTCGCGTGAATGCGATGACCGAGTATGTCGAGCGCGCTCTCGGCTGGAAAGCGGCCGACGTGATCGGCACGCTCGCGCCGAAGCAGGGCCAGGCGACCATCGAGAAAATCGCCGCCAACGCGGTGATGGCCGGGTGCAGGCCCGAATACATGCCGGTGCTGATCGCGTGCGTGAAAGGCATCGCCGATCCGAAGTTCAACCTCGACGCGGTGCAGACCTCCACCCATAACACGTCACCGCTGCCGATCGTGAACGGCCCGATGAGCCGAGCGATCGATCTCAACTGGGGCTACAACAACACCGGCAGCCGCTGGCGCGCGACGAGCACGATCGGGCGTGCATTGCAGCTCCTGATGATCAACGTCGGCGGCACGCCCGGGTCGATCAACATCCACACGCAGGGCCATATCGCACGCTTTGAGCACGTCATCGCCGAGAACGAAGACGAGAATCCGTGGGAGCCGCTGCACGTCGAGCGCGGTTACGCGACCGATGCGAGCACCGTCACCGTGATCCCCGCGTGCACCGCAGCCATGATCGACGATAACGGCGGGAGCCAGACCGCGAAGGATCTGCTGAAGACGCTTACACGCTCGATCGCTTATGTGGGAAACCGCAACATCAACGGCAAAGGCCAGCCGCTGCTCATCCTCGCGCCGCAGCACGCGAGGCTGATCGCGCTCGGCGGCTACAGCAAGGCGGACCTGAAGCGGTTCATCTGGGAGCACGCGAGAGTGCCGGTCCGCGACATCCCTCGCGGCAATCTCGTGAACTACAGCGTGCACAACATGAAGCTCTACGCCGACATCGATGACGATTGCGGCATGCCCATCGCCGAGCGTGCGGAAGATATCGTGATCGTCGTGATGGGCGGGGTGGGGACGCACAGCCTGTCGGTGCAGACGCGGCTCGCGTCGGAGAACGTAACCGTGGCGATCGCGAAGAAGGATGGGACGTTGTGGGCGCCGTAATGCCCACTGTTGAATAACGTGATGATTACGCGTGGAGCGCACCCGTTCATCCTGAGCGTAGCGGTAGCGAAGTCGAAGGATGAACGGCATAAAAATACAAGGAGGAGTGGCTATGAACGTCCTGCGCATCTCTGGAGTCCTCGCAATCATGGTGTCGTGGATGCCGCTGATGTGTGCCGCGGCCCGGACCGACACCTACCCGCAGCGTCCCATCCGTATGATCGTCGGGTTCACGCCCGGCGGCGCGACCGATCTCGTGGGGCGTCTGGTCGCCGAGAAATATTCCGAGCGCCTCGGCCAGCAGGTCGTGGTGGACAACCGCCCCGGCGCGAGCGGCATCATCGCCGCGAGGCTCGTCGGCGCCGCGCAGCCCGACGGCCACACGCTGCTCATCTCGGGCTCGTCGATCAGCATCGTCGGCAGCCTCTACAAGCAGACCCATTTCGACATCCAGCGCGATCTCGAGCCGGTCGCGATCGTCGCGACGACGCCTTACGTGATGGTGGTGCACCCGTCGACGGGCGTGAAAACGGCGCCCGAGCTCATCGCGTATGCGAAGAGTCGTGCCGGCAAGGTCTCGTACGGCGCGTCCACGCCCGGCACGGTGCAGCACCTGAGCACCGAGATGTTCAAGCGCCTCGCCGGCGTCGACATGCTGTTCGTGCCTTACAAGGGTACCGGCTCGATGCTGCCTGACGTCCTCGGCGGCCGCATACAGGTCGCGGTCGACAACGTCCTCGTGCTCGTGCCTCACATCAAGAGCGGCGCGCTGGTTCCGCTCGCGGTCACCACGATCAAGCGCAGCCCAATCCTGCCGGGCGTCCCGGCGCTCGCCGAATCCGGCGTCGCCGCGCTCAACGGCTTCGATACCGGCGGCTGGTTCAGCATCTACAGCGCGCTGAAGACTCCGCCGCGTGTGGTGAAGCGGCTCAACGACGAGATCTTCGCGATGATGGAAAGACCCGAGGTGCGCGAGCGCCTGCTCGCCTTCGGCGCAACCCCGCTGCCCGGAACGCCGGAAGATTTGCGCCGGCAGCTCGCGAACGAGGTTCCGCGATGGCGCAAGGTCATACAGGACGCGGACGTGAAGGTCGAATGATAAATCGGGGACAGACCCCGATTTATCACTCGGAAATCGGGGTCTGTCCCCGATTAATCGAGGGAAACGAATGCGCATCACAGGTCATCTCGCTGCAGCGTTGATTGCGGCGGCAGTCGTTACGAATGCCGCCGGGGGGGAGGGCAGGTTCCCGGCCAAGCCCATACGCCTCATCTCGTCGTACGCGCCGGGCGGAGGCAACGACACGATGGCGCGAGCGCTTGCGCAGCGGCTCACCGAGGCGTGGGGCCAGCAGGTCATCGTCGATAATCGGCCGGGCGCGAATGGGCTGGTCGCATGCGAGATCACCGCGAAAGCTGCGCCTGACGGCTACACACTGCTGATGGCGAGCATCGCGACGCATGCGATCAATCCGGCGCTGTACCGGAAAATCCCGTACGACCCGATCAGGGACTTCGCTGCGGTATCTCTGCTCGGCACCACCGCCAACCTTCTCGTAGTCCATCCTTCGACGCCTGCGAAAACGGTGAAGGAGCTCGCCGCCTACGCGAAAAGCAAAGGCGGCCTCACCTACGGCTCGAACGGGATCGGCAGCTCGCAGCATCTGGCCGGAGCGCTTTTCGGAAGCACGTTCGGTCTCAACCTCACTCACGTGCCGTACAAAGGGACGGGACCGATGACCAACGACCTGCTCGGCGGGCAGATCACGATGGCGTTCGCCAATATGACGACGGCGCTGCCCCATGTGCGCGCCAAACGCCTCGTCCCGATCGCGGTCACGTCGCTCGCACGCGCCTCATCGCTTGCCGACGTGCCGACCGTCGCGGAGACCGTTCCCGGTTTCGAGGCGACGTCGTGGTGGGGCATCGTCGCACCTCGCGCAACGCCTGCGCCGACGATTGACACGTTGAACTTCGAGATTGTGAAGATACTCGGCGCCGCCGACATGAAGGCCTTCATGGCGGGTCTCGGCGCCGAAGCGCGAGGCAACACGCCCCGCGAGTTCGACGGCTTCATCAAGTCGGAGCTCGCGAAGTGGTCGAAGGTGGTCAGAGAATCCGGCGCTCGCGTCGAGTAGGCGCGAAGAAGCCGGGCTCGAAGCGGTCAGGTGCAGGACATCCCTACGCGACCATTCCCGCGGATGCGGACGGCATCGAGGCCTTGATCGTTTCGATCACCGCGGTGAATTCGGCGACGAAGCGCACACACAGCGCCGCGTGTTCGGCGTCGCCCCGGCCGACCGCGCGCTCCTTCTCCTGGACCCAGTAGGTCAGGCGCTTCTCGACAGCCGCCAGGGCGGCGTCGCCGGCTGGAGAGGACGAAAGCATGCAACGGCCTGTCAGGAGCTGAGTCCGCATACGTGTGACCGATCCGGTGCCGTGGCGCCTTCAGCGCCCCCGTGCGCGGCCGCGTCGCTCAGTTGTACGCGAATTCCGGCCATGACACGAGGGGCGTGAAATGCGCGCGTATCACCTGCTCCCACGTGAATCTCGTCGCGGTCTTGCGCGCCTGCTGCCGCATGCGCGTCGCGATGTCGGGGTGCTCGCGAAGATGGAGGAGATGCCCGACGAGCTCGCGCGGGCTGCTGCTCTGAAGCGAGATCGCATCGTGGCCCGGCGTAGCGTAGTCCTCGCCGGTCGCGCCCAGGAAGCTGACCCCGCCGCACGCCATGGCTTCGAGCCCCACGAGGCCGAACGGCTCGATCCCGCTGTTCGCAAGCACGCCGTCACTGGCGCGGTAGAGGCACTGCAGTTGAGGCCTCGACAGCGCGCTCTCGACGAAGGCCACGTCGCTCGGCCCGGCCGATCTGATCGCCTGCCACAGCGCCGCCGCGCTGCTGTCCTGGCACCTGATCGAAGTCGCCGCGAGGCCCACCGCGCGCGCACGCCCGACGACTTCACGTCCGTGCGCTTCCATCCCCCCTCGCGCAACGAGCAACGGCCGCGCACCGCGGGTTTTGAGCTCGCCGACCGCGTCCACAGCCATCAGCCAGCGCTTGTCCGGGTCCCATCGCGCCACCTTGGTGAGCAGGAGGCGCCCGTCGGTCGAGCGCTTCAACGCCTGCACCGCGTGGCGATCGCACGGACCGAGCCAGTCGGTCGCGATGCCGTTTGGGATCACGCGGGGATCGACCCCGAAATTCCACATCTGATGCTTCATGAAGCGGCTCACGGTCGTGATCGTCGCCGCCTCGTCGAGCTCCCGCCATGGCACGCGCTCGAAGCCGAAGCTGTTGTTGGCGTTCCAGAAAAAGCGCACCTGCTCGCTCCAGCCTTTTTCCTGAACGAGCCGGCTCAGGTAAACGATGCTCCAGCTCGTGTGCCATTCCTCGGCGAGGATGACCACCCGCCCGTGCGATTCGACGAGTGACGGCAGGAGATGGTCTGCGAGCCACGACGCGAGCGAGCCGTTCCAGTCGTTGAGCTTGCCTTCTTCGCCGTCGTACACCCCGCCGGCGTGATAGCGGCTGATCCACTGGCACCAGCGGTGCAGGTGGAGCTTTCCGTCGCATCCGACCTGATGACCCGGAAGCTCGGGCGAGCCGATGTAGAACAGGTGGGTCTCGAAGCCGTGTTCGGCGAGCGCCGAGGCAAGCCCGCTCACTCGCGTGCCGAGCCCGCCCGCGACCGAGTAAGCGTCGGGCCCTTCGAAACTGAGCAGGACAAAAGCGGGCGGCAGGTCGGCCGGATCGCGGGGGGCGGGGTGGCGGGATTGCCTGCCATCAGGACCGACGTCGCGGCCGGGCGCGATACCGCTGTCCGCTGCCATGTTTATCCCCATGATCGCTGCGCCAACTGATGACCGAAGCAGATAGCGCATGCAATTCAGGTACCGATCGCACCGACGCGAATGCCCCGGCGCTCGAACGCGCCGAGCGGTAAAGGAAGCCGGACTCATGCGCAGACCTGCAAAATCTACGTCGACCGGCAGTCTCCACGACGAGGCGCAAGAAGCCGCAATAACCGAGCACGAACCGCGCTTGAACCCAGGGGCGAGCGCCTCACCTATCGCTGAGCACACCCCACATCGCCGCCGGCAGTGCGGTCGCGTGCCTCAACGTTTCGTTTCAGGAGATCCCAATGAGCACAGTCTCGCACAGCGTTGCCGCCGCCCTGCTCGCGGCAGGCGTTCTGGTCGCAATCCCGCCGAAAGCGGCTTTCGCGCAGGTCGCGGAGCTCGTCGTCGTCGATATCAAAGTCGTGGCGAGGGGCTACCGCACCAGCAAGCTCAAAGGCACCACGGTCACGAACGACAAGAATGAAAAAATAGGCGAGATCGACGACATCATCATCGGTCGCGACAAGGTGCTGTTCGGCATCATTCAGGTGGGCGGCTTCCTCGGTGTAGGCGGCCATCTCATCGCCGTGCCGTACCAGTCGCTCGTCATCGACGAGACCGGCCGCAAGATCCAGTTGCCCGGAGCTTCGCGCGACGCCCTGAAAAAACTCCCGGAATACAAGCACCCGGCCTGAAGCAGGAGGCATGACCATGAGAACCGACGACGAGATCAGGAAAGACGTCGAGTTGGAGCTGAAGTGGGACGCCGACATCGATTCGAGCGATATCGCTGTGGGGGTGCGCGACGGGGTCGTCGCGCTGACCGGATTCGTTCGAAGCTACGCGCAGAAATGGCAGGCCGAACGGGACGCGAAGCGCGTCGCCGGCGTCGTCGCCGTGGCGAACGACATCGAAGTGCGTATCCCTTCGTTCGACGAGCGGCCCGACCCCGAGATCGCGCGCGATGCGGTGAATGCCTTGAAATCCCAGCTGCCCTATTCGGCAGACAGGATCAAGGCTGTCGTGAGCAAGGGCTGGATCACGCTCGAAGGTGAAGTGGAGTGGGCCTACCAGCGCGAACGAGCGGAAGAAGCGGTGCGACGGCTCAAAGGCGTCAAAGGCGTGATGAACATGATCATGGTGAAGCCCAAAGTGACGCCGCTCGAAGTGAAGCAGAGAATCGAGCAGGCGCTCAGGCGCATCGCCGAGATCGACGCCTCCAGGATCGTGGTCGAGTCGAACGGCGGCACGGTCGTTCTCAAAGGCACGGTGCGTTCGTGGGCCGAGCGCGAGGAAGCCGAGCGCGCAGCATGGCTTGCGCCGGGAATCTCGAAAGTCGAAAACCGCATCGTCATCGGCCCGGAAGCCCCAGGCACCGCCCGCGCCAGCGCCGGCCAGGCAGGTTTCGTGGGGTCAGCGTGACCGAGCAGTTCGAGGCCACGGCTCGCCCGGAGCGCTCGCGCGGGCCGCCGCTCCAGTATTCCGGTTTCGACGCGCAGTTCATCGACGGCGCCTGGCGGCGCGGCGGCAGCGGGCGAACGCTCACGGACTCCGACCCGTATTCGGGCGAAACGCTCAATGAGCTCGCGCTCGCCGATATCCGGGACGTCGATTCGGCGTACCAGGCCGCAGCCAGGGCGTGCTCGACGTGGGAACACGCGCTACCCGGTGAGCGCGCAGCGCTGATGTTGCGCTGCGCGTCCGTCATCGACCAGCGCCGCGACGAGATCGTCGACTGGCTGATTCGCGAGTCGGGAAGCACCCGCATCAAGGCGGAAGGCGAGTGGCAATGGGTGAAGGGCGTGACGCTCGAGGCAGCCTCGTTCGCACATCGTGCCGCGGGCGAGATCCTGCCGATCGATATCCCCGGCAAGGAAAGCCGGGTCTACGCCCAGGCGCTCGGCGTGATCGGCGTGATCAGCCCCTGGAACTTTCCGCTGTATCTCGCCCAGCGTGCAGTCGCGCCTGCGCTAGCCCTCGGTAACGCCGTCGTGCTCAAGCCGGCGCAGGACACTCCGGTATCGGGAGGGCTGCTGCTCGCCAGGCTGTACGAGGAAGCAGGGCTGCCGCCCGGGCTGCTGAACGTCGTGGTGGGCGCGAGCAGCGAGATCGGCGACGCGTTCGTGCAGCACGCCATACCTTCGCTGATCGCTTTCACCGGCTCGACTGAAGTCGGGCGCCACGTCGCAAGTCTGGCGGCGACCGCGCCGTTGCTCAAGCGCGTGACGCTCGAGCTCGGAGGGAATTCTCCCCTGGTAGTGCTCGCCGACGCCGACGTCGCCCAGACGGTGCGGGCCGCGATTTACGCGCGCTATTTCCACCAGGGCCAGATCTGCATGAGCGCGAACCGCATCATCGTGGACACCAGCGTATACGACGAATTCGTCGAGCGTTTCGCCGCGCACGCCGCCGGGCTGAAGTTCGGCGATCCGCGCGAGCCGGATACCGTCGTCGGGCCCGTCATCAACGCGCGGCAGCTCGAGCGCATGCTTCGATTCATGGAAAGTTCGCGCGCGACCGGCGCACGTCAGGTCCTCGGCGCCGAGCCGCGCAACCTGGTGCTGCCTCCGCACGTCTTCTCAGGCGTGACCAACAGCATGGCGATCGCGAGAAACGAGACTTTCGGGCCGATCGCGGCGATCATCAGCGCTTACGGAGACCGGCACGCGCTCGAAATCGCGAACGATACCGAATACGGCCTGTCGAGCGCGGTTTTCACGGGCGATCATGAACGAGGCCTGCGCTTCGCGCTCGC
>JAQGMV010000461.1 GCA_028292225.1 Betaproteobacteria bacterium
CTGATCGCCCGAGAAGAGCTCGGACGCCTGAGTGAATTCGAGATCGACCTGCTGAGCCCGCGCAAGGACATCAAATTTTCCGAGATCCTTGCAAAAAACGTAACGGTGCGCATCGAGCTCGAGAACGCGGGCGACCGCTACTTCAACGGGTTCGTCACGCGCTTCTCCCAGATCGGCATGCGCGGGCGCTACCACCTCTATCACGCGAGCGTCCGGCCGTGGCTGTGGTTTCTCACGCGCACCGCCGACTGCCGCATCTTCCAGAAAATGTCGGTGCCCGAGATCGTCCAGAAAGTATTCGCCGATCACAGTCTCGCCGACTTCCAGCTGGAGCTCACCAGTACCTACAGAAAGTGGGATTACTGCGTCCAGTATCGCGAGACCGATTTCAACTTCGTCAGCCGCCTGCTCGAGCAGGAAGGCATTTACTATTACCTCAGGCACGTCGATGCGCGCCATACGCTCGTGCTGACCGACTCGGGAAGCAGCCACGCTGCGTTTCCAGGCCACGAGCAGATCCCTTACATCCCGCTCGACCGCCGGCGTCCCGAGCAGGAGGCGATCAATGACTGGACGATCGCTCACGCCATACAGCCCGGCCAGTTCGTGATCGACGATTACAACTTCACCGAGCCTAAGGTCGCGCGTAAGGCGAACAAGCAGAAAGCGCGCGCGCACGAGCTCGCGGACTACGAGGTTTACGACTACCCGGGCGAATACGAGAAAAAGCCCGAAGGCGATCATTACGTGCAGGCCCACCTCGAAGAGGTCCAGAGCCAGTTCGAGCTCGTCGATGGATCGACGAATTGCCGGGGCCTGTGCACCGGCAGCACGTTCAAGCTGACCGGGCACCCCCGTGCCGACCAGGAACGCGATTACCTCGTCGTGCGCGCGACGCACGATCTCGAATACAGCGAATACGAATCGATGCAGGGCCAGGGCTCGAACTACGGCTGCACCTTTACAGTCATGAACACCGAGGAGCCGTTCAGGCCCGCGCGCACCACGCCCAAGCCGATCGTGCAGGGACCTCAGACCGCGATGGTCGTCGGTCCGGCCGGCGACGAGATATATACGGACGAATACGGGCGCGTCAAAGTCCAGTTCCACTGGGACCGCCTCGGCACGAAGGACGAAAACAGCTCATGCTGGATGCGTGTCGCGCAGACGTGGGCCGGCAACAACTGGGGCGCGAGCTTCGTTCCGCGCATCGGGCAGGAAGTCGTCGTTTCGTTTCTGGAAGGCAATGCGGACGATCCGCTGATCACCGGCAGCGTGTACAACGCGATCCAGAGGCCGCCCTACCTCGGGGAGGGCCGCGACGACAAGCACGACAACGACCCGCACGTGAGCGGCATCAAGTCGAATACTACGAAGGGCGGCGCGGGATTCAACGAGTGGCGCTTCGATGATACGAAGGGCAAGGAACAGGTATTCATCCACGGCGAACGCAATTACGACGTGCGCGTGAAGAACGACATGATGGAGCGGGTGTTGCACGACCGTCATACGATCATCGGGGGCGAAAAGGACGGCGCGAAGGCCGGCGATCATCGTATCCAGATCTATCAGGACCGGCACATGGAAGTGAAGCGCCATGAGGTCATAAAGATCGGCGGCAATCGCGAGGAGTTCGTCGAAGGCGACTACGACAATGTAGTCAAGGGCACGCACAAGGAAGAGGTGCGGGCCGATCAGCACCTGCTGGTCAAAGGCAAAAAGGCCGAGAAGGTTGCGGGGGACATGTCATTGACGGTCGGAACCAAGCTTCAGGAAAAGGTGGGAACGAACGCCGCGCTCGAGGCGGGCGTGGAAATCCACCTCAAAGCCGGGCAGAAAGTGATCGTCGAAGCCGGCATGCAGATCACGTTGAAAGTGGGGGGGAACTTTGTGGATATCGGTCCGGCCGGCGTGACCATCCAGGGTACGATGGTCCTCATCAACAGCGGGGGCGCGGCCGGCGCGGGGAGCGGATCCAGTCCCGAGGCGCCCGAAGCCGCGAAAGAAGCGAAGCCGACGGAGCCCACCGTCGCGGACGACTCCAAGTCCGGCAGCAAGTCATGCGACTGATGCCGGATCGCTCGTCGAGCGTCGAACAGATCAGCCCGGGAGCCTGATATGCCACCTGCCGCACGTGTAACCGACATGCATACGTGTCCGATGGTCACGCCGCCGGGCATACCCCACGTCGGAGGGCCGATACTGCCGCCATGCGCGCCGACCGTGCTGATCGGATTCCTTCCCGCGGCGAGGGTGACGGACCAATGCCTTTGCGTGGGCCCGCCTGACATCATCGTCAAAGGCTCGCCGACCGTGATGATCAACAACCTGATGGCGGCGCGCATCGGCGACACCACCGCCCACGGCGGAGTGATCGTGCTGGGGTGTCCGACCGTCATGATCGGAGACTAAGGCGCGGATCGCTCTGCCATGCCGCTGCGGCACGCCTTTAAAAACCACTCGTAAATGGCTACGCAGCCTGCTTGACGGCCTGCGTCATCACATCCGCGAGCTGCTGTATCCCCTGCACGTAACCCGCCTGCACCGAAGATGCCGCCGGTATCTGCAGCGCCCCCTGAAACATCGCTTGGCCCATGGTGACGAGCTGAGGGATGTTGGGCCCGAGCGCGAGCAGCCCGGGAAGGGCGTTGGTCAGCGCATCCATTTGCGGCACGAGCTGCCCCATAACTACAGCGCTGCTGGCTGCCATGAGGGTGGCGTTATCGTCCATCGATCGTCACTGGAGACTGTTCTGTTGCACCAGCTGGGCAATTTACGCGTCTTGTGCAGCGGCCGCAATTACGCCGTCGCACTTCGGCCGTGCGCAAGATTGCGTCGACGGCCGGTTTCGAGCTTTGCATGAGCGACCGGGCTGCTGGTGGGTCCCGGGAAAACGCGCAATAATGCGAACGGTTGCGCTATTTGCAGCAGCGACGCCCTCCAACGACTGCGACAGAACGCGAAGCGCGTTTCGCCGGAGTTGCGCTCACAGGTCGATTACAATCATTCGTATTACTGGCGCGAAAACGAGGCGCTGCTTATGTTGAGACTTCAAGCCACTTCGTTCAGCAATCAGCCGGTACTTCAACCCCTGGACGCGGAGTTCGATGAGCTCGGCGGCAGCATAGGGCGCTCCGAAGGCAACACGCTGATCCTGCCCGACGAGAAGCGCTACATCTCGCGCACGCAGGCGTCGATCAGTTGCCGCAGCGGTACTTATTACCTGCGCGACGACGGCAGCGCATCGCCCACTTTCGTCAACGGCAGTCCTGTCGGGAACGGCAACGAGGTCGCGCTGCGCGACGGCGACGAGCTGCGCATCGGCGAGTATGTGCTCGTCGCGCACGTCGGCGGCGCTGCGTCCGACCTTACGGACCCCTTCGCCGACTTGCTCCCGAAGAGCGCCGGTGCGCAACCCGCGCCTGCGCCGTATGCCGCGCCGGCCGCTCGCGCTCACGATCCGTTCGACGATCCTTTCGAATTGCCGCCGGCCGGGCCCTCGGCGGCGTCCCCGGGTGTCATTCCGCAGGACTTCGATCCTTTCGCCGATCTCATGCCGCACACGGCATCAAAGGCAGCGCCGCCGGTCCTGCCGGGCCTTACACCGGCGCCGGGCGGCAACGTCGACGATCTTTTCGGGCTCAGCCAGCCGAACACCTGGGACCCGCTCGCGCCGCACGCGCCGTTCGGAGATCAGAGCATCATGTCTGCCGACGGCGGCAGCATGGACCCGTTCGCTGATCTTTCGCCGCAGCCGAGCCCGCAGAAGCTTCCGCAGCGCGACGATTCACCGATGCTCTCGTCCGCGTTGCCGCGACCGCAGCCCAAGCCGGTACCGCGCGCGCAACCTGCTGAACCGCCGCGTCCTCAGCCCTCGACGCACGACATGGTAGTGTCATGGGACACCGCCCATTCGAACGACGTATCGAACGAAATCATCAAGACGATCGTCCTGCCGTCGCCGAAGCGCGCCGCCGCGGCGCCACAGCCGACCGTGCGCGCCACTCCGCCGGCGCCGCCTGCCGCGCCA
>JAQGMV010000400.1 GCA_028292225.1 Betaproteobacteria bacterium
GGCGCGAGGTCCAACCCTCTTGCGGGGCGATCTTGAGCGCGGCGTCGAGAACCTGCTGCTCGGTGGCGCCGGCCCAGTCTTGTGTGGGCTCTGACGGGGCGGGTTTGGCCATGTCACCTCTTTACGCCACCTTGGGCCGCAGGAGAAAAGCCTCGCGTGTGGCGTGGACATTCCCCCCTCCTTCTGATATTTCGCCGCGCTCAATCTCGTAGGCCCTAAGCCTGCGGGACAGATATTCCATTTGTTCGCTCGCCGCCGCCCCTAGCCGGGTCTTTAGGGGGCCGGGCGCCCAGCGATCAACAGGAGAGAGAACCCTGGTTCAGATTTTCGTCCGCGATAACAACGTCGATCAAGCCCTCAAGGCGCTGAAGAAGAAGATGCAGCGCGAAGGCTCGTTCCGTGAAATGAAGCGGCACGTCCACTACGAAAAGCCCTCGGAAAAGCGCGCTCGCCAGAAGGCGGAAGCCGTGCGCCGGGCGCGCAAGCTGGCCCGCAAGCGCGCTCAGCGCGAGGGCCTGATCCCCGCGCCGAAGAAGCCTGCGCCGACGCGGTAGCTTTAGATTCGGCGGTAGCGCTTAATTCAGTAAATCCATGCCTATCTAGGGGCCGCGTCTTCGAGGCGCGGCCCTTCGTATTTGGGGTCGTAATAGTCTAGCTGGACGCGGTCTTAGGTCGCGCGTCGTCCGGCCAACTGGTGAAACGGCGCCCGGGCCCCTATCTTTGGGGTTTGCGGCGCCAAGCCCTATCCGAGGCGGTCCAACCGATGAATCTGCGCAATCTCGCCATCTGGGGCGTCATTATCGTCGTCCTGATCGGGCTCTATTCCATGGTCACCGGCGGTGGCCAGAAGGGCGCGAACGCCGGCGAAATCACCTATTCCCAGATGCTGACCAAGGTCGACGCCGGCCAGATCAAGGCCGCGGAGTTCCGCCAGGGCTCGGTGCTGGTCACCGACAACGCCAACAAGCAGTACACCGCCAATACGCTGAGCGACCAGGGCGGCCTGGCCAACGAGATGCGCGCCCACGGCGTGAACATGTCGGCCAAGCCGATCGGCGGCCCGACCTTCGTAGGCCTGCTGCTGCAGGCGCTCCCGGTCCTGCTCTTGATCGGCGTCTGGATCTTCTTCATGCGCCAGATGCAGGGCGGCGCCCGCGGCGCCATGGGCTTCGGCAAGTCCAAGGCCCGCCTGCTGACCGAGAACAAGAACCGCGTCACCTTCGACGACGTGGCCGGCGTGGAAGAGGCCAAGGAAGAGGTCGTCGAGATCGTCGACTTCCTGAAGGACCCGCAGAAGTTCCAGCGCCTGGGCGGCAAGATCCCCAAGGGCGCCCTGCTGATCGGCCCGCCCGGCACCGGCAAGACCCTGCTCGCCCGCGCCATCGCGGGTGAGGCGGGCGTGCCCTTCTTCACCATCTCCGGCTCCGACTTCGTCGAGATGTTCGTGGGCGTCGGCGCGAGCCGTGTGCGCGACATGTTCGAGCAGGCGAAGAAGAACGCCCCCTGCATCATCTTCATCGACGAAATCGACGCCGTGGGCCGCCATCGTGGCGCGGGCCTGGGCGGCGGCAACGACGAGCGCGAGCAGACCCTGAACCAGCTGCTGGTCGAGATGGACGGCTTCGAGGCCAACGAAGGCATCATCCTGATCGCCGCCACCAACCGGCCCGACGTGCTCGACCCGGCGCTGCTGCGCCCCGGCCGTTTCGACCGGCAGGTTGTCGTGCCGCTTCCGGATATCCGCGGCCGCGAGCAGATCCTGCAAGTCCACATGCGTAAAGTGCCGGTCGCGCCGGACGTGCGTCCCGACATCCTTTCGCGCGGCACCCCGGGCTTCTCGGGCGCCGATCTCGCGAACCTCGTCAACGAAGCGGCGCTGTTCGCCGCTCGCGGCAACAAGCGTCTCGTGGACATGGACGATTTCGAGCGGGCGAAAGACAAGATCATCATGGGTGCGGAACGCCGCTCCATCGTGATGCCCGAGCACGAGCGCAGGAACACCGCCTATCACGAAGCGGGCCACACGGTGGTTGCGCGTCTGTTGACGCGCACCGATCCGGTCCACAAAGTGACGATCATCCCCCGCGGCCGCGCCCTCGGCGTGACCATGCAGCTTCCAGCGGAAGACCGCTACAGCATGGACCGCGAGATGATCCTGCAGAATATCTCGGTCCTTTTCGGTGGGCGTATCGCCGAAGAGATCTTCATGAATCAGATGACGACCGGTGCGTCGAACGACTTCGAGCGTGCGACCGAAATGGCGCGCAACATGGTCATGCGCTGGGGCATGAGCGATTCGCTTGGGCCGATGGTCTACGGCGAGAACGAAGGCGAAGTGTTCCTCGGCCGCTCGATCACGACTCACAAGAATGTTTCGGAATCGACGCTGCAGCAGGTCGACGCCGAGATCCGGCGCCTCATCGACCAGCAGTACGGCATCGCGCGCAAGCTGATCGAGGAGAACCGCGAGAAGGTCGAAACGATGGCGAACGCCCTGCTCGAGTGGGAAACCCTCGACGCCGAGCAGATCAACGACATCATGGAAGGCCGTCCTCCGCGTCCGCCGAAGCCGGCGGCCACGCCGGCCCAGCAGCCGCCGCGCGACAGCACGCCGACGCCCACGCCGACCACGGCGGCAGCGCCGGAAGCCTGACAGCCGGAACACAAGAAGTACAACGGAAGGGGTAAGGTCGAAAGCCTTACCCCTTCTTCATCACGGAGGGTAAGGTGCAAGGCCTTACCCCTTCTTCTACGGAGGGGCATGGTCGAGGGCCTTGCCCCTTCTTCATTTATGCTTCGCCTTTGTGCTCGGTTCGAGTGATGTCCACGCCTTTCCCTTCCCCCGCTTCTCACTTTCAGTGCGGCCGTTACTCGCTGTCGCTCGCGCGCCCACTCATCATGGGGGTGGTGAACGTGACTCCGGACTCGTTCTCCGACGGCGGCAGCTTCCTCGCGCATGAATCGGCGATTGCGCACGCGCAATCGCTGATCGAAGAAGGCGCGGACATCCTCGACATCGGGGGCGAGTCGACGCGCCCGGGCGCAGCGGCGGTTGCGCTCGAGGAAGAGCGTCGTCGTGTGCTTCCGGTGGTGGAGGCGCTCGCAGCGTGCGGGGTCCCGGTCTCGATCGATACGCGCAAGCCCGAGCTCATGCGTGAAGCAATCGCAGCCGGGGCGAGCCTGGTCAACGACATCGGCGGCGCTGAAGGCGGGGGCGTGCTCGAGCTCATCGCCGCGTCCGGCGCCGGCGTCTGCCTCATGCACAAGCAGGGCGAGCCGCAGACGATGCAGCAAAGCCCGCACTACGACGACGTGGTCGCCGAAGTCCGGGATTATCTGGCTCAGCGTGTCGACGCTGCGATCAAAGCAGGTGTCGCCAGCGAGTCCATCGTGATCGATCCCGGCTTCGGCTTCGGCAAGACCTATGAGCACAACCTCGCGCTGCTCGCGCACCTGGGGTCGTTCGAGGCGCTCGGCGTGCCGGTGCTCGCAGGACTTTCACGCAAGGGGATGCTCGGCAGGATCACGGGCCGCGAGCCGCAGGCACGCGTGTACGCGAGCGTTGCGGCAGCGCTTTTCGCCGCGGAGCGCGGCGCTAGCATTCTGCGGGTGCACGATGTCGCGGCAACGCGCGACGCGCTCGCGGTATGGTGGACGCTCAGCGGTAGAATGCCGGTCTCCTGAGGGTCACGTGGACAAAGAACAGATGAAACGAAAGCACTTCGGCACCGACGGCATACGCGGACGCGTCGGCAAGTCGCCCATCACGCCCGATTTCGTGATGAAGCTCGGCTACGCGGCAGGCAAGGTCCTCGCCGCGCGGCACGCATCGCCCGAACACCCGACAGTCCTCATCGGCAAGGACACGCGTGTCTCAGGCTACATGCTCGAGTCTTCGCTGCAGGCGGGCCTTTCGGCCGCCGGTGTCGACGTGGTCCTGGTCGGCCCCATGCCGACGCCCGCAGTCGCGTATCTCACGCGGGCATTGCGGCTCTCCGCAGGCATCGTGATCAGCGCATCGCACAATCCGTACGAAGACAACGGGATCAAGTTCTTCTCGAGCGACGGCGCGAAGCTGCCCGACGACACCGAGCTCGAAATCGAGCGCGCGCTCGACGAGCCGCTCGCGTGCGAGAAGTCCGCGAAGCTCGGCAAAGCGCGACGCATGGAGGACGCGGCAGGCCGCTACATCGAATTCTGCAAGAGCACTTTCCCCACGCGCCTGGATCTGAAAGGCATGCGCATCGTCGTGGACAGCGCGCATGGCGCCGCGTATCAGATCGCGCCGTGCGTGTTTCACGAGCTCGGCGCCGACGTCATCTCGATCGGCGCGAGCCCGGACGGTTTCAACATCAATGACGGCGTCGGTGCGACTCACCCGGGGGCGCTGCAGGCTGAAGTCAGGCGCGCCGGCGCGCACCTGGGCATCGCCCTCGACGGCGACGCCGACCGCATCGTCATGGCGGACTCGGCCGGCAATGTGTACGACGGCGACCAGCTTCTGTACATCATCGCCAAGCACCGGCGCGAGCGGGGGATATTGCGCGGCGGTGTCGTGGGCACCCAGATGACGAACCTCGCTCTCGAGCATGCGCTGCAGAAGCTCGACATTCCTTTCGCGCGTGCAAACGTCGGCGACCGCTACGTTCTCGAGATGCTGAACGAGCGGGGCTGGCAGCTCGGCGGCGAGAATTCGGGACACATCGTTTTCCTCGACAAGCATACGACCGGAGACGGTATCGTCTCCGCGCTGCTCGTGCTCGATGCGCTCGCCGAAGCAGGCACCACGCTCGAGCGCGCGACCGATGACCTCACCATGTACCCGCAGATACTCATCAACATCGCGGTGAAGGAGCGCTTCGACTTCGCGTCCCATAAGGGCGTCAAGCAGGCCGTCGCCGACGCCGAGCGCGAGCTCGCTGGAAACGGCCGCGTGTTGTTGCGCGCGTCCGGCACCGAGCCGCTGATCCGCGTGATGGTCGAAGGCAGCGTCGAGACCACAGTGAGACAATCCGCCGAGTCGATTGCGGACGCGGTTCGTAAAGCCTGCTGAGCCGCATTCGCGGGTTTGAGCGGGCGCTGTGGCCAGTCTGATCGGCCTCCATCGACAGCCCCGCGGTTTCGTTGACCCTCATCGTGCCAAACGTGTAAAATTCAGCGGTTTAGCGGGCCAGCCAGGAATGCGTATCAAGTTCGTAGCAGGGAACTGGAAGATGAACGGCAACCTGGCTGCGAACCAGGTCCTGCTGCACGCGTTGGTCGAAGGTCTTGCGCGAGTCGCGGGCGTCAAATGTGCGATATGCGCGCCTTTCCCGTATCTCGCGCAGGTCCAGCAGCTTTTGAGCGGGTCAGGCATCGGCTGGGGTGCGCAGAACGTGTCGCAGTTCGACGCGGGCGCATACACCGGCGAAGTGTCGGGCGCGATGCTGGTGGACTTCGGTTGCCGTTACGCGATCGTCGGTCACTCCGAGCGCCGGACCCTCTGTAGTGAAACCAGCGAGATCGTGGCGCAGAAATACGCTGCGGCACTCAAGGCCGGGCTCACGCCGATACTGTGCGTGGGCGAGACGCTGGAGCAGCGGGATGCGGGCGACACTGAAGCGGTGGTCGCGGCGCAGCTCGATGCGGTACTGGAGCGTTCCGGCGCCTTGTCGTTCGCGCATGCGGTGATCGCGTACGAGCCGGTGTGGGCGATCGGAACCGGCAAGACTGCGACGCCGGAGCAGGCGCAGGCGGTGCATGCGTTCATCCGCGCGAAGCTGGCGGCGCAGGATGCGGTGATCGCGCAGAACGTGCAGGTCCTCTACGGAGGCAGTGTGAAAGGCAGTAACGCGACGCAGCTTTTCGGGATGCCGGACATAGACGGCGGACTGATCGGCGGCGCGTCGCTCGATGCGAATGAAATGCTAACGATTTGCCGCGCAGCGAGCGCGGTGAATTAAACGGGTAGAGATGGAAATAGTCATTCTGGTGTTGCACGTGGTCGCCGCGCTCGGGATCTGCGGGCTGGTGCTGCTGC
Organism: Betaproteobacteria bacterium; assembly: GCA_028292225.1. GTDB lineage: Bacteria > Pseudomonadota > Gammaproteobacteria > Burkholderiales > SG8-41 > JAQGMV01. Next base: position 6,020 of record JAQGMV010000400.1, read on the forward strand.
AGCATGGCAAAGGCGCGGACGTAGGCGCGGCATTCGGCAGCGGCTCGGCGGGAAGCGTGTTCGGCTCGGCCGGCTCGGCGAACTTCCTGAGCCGCGCGACCGCCATCCTCGCACTCGTGTTCTTCCTGACGAGCCTGGGGCTCACTTATTTTTCGTCGCGCAAGTCGGATACGCGAGGCGTGATGGCGGACCACCCTGCGACGACGCAGTCGGTTCCCGGGCAAATTCCGGGGCAGACGCCCGGTCAGGCCGCGCCGGTCCCGACTCCGGCGGCTCCGGCCGCTCCAGCTGCGCCGGTGGAAGGCGGCAGGGCGCAGGACGTGCCGAAGTAACAGTTTTAAGTGTTGAGTGTTAAGTTTTAAGTGTTCAGTGGATAGGTCTCAACGCTGAACATCGAGTTCTGAGTGCTTGGGGTAAGTGTTTAGTGGTTGAGGCGGACTTGACTCAACACTGAACATTCAACACTGAACACTGGTTTTATTGTCGACGTGGTGGAATTGGTAGACACGCCGTCTTGAGGGGGCGGTGGCGAAAGCCGTGAGAGTTCGAGTCTCTCCGTCGACACCATATATAGCGGGATTCAGCAGCCAGGAT
>JAQGMV010000414.1 GCA_028292225.1 Betaproteobacteria bacterium
TCCTTACATCGTGCTGCGCGCGGTGCGCGACGGCGAGAACGTGCTCGAGCTGGTGAGGCGGCACGTCGAGGAGTGCCGGGCGCGCAAAAACGTGCGGGCGCTGGACCTGCAATAGTCGCGGCGATGATGCCATGCGGGCAAACTACGCCCGCAGCCGCGACTCGATAACGCCAAGGAGGGAAACTGCCGCGGCGATGATGCCAGGCGGGCACAAAACGCCCGCAGCCGCGGCTCGGTAACGCCAGGGAGGGAACCAAGGTTTCCCTCCCTGAACCTCCCTTCCTTTGTACAGCGCCCGTCATGTTATCTTTGCAAAATAAGCTCACCCAGGAGGAATCATGAACCGACGCACATTCGCCGCGGGCCTTTTCGCGCTCGGCACGGCCTTTACCGCAACGCACGCCGCAGCGCAGGCGTGGTGTCCTGAAAAAAACGTCAACTACTGGCAGGCCTTCCCGGCCGGCGGCGAGTCGGACATCGCCGCGCGTCACCAGCAGGCGGTGCTGAAGAAAAAGTGCCCGGCGATCGAGACGATCGTGCAGTACAAAGCCGGCGCGGGTGGCGGTCTCATGTGGGCGATGATGAACAGCCTCCCCGCCGACGGCTACAACGTCGTCGGCATCAACCTGCCGCACATCGTGCTCCAGCCGCTCGAAGGCCAGGTGCAGTACAAGACGGACGACATCACTCCCGTCTACTGGTTTCACTACACGCCGGACGCGATCATCGTGACCGAGGGCAGCCCGATCAAGACTTTCCAGGACCTGATCAGGATGGCCAAGGCCAAGCCGGGCGATCTGACCTTTGCGGGCTCGGGCACCAACTCGGCGAACCACGCGGCGCATGAAAAGCTCGACCAGGTCGCCGGCATCAAGACGACTTACGTGCCTTTCAAGGGCACCGGCGACCTCACGACCGCGGTGCTCGGCTCGCACGTGACCGGCGCGATGTCGTACTCGGCTTTCGCGATCAACAACAAGGGCAAGCTTCGGGCGATCGCGGTCGCGCTCGACAAGCGTCACCCGCTGCTGCCCGACACGCCGACTTTCAAAGAGCTCGGCTTCGAGTGGATCGACGGCGCCTACCGCGGGATCGGGATGCCCAAGTCCACGCCGGCAGCCGCGCGCAAGCGCATGTCCGACCTCTGGGCGAGCCTGAACGCCGAGCCTGAAATGAAGGACCTCGCGTTCAAGAGCGGCTTCGAGCTCGTCAACGTCGGCGTCGACAAGATGGAGCCGTTCATGCGCGAGCGCGCGAAAGCGTATACCGAAGTCGCGAAGCGCCTGGGCCTGGGCGCGGGCAAGTAGTCTTTTTGCAACGGGCGGCTGCAGCCGCGACACCGGAGAGCTCGTGATTGCAGTGATATTCGAAGTGTGGCCGGCCGCCGGCAGAGCGGCCGAGTATTTCGAGATCGCAGGTACGCTCAGGGCGGATCTCGGCGAGATCGACGGCTTCATATCGATCGAGCGTTTCGAAAGCGTCACCACGCCGGGGAAATATCTTTCGCTCTCGTTCTGGCGCGACGAAGACGCGGTGCGGCAATGGCGCAACGTGCAGAGACATCGCGAGGCGCAGGCCGCGGGTCGCGGCGGCGTGTTCGCCGATTACCGATTGCGGGTTGCGTCGGTCATTCGCGATTACGGCATGAACGCGCGCACCGACGCGCCCGAGGACAGCCGCGGCGTGCACGACCCGAAGCCGTAACGCCATCGAATTCCGGCGTTGCGCAAGGAGGCCCACCCGATGTCGCGCTTTTCCACCTGGATGTTCGTGTGTGCTTTCACGAGCCCGGCCGCGCTCGGTGCAGCCGGGGCTTACCCCGATCATCCGATCCGGCTGATCGTGCCGTACCCGCCCGGCGGCAACATCGACATCACCGCGCGTACGATCGCCCCGGGCATGAGTGAAGCGCTCGGCGTGCAGATCGTCGTGGACAACCGCGGCGGCGCCGGCGGCACCATCGGCTCGGAGATGGCGGCGAAAGCGCCTCCCGACGGCTACACGCTGCTGATGGGATCGACCGGCACCCTGGCGACCGCACAGGCGCTTTATCCGAAGCTCCAGTTCGATCCGCTGAAGGACTACGCGTACACCTCGCTCGTGTCTTCGGTCGCGCTCGTCGCGGTGACGATTCCGTCTCTGCCGGCGCGCAACGTGAAGGAGCTGGTCGCGCTGCTCAAGGCGCGTCCCGGCCGGGTGTCGATGGCGTCCGCGGGAATCGGCACGTCGAACCACCTCACCGGCGAGTATTTCCAGACGGTCACCGGAACGAAGCTCGTTCACGTCCCGTACAAAGGCAGCGGACCGGCGCTCGTCGATCTCATGGGCGGCCAGGTCGACATGATGTTCGACCAGGTCTCGTCGGCCATCGGACACATCCAGAGCGGCAAGCTGCGCGCGATCGCCGTGACCACGCTCAAGCGACCCGCCGCGCTGCCGAACGTGCCGACCATGAACGAATCAGGGCTGCCGGGTTTCGAAGCGAGCACCACGACGGGAATCCTGCTGCCGGCGAAAACGCCGCCCGACGTGGTGAAGAAAGTCTATGCTGCGGTGATCAGGACACTGCGCATGCCGGCGACGCGTGAAGGCTTCTCCAAGCTCGGCGCCGACGTCATCGAAAGCACGCCTGAAGAGCTCGACAGGCTCATGCGCGCCGAGAACGTGAAGTGGGGCAAGGTCATCCGCGACGCGAACGTGAAAGTCGAATGACCGGGCAGCGCGTACTCGTCGACGACCGCATGCAGCAGGGTTACACCTACGAGATCACCGCAGCCGCGGGACGCGACTTCCACCCCGACTTCCGCCCCGAGCTCACGCCGAAGGACATGCTGCGCATCGGCGTCTTCGGCGGAAAGTACATGACCGACTGCACGACGGAATTCCCTGACGACTGGTTCGAGCACGCGAAGCTGTGTCACGACCGCCACGACGCATCGCTCAACTGCTTCGGCGTGAATGCGTCGCAGCCGCTGTCGGAGTGGCGCGCGAAGGGCTGGATACACGACGACGACCCGCGCGGCTGGTTCCAGTGGTACTGCCGCTACTACATGGGCCGCCGTCACGCCGACGACGAGCGCCAGATCAGGCGCTGGAAAGCGGTGACGCGCCACCTCGCGCAGATCCGCAAGAACTGCGTTCGCGGAGACCTGATGTGCAGGCCGAGGCAGCG
>JAQGMV010000434.1 GCA_028292225.1 Betaproteobacteria bacterium
CGGCGATCGGCGTATTCGCCGCGGCTTCGGCTTATGCACAGATGCAGATCGAGCCGGCCGTGCCGAGAGGCTTGCAGGATTCGAGCGTTCAGCCTTCGCGCGAGCTCGCTCAGCCGGGCCCGCAGGTCGTGGATCCCGCAGCGCCCCAGCTCGTCATGAACCGCGCGCGCGGGTACAGCGATGCGGACGCGCGCCGGTGCCTCCAGTTCACCTCCAACGTTCAGATACATCGCTGCGCCGAGCGCTATCGCCCGCATACGCGCGGCGCGAGTGTCGCGAAAACCAAGGCCGGCAAGCCCGCCGAAAAAGTTTCGACGTCAGCGCGAGCCAAAGCGGTCGATCTCGGCAAACCCGACATGTCCAAAGCCGCCGAACCTGCAAAGCCGGTCGACATGACGAAAGCGGCGCCGGCGCCTGCTGCCACGTCTGCCGCCGCCAAGCCCTCGACCAGTCCTCAGGCGGCAGCCCCCGCGAAACCCGCCGAACAGACCGGGCAGCGCCCGCCGAAGTGGACGGATACCGCCAAAGGCACCATGAAGTCGCGCGGCGATCACCTTCCGGAGTGATGGGCCTCGAGCCTTACCCTCGTCCGCTGCAACGCCCGCGGACTTCGAGTAGCAAGCGCAAGCCTGCCGTCAGTTCGTCATCGATGACTATGGCGCTGGATCACCCGAGTCTCCGGCATTAGCGGGGCCCTGAGCGCCTGCTGCCGGAATGGGGCTAGCCCGGCCCGCCCGCATGAATCTGCGCGTTGTAGAGCTTGCGGACGGCCTCTATGGTGTCGGCTTCGTCCGGACGTTTGTCCGGGCGGTAGCCTTTGACCCGGGCGAAGCGCAGGGCGAGGCCACCGGGATACTGCGAGCTTTCCTGGATTTCGTTGAATGCGATCTCGACGACGATCTCGGGGCGGAGGTAGACCGTCCAGCCGTCGCGGCTCGTCTCTGTTTTCTGGAACGCTTCGGTCTGCCAGCGCAGCATCTCGTCGGTGAGTCCCTTGAAAGTCTTGCCGAGCATGACGAAGCCGCCGCTCGAAGGATCGCGCGCGCCCAGATGCAGGTTCGACAGCCACCCGCTGCGCCGGCCGTGACCCCACTCGGCCGCGAGCACCACGAGATCCAGCGTGTTCGCCCGCTTGATCTTGACCCACCCGGCGCCGCGGCGGCCGGCTTCGTAAGGCGCGGCCAGCGCTTTGGCGACGACGCCTTCGTGACCGTGCGCCAGCGCGTCGTCGAAGAACGCCGCGGCGGCGCCCTGCTCGGAAGTGACGATACGAGGGATCACGGTTTCGGGGGCGACGCAGCTTTCGAGCGCCGCAAAGCGTTCCGCAGCCGGACGATCGATCAACGGCTCGTCGTCGCGCAACAGGCAGTCGAAGAAGAACACCGAAAGTGGAAGCTCGGCGCGCATCGCCTCCACTTCGAGCTTGCGCCCGAAGCGGCGCATCGTGAGCTGGAATGAGAGCGGCGAGCGGTCCGGCCTGAGAGCGATCGCCTCGCCGTCGAGGATGAGGCTGCGGCTCGACGACGCGCGGACGACCTCGACGATCTCCGGCACGCGCTCGGTCACGTCGTTCAGGTTGCGCGTGTACACGCGAACCTCGTCTCCAGCCTTGTGCACCTGCACTCGCGCGCCGTCGAGCTTCCATTCGAACGCCGCGGTGCCGAGCTGCTCGAGCGCTTCGTCGGTGCTCTCGGCCGACTGCGAAAGCATCGGCAGCAGCGGTTGCATGAGCTGGAGGCCAAAAGCGGCTAACCCGGCTGCGCCTTCGCTCAACGCCGTGCGGGCAACTTCGCCCAGACCGCCCGCCGACATCGCGGCGCGCCGCACTTGTGCGACGGGTATCTCCGCGGCGGCCGCGATCGCCTCGAGCATGAGGCCTCGCAGTGCGCCCTGTCGCAGCTCGCCGACGATGAGACGGACGAGGAAATCCTGCTCTTCGGGTGTCGCACGCGCGAAGAGCGCACGCAGCGCGTCGGCGCGTCTCGCGCTCGCACCCTTGCCCTTGATCTGACCGACCTCGTCGAACGTGCGATCGACCTCGCGCAGCGCGAGCGCGGGCCCTGTGGCGGCGTCCCCGGCTCGCGCCGACTCGAGGGCCGCATGGCTCACGCCGAGCTTGCCCTGGCACGTCTCACCGCTGAGATAGGCGATCGCGATCGGCACCTCGTCCGGCGTGACGCTGCGCAGGCACGCGGCGAGCTCGCGGATTTTCGCGAGCCGGCTCGACGTCTCCGACACCCGGCGTGAAGCCGCGACGATTCCCGCGAGCGGGGTCATGAGGTTGTCCGCATCATCGTGGCGCAGGGGAGCAAGAGGCGTTCCGGAGGATGGCAACCCCGTACTCCGGAAGGACGGGCAGGGCAGCCGCTCGGGCGACGCGTAACCGGTAAAATCGGACGCCTCAAGGGAGAAGAACCGCATGAAACTGCTCGGCGTCGACCGCAGCCCGTACGTGCGCAAAGTGCGCATCGTCCTCGAAGAAAAAGGCATCGCTTACGAATACGTGCAGGCGCGGCCTTCGGTTCCGGAGTCTCCGGTGCCGCAATTCAACCCGCTCGCCAAGATCCCGGTGCTCGTCACCGACAGCGGAAAAGGCGTTTACGACTCGAAGGTCATCGTCGAATACCTCGAAGCGCTGAAGCCGGATCCAGGGCTGATCCCGCAGGAGATCGAGGCGCGGATGGAGGTGCGGCGGTGGGAAGCGCTGGGAGACGGCGTCGCCGACGCGACGGTGCTGATCTCGCACGATTACGACCGCAGGCAGCCCGACGACTGGCATCAGCGGCAGCGCCTGAAAATCGACCGCGCTCTGGTCGCGATGGAAGCGGAACTTGGCGAGCGCGAGTACTGTCACGGCGAGCGGTTCTCGCTCGCCGACATCGCCGCCGGTTACGCGCTTGCGTACCTGGACGCCGCGCTCCCGAAGATCGAGTGGCGCAACGCCCACCCGCGCCTCGCGAAGCTCACCACCCGCCTCGCCCAGCGCGAATCATTCCGCCGCACCGTCCCCGCGACGTAGCGCGAGGGTTATCGGTAGAGAACCGAAGGAAGGCAGGTCGCAAGGAGGGAAAC
>JAQGMV010000435.1 GCA_028292225.1 Betaproteobacteria bacterium
CTCACGAAAGTCATCGTGATGTGCTTGCCCGCCACGTCCGCGATCTGCGGCGCGGCCCCTTTGTAAGGCACGTGCATGATCTGCACGCCCGCCATTTTATTGAAAAGCTCTCCGGTGAGCTGCTGCGGATTGCCGACGCCGCTCGAGGAGAACGTCAGCTTCTTCGGATTCTGCTTTGCATACGCGATGAGCTCGGCAACGTTCTTTGCCGGCACGTCCATGTTCACGGCGAGGAGGTTGGGCACTTTGACGAGCAGCGTGATCGGCTGCAGGTCCTTGTCCCAGTCGTACGCCATCTTCGGGTAGAGATGCGGGTTGACCGCGATCTCGCCGGACGCCACGAGCAGCGTGTAACCGTCGGGCTTGGCTTTGGCCACGGCATCCGTTCCGATCATGCCGCTCGCGCCCGTCCTGTTCTCGACCACGACCGGTTGTCCGAGGATCCTGTGCAACTGCTCGCCGAGCAGCCGCGCGGTCAGATCGGTGCCTCCGCCCGCGGGGAACGCGCAGATGATCCTGATCTGCTGGTTGGGGTACGGCGCCTGGGCGTAAGCGGGAAGCGCTGTGAATGACATTGCGGCGGCGCATGCCGCTGCGGCCGTGTACGGTACTCTCATGTCTCCTCCGTTCTTGTCGCGCGGTTACGCGCTTAGTGAAACTCCATCATGCGTACCACAACCGAAGGATGGCACATTTCGATCGGCGACGAATCGACGCTTGCCGTGTTCGAGCCGGCGACTGCACCGTTGCGCGCGACGTTCGTCTTCGCGCACGGTGCGGGCGCTCACATGGCAGACCGCGGGATGCTCCGACTTTCGGAAGTGCTGCGCGCACATGGACTGGCCGTCGTGCGCTTCAACTTCCTTTATCGGTCGAAAGGGCGGGGCGGTCCGGACCCGATGCCGCGGCTCAAAGCGTGCATGTCGGCGGTGATAGCCCGCACTCGAAAAGAGCTGAGCCCTCGCACGCTGATCATCGGCGGGCGCTCGATGGGCGGGCGCACAGGGTCGATTCTCGCCGCGGACGGTGCGGCGTGCGACGGCCTGCTGCTGTTTGCCTATCCGCTGCATCCCGCAGGCAAACCGGAAAAGCTTCGCGACGCCCATCTGCCGCAGATCACAGTTCCCGTGCTGTGCTTCAACGGCACGCGTGACGCTTTATGCACGCGAGCGCTGATGGAGCGCGCTTTGACGACGGTGACCGCGCCGTGGGACATGCACTGGATCGAAGGCGCGGATCATTCATTTCACGTGCTGAAGTCCTCGGGGAGATCCGACGACGACGTGATGAACGAAGTGGGCGACGTCAGCGAGCGCTGGTTGTCTGCGACGATGGCGGGCTGAAGCGGAAGGGGGTGGAGCGGGGGGACTGGCTGAAGCTGGCTGACCAAACGCAGCTCATAGCATTGCTCGCACAGTATAGCACCGGCCTTGTGGAAGCGGGCCGCCGAAGCATACAACGTCGGTCGGCAGCTCACTTCGGGCTGCCCACCACTCTGGAGACACCATGAATCGCATCGTGCACATCGCGCTCAAAGTCGACGATCTGGAAAAGACCACTGCGTTCTATCAGGACGTATTCGGGTTCTGGGAGGCGGAGACGAGAAAGACCCGCGATCATCTCTCGCGGCATCTCACCGACGGCGCCATCGATTTCACCCTCGTCAAATACGACGAAGGCACCGAGTCGAAGGAGTCGAAGGCGGCAGGCGAAGGTCCGTGCATCCATCACTTTGCAGTCGAAGTGGAAGACATGGCCAAGTCGACTGCTGAAATCCTCAGCTACGGCTGCGAGATCATCAGCGATCCCGGCGTCATCCCCGTGAAGTTTCGTGCGCCGGGCGGCACTGTCGCCGAGCTCGTGCCGGTGGGCCGTTACAAGAAGCCCGCGCCGCCGCAGCGTTGAGCCGGTCGTCAGTGAATGCCAGCGGCGCGCTGCATTCCGGGCGCCCGCGTCCGACGGACGCAGTCCTTGTTACGTATTGATTCCCAGAGGCAATCCCATGAAGCCAGTCGTAAACGCGCTAGTGCTCGTCACTGCGTCGTGCACACCACTTACCGCGCTCGCGCAGTCCGCAAGTTATCCCACCAAACCGATACGCTTCATCGTCGCGAACGCGGCCGGGGGCGGCGAGGACAGCACGGCGCGCGCGCTGGTTACCAGGCTCACGCAGAGCCTCGCGCAACCGATCATCATCGACAATCGCGCAGGTGCGGCGGGCTCGGTGGCTGCCGAGCTCACTGCGAAATCGCCTCCGGACGGCTACACCATGATGCTCGGATCGGTTGGAAGTCTCGCGGTCAATCCGAGTCTGTATAAAAGCCTGGGCTACAACCCGCAGCGTGACCTCGCGCCCGTCAGCCAGGTGGTCTCGCAGAGCAACATCCTCGTCGCGCACCCGTCGGTGGCGGCCCGCAACGTGCGCGAGCTTGTCGCGCTCGCAGCGTCGAATCCGGGAAAGCTGACGTTTGGCTCTTCCGGCAGCGGCAACGCGGGGCATCTCGCCGGAGAGATGTTCAAGAACATGGCGAAGGTCGACATGGTGCACGTCCCGTACAAGGGCGGCGCGGCGGTGATGAACGATTTGCTCGGCGGGCGTATCGACCTGGTGTTTTCCTCGGCGTCGACGGCGCTGCCGCAGATCAAAGCCGAGCGTGTGAGAGCGATCGCGGTTACGACGCTGAAGCGCTCGCCTCAACTGCCCAACGTGCCGACGATCGCCGAGTCGGGCCTTCCGGGTTACGAGGCCGCCAACTGGTACGGCATCGTCGTCCCGATGAAGACGCCGCAGCCCATCGTCGAGCGCCTGAATTCGGACATCGTGCAGGCGCTCAACTCGGCGGACACCCGGACCGTACTTCTGAAGCACGGCCTCGAAGCGGCGCCCAGCACCAGCAAGGAGCTCGGCGCGCAGATGCGCAGCGAAGCGGCCAAGTGGGCAAAGGTGATCAGGGACGCCGGTATTACCGCCGACTGACACGGCGCCTGGGGCTATGCCGCGAGCCCGTCGCCGGGCCTGGGCCGGAACCGCGCGAGCTCGAGTTGTTGCGGGCTCAGCATACGGTTACGCGCGCCCGGGCCGAGCACGCGCCCGAACTTCGGCACGGGGACGCCCATGATTTCGCCGAAGGTTCGGTACGCCGAGTTGCTGTTGACCGTCGGCGTGAGGACGTTGAAGCCGAAAGGCGGATAGGTGAGATCGAGCCGGTCGAGCAGCGGCATGGATTTGAGCGCCGCGCGCCAGCGGGCAAGCGCGTCGTCACCTTCGTACACGACGCGTGCGCGGCTCCTGGCATACATGCGGGTCGAGCTGACAGGCACGCCCAGCATCGCTGCATAGCTTTGATCGTGCGCGAACACGAAGACCCGCAGGCTGTGGTTCTTCGTGGTTCCGATCGGCAGGATTTTGCGGGTGATACGGTCGTACGCGAGGCCGTGAAGCTCGGCGAGCGTGTACCCGTTCGCGTTCTTCAGCACCCAGAAATTGTGGCAGCACGCGAGCGCGACGCGAAACGAGCGGGCTTCGATCGTGTGAATCATGTCACAGGGCGTTCGTCCTTCGACTTCGGCTCTTGCTGCCTACGCTCAGGACGAACGGGTTCTTACGCAGCGGTTCACGGTTCCGTTCGTCCTGAGCGTAGCGGCAGCGAAGTCGATGGATGAACGGTGCACTCAGTTCACGCGGTAGCGCTTCACCATCTGCGGGTCGAGCGCGATGTCGAAACCGGGGCCGGGTGACACCTGCATCCAGCCGCTCGCGATCGTTGGCCGGTTCACCCACATCGTTTGCCATACCGGGTCGCGGTCGGGATCGGCGAAGCATTCGGCGTAAGTGCCGTGCGCGACGCCCGAGAGCAGATGCTGCGCGATCTGGGCTTCCTCGTGGTGCGCCATCTCGACGCCGGCGGTCGCACAGAGCGCCGCCGCGCGGCGCCAGTCGGTCACACCGCCGCCTTCGGACACGTCGTAGTTCACGAAATCGACTGCGCCCGCGTCGACGAGCCTGCGCACCGCATGGCTCGTGATCTCGGATTGTCCGGCAGCGATCGGGATCCGCGTCGACTGGCGAACCCGCGCCATCATCGAAGCGTCGTCGTACCAGTGGCAAGGCTCTTCGAACCAGCGGATGTTCAGGTGCTCTACACGGCGCGAGAAGTCGATCGCATCCTGTGCAGACCAGCCGCGGTTCGCGTCGACCATCAGGACGAAGTCGTCCCCGGATGCGCGCCGCGCCGCCTCGACGCGCGCCGCGTCCTCTTCGGGCGAGCGCCCGCCGACCTTGAACTTGCAGCCCGCCATGCCTGCAGCGCGATAAAGCTCCATCTCGCGTCCGATGTCTTTCAGCGTCTTGCCTTCCATGTAATAGCCGCCGATGGAAATGATCTGGAGGCGATCCCGATACCCGCCGAGCAGCTCGCGCACGCTTTTGCCGAGCGCCTTTCCGATGAGGTCGTATATCGCGCAGTCGACGCACGCGATCGCTTCGAGCAGGAGCTTCCGGTCACGGCTGGTGTGGGACAGCGCGAACATCTTTTCCCAGATGCGCTCGCTCTCGAAAAGGCTCATGCCTTTGACCCGCGGGAAAAGCTCTTCGGTGATGAGCCGCACGATCTCGGCGCCGTGCTCGCGGTTGTCGCCGTTGTAGACCTCGCTCGTCACGCCGTCGCTCGTGCGCAGGCGAGTGATGATCGTGCAGCGCTTCAACACCGAGTAAGTCGCGCCGCCGAAGTTTTTCTTCAGCGGGATTTCGATTGCGATGGCTTCGATGCTTTCGAGCTTCATGGGTCTCACCCGTGTCAAATCAGAACCATCCCACCCTGGCCACCTGAAGGGGAGGGCCTTTTGCGATCCCCGTCGGGGATCACTCTCCGTTGGGATGGGGGTGGTTTATTCCGTGCTGCTTATTGCTCAGCGCCCAGTCACTTGACCTTCATCCCGGGCTCCGCGCCCGAATCGGGCGACAGGATGAACAATCCCGGCGCGTCGCCGGAAGCGGCCAGCACCATGCCTTCGGACATGCCGAACTTCATCTTGCGCGGCGCGAGGTTGGCGACCATCACCGTGAGGCGGCCTTTGAGCTTCTCGGGGTCGTAAGCCGACTTGATCCCGGCGAACACCTGTTTCGTCCCGAGCGCGCCGACGTCGAGGGTCAGCTTCAGCAGCTTGTCAGCGCCTTCGACGTGCTCGGCGTTGGCGATGCGGGCGATGCGAAGATCGATCTTGGAAAAATCGTCGATCGAGATCGTCGAGGCATCCGCGGGTTGTTTCTGCTCGTCCTTCGATTGAACCTGGGCTCCGAGTTCCACTGTTTTCTCCTGTTTCTTTTTGCTGGGGGAGGGCGCTGCAGGCTGCAGCGTCTCCGCGTTGGCGGCGGTGAGCGCCTGGATCCGTTTCGCGTCCACCCGCGTCATCAAGTGCGTATAAGGCTGGATCTGGTGGCCCGCGGCGAGCAGGGTATCGAGCGCGCGCCAGTCCAGCGTTTCGGTATTGAGGAATGCCTGGACATCGGTTGCGAGCTTGGGCAGCACCGGTTTCAGGAGCACCGTCAGCAGGCGGAAGACGTTGAGGATCTGCGAGCAGACTTCGTGCAGCCGGGTATCGTTCGACGCGTCGCGCGCGAGCTCCCACGGCTTCGCGCCGTCGATCCACGCGTTGGTCTCGTCGACGAGGCGCATGATCTCGCGCAGCGCCTTGCCGTATTCGCGGCTGTCGTAGAAGGCGGCGATCCCGGGTGCGGCAGCTTTGACGGCGTGGATCTGCGGCAGCGTCGGCTGCACCGGCAGGAGCTTGCCACCGAAACGCTTGGTCAGGAAACCGGCCGCGCGGCTCGCGACGTTCACGTATTTGCCGACGAGGTCGCTGTTGACCCGCGCGACGAAGTCGTCGAGGTTCAGGTCGATGTCTTCCATCGCCGCGCCGA
>JAQGMV010000445.1 GCA_028292225.1 Betaproteobacteria bacterium
CGCACCGCGGCTCTTGCCGGAATCTGCCCGCTTCGCGAGAATGAAGATCGATTAGGGTCGTATGGAGGATCGAATGACGACTATCACAAAAGCAGACCTTGCTACCCTGTTACACGAGAACCTCGGAGTGAACAAAAGGGAGGCCGCCGAGATCGTGATGGCGTTCTTCGAAGAGATTTCGACCGAGCTCGAACGCGGCGAGACGGTCAAGCTGTCGGGGTTCGGCGTCTTCTGCCTTCGCAACAAGAACAGCCGCCCGGGGCGCAACCCCAAGACCGGAGAGATGATCCCGGTTTCGGCGCGCCGCGTCGTGATGTTTCATCCGTCGCACATACTGAAGGCGCTGGTGCAGCAGCAGCAGCGCCCTGCGCGAACAAAACCCAGGAACGTAGAGAGCGTGCAACCGCAGCACGAGCTCTACGCCGAGGAATACCCGGTCGCGGGATAGCGCGGCCGGGGGCGCCCGACCGGCTTCAGATCGGCGGCGGACCGCGCCGGCCGCTGATGAGCTGCAGTATCAGCACCACCACGGCGATGACCAGAAGCGCGTGAATCAAACCGCCGAGGGTGTAAGAGGTCACGAGCCCCAGCAGCCACAGCACCAGTAGTACGACGACCAGCGTGTAAAGCATAGCTTCTCTCCTTTAAGAAACCCGCTCTACTCTGCAACCACCGCGCCCGCGCATCGGCGAATCGCGCTTTAACGCTCCCTCCCCGCCTCGGCCGCGACCTTCTGCAGTGGGGACAGCAGATACTCGAGCACGCTGCGCCTGCCGATGTGCACTTCGGCGCTGACGTGCATCCCGGGCACGAGCTTGAGCCGCTGCCCTGCGCCGTCGAGGTACTCGGCGTCCAGCGTGATAAGCGCGCGGTAGGCGAGCTCGCCCGGGCTTTTGCCTGCCGCCTCTCCTGCGCCGTTCCTGTCCTGGGCGTCGGCGCTCAGCTGCCGCACCACACCTTCGAGCGTGCCGTATTTCTGGAACGGGTACGTCGCGAGCTTCATGCGCACGCGCTGTCCTGCGTGTATGAAGCCGGCGTCCGTATTGCTGACCCAGACTTCGCCGAGCAGCGGCTCGTCCTGGGGCACGAGCGTGAGCACGATCGCGCCGGGCGCGAGCACGGTGCCGGGCGTATGCGTCGCGAGATCCTTCACGATGCCGGCGTGCGGCGCCTTGAGCTCGAGCAGCTCGTGGCGGTGCTGTTGCTTGTCCCGGTCCTGCCGCAGCTTCTCGTGCAGCGCTTCGGTGTCGGCTCTCTCGTTATGCAGCTGCTGGCGGTAATTCGACTTGATGTGCGCGATTCGCATCTGCGCCTGCGCGATCGACGCCTTGAGGCCTTCGATATTGCGGCTCTGCGCTTTCAGCTCCTGCTCGGCTTCGATGCGGCTTTTCTGGCGGTCGAGGGCGAGCAGCCGCCCTGCGAATCCTTCTCTCGCGAGCTGGTCCCATGCCTTTTCCTGCTCGCGCAGGATCGGCGTGGTCTGCATGAGCTTGGCCTCGATCTCACGCGCGCTTGCGAGATCGTGCTCCGAGCGGTTGCGCAGCGCCTCCTCGCCGCCCAGCGCATCGAGATACGCCTGGCGCCGCGCGGCGAGCTGCGCCGCCACCTGCGCGACGAGCTCGGGCGGCTCTCCCGCGATGCGCACGAGCGGCTTGCCCGCGAGCTCGGCGTCGATGCGGCGTAACTGAAGGCGTTTTCGCGCGAGCTCCGACTGCAGGATGAGCACATCGGCATCGGAGATGCGCGTGTCCATGCGCACGAGCACCTGCCCTTCGCGCACTGCAGCGCCTTCGCTCACCAGGATCTCGCGTACGATCCCGGCTTCCGCGGGCTGGACGATCTTCAGAAAGCTTTGCGGAATGAGCTTGCCCTGGCTCACCGCCACGATGTCGAGCTTGCCGAAGCACGCCCACACGATCATCGCCACGACGAACGCGCAGACGACATACAGCACCATACGGGGAAGCGGAGACGGCGCTTCGCGCTCGAGGCGTATCGCGTCAGGTGCGAAGGCGAGCACCCCCGCGGTTTCGCTGGCTTTCATGTCGGCTCGAGCTCGCGCGTCTGCAGCTTGAGGACGTGATCGACCTGTAGCGCTGCCGGCAGCTCATGCGCGATGAAGAGCATCGTCACTTTGCCTTTGAGCTGATTCACAGTGCGCGCGAAGTGCTCGGCCGTCTCGCGGTCGAGGTTGCTTGTCGCTTCGTCGAAAATCAGCACCCTGGGCCGCTTGAGCAGCGCACGGGCGATCGCGACACGCTGCTTCTGCCCGCCGGAAAGTCCGGTGCCGCGCTCGCCGATCACTGTCTGATAACCGTCGGGCAGCGCCTCTATCGTCTGGTGAATCCCGGCGAACCTGCACGCCTGCACGACCTCATCGAAGCTCGCGTGCGGATTCGCGATCACGACGTTGTCGTAGACCGTGCCGCTGAAGAGCGTCGTCTCCTGTGGCACGACCCCGAACGACAGGCGCAGCTCATTCGCAGCGACCTGCTGGATGTCGCGGCCGCCGATCCTGATGACGCCGTGCGTGGGGGGGTAAAAACCCTGCAGCAGCCTCGCGAGCGTGCTTTTGCCGCTCCCCGACGGGCCCATGATGGCGACGCACTCGCCGGCATCGATCCTCGCGGTGAGGTGCTCGTACAAGAACGGCGCATGGTCCGAATGACGGAAGCTCAGGTCGGTCACTTCGATCGTTCCGGCGGCGAGGGCGTGGCGCGCAGGAAGTATCGAATACGGCTCCGCAGGTGCGTCCATGATGTCGCCGAGGCGCTTGACTGCGATCACGGCCTGCTGAAACTCCTGCCACAGACCGACCATTCGCAGCATCGGTTGTGACACTCTGCTGGCGAACATCTGATACGCGACGAGCATGCCGATCGTGAAACCGGCGTCCTGCATGACCAGCCACGCGCCTACGCACAGGAGCGAGAACGTGAGCAATTGCTCGAGCGCGTTCGCGGCGACGCTGTAGGTGTTGCTGAGCTGGCGGCTGCTGAAGCTCGCATCGAGATACGCCGCCAGGTTGGCCGAGTACCGGCTGCGAAGCTGCGGCTCCATCTGCAGGGACTTGACCGTCTCCATCGCCGAGACGTATTCGGTCAGGAAAGCGGTATTGCGCGCGCCGAGCAGGAACTGCCTGTTCAGGCGCGCACGAATTCCCGGAACCACCGCAATGCTCATCGCGACGATCACCGCCAGCACCGCCAGCGTGATCAGCGACAGGAGCCAGCTGTAATAGAACATGATCGCGAGGAATATGAAGATAAACGGCAGATCGAGGACCAGCGATACCGCCGCTCCGCTGACGAACTCCCGTATCGTCTCTACGCCGTGCAGCCGCGCGACGAGCACGCCCGTGGCGCGGTGCTCGAAATAGCGCATCGGAAGCTCGAAGAGATGCGCAAAGGCGCGCGCCCCCAGAACCGCATCGACGCGGTTGCCCGTGTGGAGAACGAGATACTGCCGTACCCAGCTCATTGCGGCGTTGAACACGAGGAAGATCGACAGGGCGATCGCGATGACGAGAAGCGTGTTGAGCGTTTGATGAACGACGACCTTGTCGACGACGACCTGAGTGCACAGCGGCGCCGCGAGCGCGACGAGCTGGATCGCAAACGAGGCCAGCATTACGTCGCGCCAGATCGACTTGTGCCTCAGCAGCTCAGGCACGAACCAGGCGAATCCGAACGGAGCCGGCGAGGTGTGCGCCGGGTCGTCGTCTGCGGGCGTGAGAGCCTGCGCGCCGCACAGGAGCACGACACCCGAATATTCCGAGCCGAACTCCGCGAGCGTGCGTATGGTCGGCGTGACGCTCGATTCGCTGAGATAAAGCACGTTCGAAGCATCGCACTCGAGCACGACCGCGAGCCGGCTCTCGGACGCGGCGCTAGTGCGCTGCTGGTGCGCCTGGGCGAGCGAAGGCTCGAGAATCGCGATGAAAGGCACCGGCATCGCGTGCAGCTGTGCCGGCGCAACCGCGCGCAGGCCCGCCTTCAGATGTAGGGCCGTAGCGGCCTGTTCGAGAGAAGCCGCACCGTAAGGCGGCGCGAACTGCTGGAGCAGCAGATTGGGGGCAAAGGGTCGCCGGTGGAGCTGGCATATCGCCGAGAGTCCCCAGACGAACGTTCCAGTCGCGAAAAGCGGACTGTTGCTCACCGTCCCCCCCACAGGCGCCGCTCGCTTGGGACGGGCGGCGCCGCTACAGGCCGGCCCGCTTTATTCTTGTCGTTGTGGCGGACCCGGGATCAGGAAATGTTATGCGCCAGGTTCTGAAATGGCAAACCGAAAATTGCGAGCGGTGCCCGCCGGCGAAACGCGGCGCGGCGACGCAGTGTCTCGCCGGCGGATATCGCGCCTGCGTCTAGCGGACGGCGCCGCGCTGGTCCATCGACGCGCGGTCGAGAACGATGATCTTGCGCTTGTCGCGGCGGATGAGGCCGCTGTCGCGCATGTCTTTCAACACCCGGCTCACCATCTCGCGCGATGCGCCGACCATGCGCGCCATCTCTTCGGAGCCGGTATCGACGACCCACTGGTCGCCGCTCTCGTGCGCCAGATCCATGATCAGGCGCGCGACCCTGCCGTGAACGTCCATGAGTGCCAGGCTGGCGATCTTGCGATCGGCTTCGCGCAGCCGGCCGACGACGCTTTTGAGGATCAGCATGGCCGCGTCGAAGTTGTCCTTCAGACACGACATGAACGCCGGTTTGGAGATATAGAGCACCTCGCACGGCTCGAGCGCTTCCACGCTCGCCGAGCGCGGCTTCTCGTCAATGAGGCTCATCTCGCCGAAGAACTCGCTTGCCCCTATCGTGGTGAGAGTGACTTCACGGCCTTCGCCGTCGTCGATGACGATCTTGGCGCGGCCCGAGAGAATGATGTACAGCGCATCCGATCGCTCACCCGCACGCAGCATGAAGGAATGCCGCGGATAGGTTCTGTGCTGGATCGCCGGAAACAGAGCGGCGAGCTGATGATCGGAGAAGAGCGCGAAAAGCGGGACCGTCTTCAGTATGCTTGGATTGACCGCAAG
>JAQGMV010000462.1 GCA_028292225.1 Betaproteobacteria bacterium
TGTAGAGCTCGTACTTGTGCTCGCGGCTCATCTCCAGCGTGTCGCGAAAGCCTTCGGTGGTGATCAACCCTGTCGGCGCGCCTTTGCGCTCGATCAGCGCGTTGGTGAACAGCGTGGTGGCGTGCACGACGCGCACCACGTCGCCGTACGCGAGACGGTGTTGGGTGAACACGCGCCGGATGCCGGCGATCACGCCCTGCGCCGGCGCTACCGAAGTGGTCAGTTCCTTGTGCGACAGCGACTGCGCGTTCGCGTGGTCGTAAACGACGATATCGGTAAACGTACCGCCGATATCGATGGCGAGGGAGTAACGGGCCATGCTCTTATCTTTCAACTCGGGATGATGAATGCGGAGTGCGCAACGGGGCTGCCGCGCTCACACGTAACCGTCGATGCGGTCGGCCTCAGCCAGCGCGGCGGGGCGCTCCGACGGCGGGCCGTACCCGCCGCCGCCCGGCGTGCGCATCTCCACCGTGCTCCCGGGCGCGATCACGTGCTGCACCTTGGGGTCCACCGGTTTTCCGTTGATCAATACCGCGCCGGCTGCGCCGGCGCCACCACCGGCGAGCCCGGCAGGGGCGGCTTGCGCGCGGGTGCGTTCGGCGAGAAAGCTCACGACCACCGGATTCGGTGAGGTCATCTCGAACACGATGTCCTGGCCGTTGCCGCCGCGGTACTGGCCTTTGCCTCCGGTACCGGTCCGGATCCGGCGGTGGCGCACCTTGATCGGCGCGAGCTGCTCGATCATTTCGACCGGCGTGCTCGAGATGTTGCTCGGCCACGAGAGTATGTTCAGGCCGTCGCGGCCTCGTGCCGCGCCGTAACCGCCGTTCACGAAAAAGAGATTCGCATAAGGGCGTCCCGCGAGGTTGATGCCCGAGAGCTGTAGACACCACAGCGGCGAGCCGACCGTGGCGATCACGCGATCGGGGATCGCTTTCGCCAGCGCGCTGATCACCATCATGGGCAGGAAATGCCCCGTGAGCGCCCGCGCCCCGCCCGCTGCGGGATGCGTCGAGTTGAGGATGGAGCCTTCCGGCGCGGTGATCGTCACCGGACGCATGACGCCCTCGTTATTCGGAATGTCCGGCGCGAGCACCGCCTTCACGCCGAACGCGGTGTACGAAATCGTGTACGCCATGCAGACGTTGATCGCTCGCAGCACCTGCGGCCCGGAGCCCGCGAAGTCGATGGCCAGCGTATCGTCCTTCACGGTCATCTTCAGCTTGAGCTCGATGGGATCGGCCACGCCGTCCATGACCGACGTGTAGTGGTATACGCCGTCCGGCAGCGCGCGTATGGCGGCGCGCATCGCCGACTCGGAGCGTGCATGAATCTCGTCCGCGAGCGCTTCGAGCGTATCGAGGCCCTGCTCGCGCATCAGCGCGAGCACGCGCGCTTCCATCAGGTGCAGACACGTGAACTGCGCGTAGAGATCTCCCATGACCTGGTCGGGAACGCGCACGTTCTTGCGCAGGATGCGTTCGAAAGTGGCGTCGATTTCCCCCGCACGCATCACCTTCATGACGGGGATCTGCAAACCTTCTTCGAACACGTCCTTCGCGTCCGCCGAGCGGATCTTGCCGCCGATGTCGGGCGCATGCGCGACCGAGCCGGCAAAGCCGATGATGTTGCCGTCGAGGAAAATCGGTTTCGCGACCGTGATATCGGGCAGGTGGCCGGTTCCCATCCAGATGTCGTTGGTGATGAGCATGTCGCCCGGCTCGAGGGTCTCGGGCGGAAACTCGTCGAGGAAATGCCGGATCGTGCGCGGCATGGTGCCCATGAACGACGGCACGCTGTCGGATGCCTGCGCGATGGCCTGGCCGCGGCGATCGGTCAGCACGCACGCAAAGTCGTTCGACTCGCGCACGATGGTCGAGAACGACGTGCGCTGCAGCGTGGCCGCAGCCTCGTCCGCGATCGAGATGAGCCGCGTCCAGATCATCTGGAGCGTCACCGCGTTGAATGTGGATGCCTGCGCCAAGTTCCTTCCTCCTTCGATGTCGTGCCAGCGTGACCGGACCGATCTTCAGTCGGCGCGGATTCCCGCGGTCTTGATGACCCTGTTCCACTTGTCCGTTTCGATCGCGAAATACTTCGCGGCGGCCTCCCGCGTGCCGCCGATCGGGGTGACACCCAGGTCGCGCAGCTTCGGCTGCAGGTCCGGTGCACTCATCACCGAATTGATGTCGGCGTTGAGCTTATGAATGACCTCCGCCGGAACCTTGCTGGGCGCAGCGACTGAGAACCACGCGGTCGCAACATAGCCCGGCACGCCGGCCTCCGCCACTGTCGGCACGTTCGGCAACGCAGGTGATCGCTCTTTGCTCGTGACGCCGAGCGCGCGCAGCCTGCCCGCCTGGACGTGCCCGGGCAGCGTGGGCAGATTCTCGAACATCGCATGGATCTGCCCGCCCAGCAGGTCCGTCAGCGCAGGCGCGCTGCCTTTGTACGGCACGTGGGTGAGATCGACGTTCGCCATCACCTTGAAGAGCTCGCCCGTCATGTGAGTAGAGGTGCCGGTACCGGCCGAGCCGAAGTTGATCTCGCCGGGCCGCGCTTTCGCGAGCGCGATGAATTCCTTGACGGTGCGGGCGGGCATGGTGGGATGGACGACGAGCACGCTCGGCGATTCCGCGAGCACCATGATCGGCTGCAACTGCTTCGCGGGCTCGTACGGCAACCGGGTGTAGATGCTGTAGGCGGCGTGTATCCCTATCGTGCCGATGACGATGGTGTAGCCGTCCGCCGGCGCGCGGGCGGCGATCTCGGCGCCGATGTGCCCGCCCGAACCCGGCCGGTTGTCCACGATGAGCTGCTGGCCGTACATCGGCCCGAGCTTCTGGGACAGGAGCCGCCCCATCACGTCCGCAGTGCCGCCCGCGGCAAACGGAACGACGATGCGGATCGGCCTGGCGGGATAAGACTGGGGGGCGGCGTCGAATGATGCAGCGCTCAGCAACAGTGCGGCGCCGGCCTGAAGCACACCGGCGATGCGCAGCAGAAGGCGGCGGGATCGGGACGTGATGGGGTGCATACGAACCTCATTCGAAATACCGGGATGGTGTGGCGACAACGAGCGATGCGGGCTTCGGGCTGGCGTCAGATTAGGAAAGTCCGGGTATGCTGTCCAATGCTTTAGGCTACGCGATGTATACGTTGGTGATATACAGTCCCTCGCGTGGGTCAGGTTTCCTCGCGACGCACGACACGCATCCCGGACCTGCCGCGCAGCGCCGCTGCGACGCCGGCTGTAAATTCCGCCGCCAGCCGTGACGTGGGAATGGCGAGCGGCTGCAGCAGGACGATCGAAAAAAGCACCGCAGGCTCGAACGGCCGCACGACGAGGCCGCGCTCGATGTAATCGGATGCGATGATCGGATTCACCAATCCGACCCCGACGCCCTCCAGCGCGAGCTCGCAGATGGTGACGCCGTAAGTGGTTTCGACGATCGGCTGCGGGGGCACGCCCGCGGCCGCGAGGACCTGGTCCATGCGTCGGCGACTCGCGTCCGAGCGGTTGAGCATGACCAGAGGAAAACCCGAGAGGTCGCGCGCGCGTATTACGCGCCGTCGGGCGAGAGGATGGCCGGCACGCATCGCACACACCGCCTGCACCTCGAGAAAAGGCTGCGCCCGCACGCCGGTCATGTCGATCTCCCGCACGGCGAATCCGAGGTCGTAGACGGCCCCTGCCACGCCATCGCGCACGAGATCGGAGCTTTGCGTCTGCAGTGAAATCGCAACGCCCGGATGATGCTTGAGAAAATCCGCGACCACCTTGGGGAGCACATTCATGCCGATCGAGGGTATGGCAGCCACCGACAGGCGCCCGACTCCCGAATCACGCAACGTCGCCGAAGCGGCGCGAATGCGATCGAGTCCCGTATAGCTGCGCTCCACCTCGCGGAACAAGGCTTTCGCTTCGGGAGTCGGCACGAGACGCCCGCGCCGCAGCTCGAACAACTTGAACTCCACGGCGCGCTCGAGTTGACGGAGCGTTCGGCTCACTGCGGGTTGGGAGGTGTGCAGCAGGCGCGCCGCTTCAGTGGCCGTGCCCCCCATCATCACCGCACGGAAGACTTCGATCTGGCGGAAGTTCATGGCTTTGTTTCGCTCGAGTTGTGAAATGCGCGCGCGGCCGCTCTTCATGGCTGCGGAGCGTGAGCACCTGATGCAATCCTGTTTTTTCGCGCGCTCCGATCTTCATACTCGACGCGATCGGCGTGCGTCAATGCCGCCGTCGAGTGTGCGTTCTATGCAGGTTCAGTGCACTTTGATACGATACTTGCGAAGGCGTGAGGCGAAGCAGACTGCCCTGCAAGCGGCAGACACAGGTTCGGCAAGCACGAAGCAAATCCCTGGAGTCCAATGTCAAAGAGCACGGCCATGAGGCTGTTATCGTCCACGTTTTGCCGCGCGCCGCTGCTGGCCGCCGCGCAACATTACCTCCACAGGCCGGTACGCGCATCAAACCCGGACGATGTGACGACAGGGACGTCGGCGCTGCGGAGCGGCGTGCGATGAGCGGCCTGTCGCTGGCAATCGACATCGGTGGGACGTTCACCGACATCGTCGTTTACGATCCGCAGGCGGCCCGGCATTACATCCACAAGGAATATACGACGCCCGACGACCCCGCGCGCGGCGTCATCGTAGGCGTCAAGGCGCTTCTCGCGCGGGACGGCATCGCCCCGTCTTCGATCAAGCGCGTGGTGCACGCGACGACGCTGTTCACCAACGCGTTGATCGAGCGCAAAGGAGCGAAGAGCGGCCTCATCACCACCGAGGGCTTCCGCGACGTCCTCGAAATCCAGACCGAGCGCAAGTACGAGCTCTACGACATCTTCATCGAGATGCCGCGCCCGCTCATCCCGCGATTCCTCTGCCGCGAAGTGCCCGAGCGCATGACGGAGACCGGACAGATCGAGATCCCTCTCGACCTCGATGCCGTGGTGCGCGAAGCTGATGCGCTCGTGGCCGAAGGTGTCGAGTCGATCGCGTTCATGTTCCTTCATTCGTACATCAATCCCGCCCATGAGCAGGCCGCGCTCGAGATCGTCGGCCGGCGTCACCCCGCGGTGCATGTCACCGCGTCCTTCGAGGTGGCCCCGGAGATTCGCGAGTACGACAGGCTCTCCACGACGGTGGCGAACGCGTACATCAAGCCGCTCGCGCAGCGCTATCTGGACCGGATGGCCGATCAGATCCGGGAGCTCGGCATCGACGGCCCCTTTCTGCTGATGCTGTCGAACGGCGGCCTGACCGACGTGGCCGAAGCCAAGCGCACGCCGATCCAGCTGCTCGAGTCGGGACCCGCTGCGGGCGTCCTGGCCGCCACGTATTTCGGCGGCGAAAGCGGCGTCGACAGGCAACTGGCTTTCGACATGGGCGGTACCACCGCCAAGGCGAGCCTCGTCGACGACGGCGAGCCCGTGATTTCCTATGTGTTCGAGGCGGCGCGCGAGAAGCGATTCACCGAAGGCAGCGGTCTTCCGATCAAGACCTCCACGATCGAGCTGATCGAGATCGGGGCCGGCGGCGGTTCGATTGCCCATTTGGACGAGCTCGGACTGCTCAAGGTAGGGCCGGAGAGCGCGGGCGCGATGCCCGGCGCCGCATGCTACGGCCGCGGCGGCACGCTGCCGACCGTCACCGACGCCGATCTGCTGCTCGGCTATCTGAATCCCGATTTCTTTCTCGGCGGCACGATCAGGATCGATCCGAAGTCCGCCGAGGCCGCATTCGCGGACCTCGTGCGTAAGACCGGCATGTCGGTCATCGAGCTGGCGTGGGGCATCCACGATATCGTCAACGAGAACATGGCCTCGGCTGCTCGCGTGCACATAGCCAAGCGCGGCCGCGATCCGCGTCGCTACACGCTGATGGCGACGGGCGGCGCGGGCCCGGTCCACGCCTATCACGTCGCGCGCAAGATCAATCTGCGCCAGGCGATCTGTCCGCCCGGTGCAGGGGTCGGATCGGCGATGGGCTTGCTGATGGCGCCGGCGCGGATCGACCGCGTCGCGAGCATGGTCAGCCTGCTCGATGGTCTCGACTGGAAAACCTTCGAAGGCGCCTATCGTGCGCTCGAGAGCGACGCGTCCGACGTGCTGTCGCGCACGGGCGCCGACATGTCGGGGTACCAGGTCAAACGCTACGCAGACATGCGCTACTTCGGACAGGAGTCCGAGGTGGTCGTCGCACTGCCTCCCGGGCCCTACACGGCCGCGTCGCGGGACGCCATCGCGCACGGATTCGAGAAGCTCTATCGCGAACTCTTCGTGCGCACGCCACCGGCCGTGGCGATTCAGATGGTGAACCTGCGGGTTTCCGTTTCGGCCCCGGTTCCCGGCGGCGGAATGGCCCTGCGCGGAAGCCGAACCGGTTCGGCCGCCGACGCGCTGAAAGGACACCGGCGGGTGTACTTCCCCGATGCCGGCGGTTTCGTCGAGAGCGCGGTATACGACCGCTATCGGCTGCCCGTGGGAGCCCAGGTGGCGGGTCCCGCCATCGTGGAGGAAAAGGAGTCCACTCTCGTTTTCGGTCCGGGAGCGGCGTGCGAAGTACATGCGAGCGGCAGTCTGGTCGTCACGCTGCCGGTGACGGAGGGTTGAACATGACAAGAGAACGCTTCGATCCGATTACGCTCGAGCTGCTCTGGACCCGGTTCATCTCGGCGACCGACGAGGCGGCGGCAGCGCTCGTTCGCACCTCGTTCTCCACGCTGGTGCGCGAATCGTACGATTTCTCCTGCATCATCACCGACGAATCGGGGCAGTCGCTCGTGCAGGCGACGCAGAGCATTCCGTCCTTCATCGGCACCCTGCCTGCGACCGTCAAGCATTTCCTCGAGAAATATCCCATCGACAAGCTGCAGCCTGGCGATGTGCTGATCACCAACGACATGTACCAGGGGTCGGGGCATTTGCCCGACGTCAACCTGGGCAAGCCGATTTTCTATCAGGGCCGGATGATCGGGTACGCGGCCACATGCGCGCACGCGCCCGACATCGGCGGCAAGATCCGGTCGCCCGAGCCTCGGGAGGTCTTCGAGGAAGGTCTGCAGATCCCGATCATGAAGATGATCGCCGCGGGCGAGGTCAACGAAACCCTGGTCGACATCATCCGCAAGAACGTGCGCACGCCCGATCAGACCATGGGCGATCTCTGGGCCCAGGTCGTCGCCCTCGACGTGATGGAAGCGCGCACCATCGCTCTGCTCAAGGACGCCGGTCTCGACAATCTGCGCGATCTCTCCACCGAGATACACACGCGCTGCGAGGCGGCGATGCGCACTGCCATCCGGGAGGTGCCGGATGGCGTCTATCGCAGCGCGCTGGACATCGACGGCCAGCTCGACGCGCCGGCTCACCTGGAAATGGCGGTGACGGTCGCGGGCGACACGATCGACATCGATTTCACGGGGACGTCCCCGCAGGTGGACCGGGCGATCAATTCCGCCATGTGCTTCACATTCGCGCAGACGGTATACGGGGTGAAGTGCATGCTCGCGCCGAACCTGCCCAACAACGAGGGTTCGTTCCGGCCGATCACCATCCGCGCCCCGGAAGGCTGCATCGTCAATCCCGTCTTTCCGGCATCGGGGGGCTCGCGCATGCTGACCGGACATTTTCTCGGCAGCATGGTGTTGCAGGCGCTCGGCCAGGTGCTGCCGAACAGGGTGATGGCGTCTCCCGGTTCGCCGCATTGGGGCATGAATCAGTCCGGCGTGAAGAACGGCAAGCCCTACGCCAACATGCTTTTCTACAGCGGTGGGATCGGGGCGAACAGCCTGCGCGACGGTATCAGCTGCCTGCAGTGGCCGGGCAACACATCGTGCACGCCGATCGAGCTCGCCGAGCGCATCGCGCCCTTCCGCATCAAGTACAAGCGCCTGCGGCCCGACTCGGGTGGGCCGGGGGAGTTCCGCGGCGGCCTGGGCCAGGAAATCCTGTTCGAGAACCGATCGGAAACGCCGATCGCGGTGTCATTCCTGACCGAGCACATCCTGTATCCGCCGCTCGGCATCGCCGGCGGCCAGCCCGCTGCGTGCGGAATCCTGGAAATCAACGGCCAACCCGCGCATGCCAAGCGCCAGCACATCCTCAATAAGGGAGACACCGTCCTGCTGGCGACCCCCGGCGGTGGCGGCCTCGGCGATCCGAAGCTGCGCAATGGCGCGCGCGTGGAGCACGATCTGAAGCAGGGGTACATCACCGACGATGCGCCCTATCGCTAGATGACGGAATGAGGTCCTGGCCGTTCCGGCAGCAACGCGACCTGTTTCACTGCATTACCCGCTATCCAACCCAGCAGAACCGTAACGACGCGGCTGTGCAACGACGGAGTCATCTCTGATGAAACGCACGACGCGCCACGTCCCATTCATGCTCGCGGTATTGCTCGCGGGTGCCGCCGACGCAGCGCTCGCGCAGTCCGCGTACCCGAACAAGCCGATTCGACTTCTCGTCGGATTCGCGCCGGGCGGCGGCACTGACTTCACTGCGAGGGTGCTCGCGCAAAAGCTCGACGACGCGTTGCGGCAGCGGGTTGTCGTCGACAACCGCCCCGGTGCGGGCCAGATCATCGCCTCCGAACTCGCGGCAAGAGCGACGCCCGATGGCTACACGCTGTTCATGGCTTCCGCGGGCTTCGCCGTCAACCCGGCTCTGCAACAGAAGCTCCCGTTCGATTCAGTCCGCGATTTTGCGACCGTCGCCATGGTGGCCCGCACGCCGAACGTGCTGGTCGTCAGTCCCGCGCTCCCTGCCCGGTCGGTCAAGGAGGTCATCGCCCTCGCGCGCGCAAAACCCGGGTACCTTGCTTACGGCTCGGGCGGCGTGGGCGCGCCGAGTCACGTGAGCGGTGCGCTGTTTGCGGCGCTCGCCAAAGTCGAGCTCACGCACGTTCCTTACAAGGGATCGGGCCCGGCAATGATCGATCTGCTGAGTGGACAGCTCCTGTTGTCGTTTCCGGACTTGACGGTGGCGATGCCGCACATCAAGTCGGGAAAAATCATTGCCGTCGCGGTGACGACGCGCGAGCGGTCCGAGCTCATGACGTCGACCCCGACCCTCGCCGAGTCCGGCCTGGCGGGATACGAGGCGAGCAGCTGGTTCGGCGTGATCGGCCCGGCGCGCATCCCGAAGCCGGTGATCGCCCAGCTCAACGAGTCGATCAATCGCATCCTGAAAAGCCAGGATGTGCGCGACATGCTGTTGACTCAGGGAGCCAGCACGGTCGGCGGCTCGCCGGAGACTTTTGCCGCGACGATTTCCACCGAGATCGACAAGTGGAAAAAGCTCGTGGCAGCGGGAATGAAGACCGAGTAACAACGCAGGTTCGGTCCCGGCAACGGCCGGGGGCGCTCAAAACAAGGAAGGACAGACTCGATGTGGAAGATACGGTATGGCGATCGCGCTTTGCGTGCAGGGCGATCGACGCGTGTGATGCTGACGGCGGCGATCATGGTTGCGACTGCATCGAGCTGGGCGCAGACCGCGCCGGGCACGAAACCGGCGGACAGCTATCCCAGCCGACCGGTACGCGTGATCGTTCCCTCTCCCATCGGCGGGGCGACCGATATCCTTGCGCGCGTGCTCGCGCCGAAAGTGAGCGAGAACGTCGGCCGCCCGGTGATCGTGGACAATCGCGCCGGCGGGAACACGACCATGGGCCTGGCGCTCGTCGCCAACGCGCCGCCCGACGGTTATACGCTCCTGATGGCGCCGAACAGCTTCGCGGTGCTGCCGTCGCTCTATCAGAAGCTTCCTTTCGACGTGTTCAAGGATTTCGAGGCGATCACCCTCGTAGCCTCGCTGCCGAACGTGCTCGTCGTCAATCAGTCGCTACCCGCGAAGACGGTGAAAGAGCTCCTTGCGCTCGCGAAGGCGAAGCCCGGCCAGCTCAACGTGGGAACGGGCGGCGCAGGCGGCACCACGCGTCTGTCTGCGGAGCTGTTCAAGCTGATGGCCGGCATCGACATCGCGGTCATTCCGTACAAGGGCGGCAGCCTCATGTTCACCGATCTCATGGGCGGCCAGATCCAGATGGGATTCCCCGATGCGCTCGCCGTGCTCGGACACCTGAAGGCCGGGCGGGTGCGCCCGCTCGGGGTCACCAGCCGCCAGCGCCTGGCTTCGCTACCCGATGTGCCGACGGTGAACGAAGCCGGCGTGCCGGGATACGAATCGGTGGGCTGGTACGGGCTCTTCGCGCCCGCGGGCCTGTCGAAAGACATGCGCAACCGGGTCCATGCCGAATTCGTGAAGGCGTTGCGCGCGCCCGACATGGTCGAGAAGCTGTCGAGCCAGGAAGCGATCCTCGGGGGCAACAGTCCCGCGGAATTCGCGGCGTACGTGCGCACCGAGCACGCCAAGTGGTCCAAAGTCGTGAAGGCCGCCGGTATCAAACCGGATTGAGGTCCCACGACTACCCGCTCACGCAGATGGCGTGAGCGGGATCGTCGCTGTCAGGTCATGTAGCTCGAGTCGACCTTCGCCATCCAGCGACGCACCGCCGCCCACAGCATCGCCGGGCCGTCGGCCGCTGCGCCTTTGGCATCCGCGTTCTGGTCCATCGTCATCGTGGTCTGACCGCCGGTCTTGTCGACGACGTTCATCGGCGGCATGCTCAGCTTGGCGCCGCCCGACTGCGCCATGACCTGGATCTCGCATGCCGTTTCGAGACGGCGCATCAGGTTGAACGCCTCGCCGGCAGTCGCGCCGCAGGTCAGCAATCCGTGATTGCGCAGGATCAGCACGTTCTTCTTGCCGAGCGCGGCTGCGATCTGCTCGCACTCGTCGGCTTCGTTCGTGACGCCTTGGCAATCGTAGTAGGCGATCTTGTCGTAGAGACCCATCGAGCCCAGGTTGATCGGCAGCAGGCCCTGCTCCTGGCACGACACCGCGACACCCGCATTCGAGTGTGTGTGGATGACGCACTTCACGTCCTCGCGTATGCGGTGCACCGAGCTGTGCACGACGAAGCCCGCGGTGTGCACAGGGTGCGGTGAAGGATTCACCTTGCGGCCTTTCAGGTCGACCTTCAGCAGGTTCGACGCGGTGATCTCGGTGTACATCAGGCCGAGCGGGTTCAGCAGGAAATGGACTTCGGGCCCCGGCACGCGCATCGAGATGTGGTTGTAGATGATGCTCTTGTGCCATCCCAGGTGCGAGACGATGCGGTAGAGGCAGGCGAGATCGACTCGCGCTTCCCATTCCTCGGGGGAACAGTCGATCGTGGGCGTAGTCTGCAGCGTGAGTGGCGCATTCATTCCCGACTCCTTTTCTGTTGGACAGCGGACGGATCGCCGATCGATTCTACAGCGACTTTCCGGCCCGGCCCGTGCCTGCCACGTCAAGCCTTCCCGACACAAGTCAGGCCGCGATAAGGCGTAAACTGCAGGGACGAAAGAGATCCTGTCGCAGGCACCGGATTAAGCAATACGTGCGGGTGGAGTATTCACGTGAGCGAAAGGGCACCGTATTACCGATGCGAAATGAGGCGAAACCTATCCAGGCAGGGATCGCGCAATGGGCCGCCAACGGTGTGGATGCCGACCGGATCGCGAATGCCGCGGCCTCAACGTGGTCCGACATCGACGCCGCTTTGTCCCCCATCATCGGCCACCGTGGCGTCGCAGCGCTCTACAGGCGCAGCCTGCACCTGACCCGCTCCGACCACGCGTGCCTCGCCCCGGTGCATGAGGGGGAGCTCCCGCCGGGAGATTTCGGCCCCCTGCGCGCGGCACTGTCGAAACAAACAAGCGTGGACGCCGCAGCCGCGCACGGGGCGCTGCTTCAGGTGTTCTGCGATCTCCTCACGAATCTGATCGGCGCATCGCTCACCGAGCAACTGCTCCGATCCGTTTTGGACAATCTCACAGGCGGCAATGCCGCGCAGGACACCACGCGATGAGCAACGGCAAAGCAACCATCAATCGACTGGCGACGGGCGTCCCTGGACTGGACGACGTCCTCGGCGGCGGCCTGCCGGAATACTCTTTCAACATCATCGCGGGACCGCCCGGCTGCGGCAAAACCACGCTGGCACACCAGGTCATGTTCGCGCTGGCGACGCCAGAGCGCCCGGCGCTCTACTTCACGGTGCTCGGCGAGCCGCCGCTGAAGATGTTGCGCTACCAGCAGCAGTTCGATTTCTTCGACAACCAGAAGATCAACCGATCGATCCACTTCATCAACCTCAGTGATGAAATGGCCGGCGGCGATCTCGAGAAGGTGCTGGCCGGCATCGTGACGGCCGTCGAGGCGCACGGGCCTTCGCTGGTGTTCGTCGATTCCTTTCGCTCGGTAATCCTCGCCAGCCAGACCGAGGGCAATCCTTACGTCAACCTGCAGCAGTTCATCCAGCAGCTCGGTATGCTGATGACGAGTTGGCAGGCGACGACCTTCCTCATCGGCGAATACTTCACGGACAAGGATCCGAATCCCGTCTTCACGGTTGCGGACGGGCTGATCTGGTTGCAGCAAGGCGTGGAACGCAACTCCATGGTCCGTAAGATGGAAATCATGAAGATGCGCGGTCAGGCGACGCTGCCCGGGCTCCACACGTTTCGTATCACTGCCGACGGCATCACGGTATTTGCGCCCATGAAACTCGGAACGCCTGCCGAGATGAAATCAGCCTGGCCCATTCATGATCGGGTGCGGATGGGCGTGCCCGGCCTGGACGAGATGATGGGGGGCGGCCTGCCGCGCGGCTACTCCCTGCTTATCGCGGGGCCGTCGGGCTCCGGCAAGAGCATCATGGCCGCGGCGTTTCTGGCGGAGGGCGCGCGCAGCGGCGAGACCGGGGTCATTGCCGCCTTCGAGCAGCGCGCTCAACGCTCGCGCGGCCGCGTCATAGCCGAGCTCATCGAAAGCGGGCGTATCGGCGTGGTCGACACCCGGGAGACGGACCTGTCGGTCGACGAGATTGCAACGCTGGTCGTTGCCGAGGTCCGCCGGCTCAAGGCGACCCGTGTCGTCATCGATTCGTTGTCCGGGTTCGAGCTGACGCTGGCGCCGACCTTTCGCCAGGACTTCCGCGAATCGATGGCACGCATGATGGCCGGGCTGGCCAACACCGGCGCCACGGTGCTGATGACATCGGAGCTCGAAGACCGCTACGACGACCTGCGCTTCAGCCCTTACGGAGCCGCTTTTCTGACCGACTCGATCATCGTGCAGCGCTACATCGAGGTCGAAAGCCGACTGCAGCGGGTGATGGCCGTGGTGAAAGTGCGCTCGAGCGCACACTCCAATGAGCTGCGTCTGTTCCACATCAGTGACGAGGGCATCGAGATCGACGGGATGCTCACCGATCATGAGGGACTGCTGGGCGGCAGACCGACCCGACGGCACGACAGCCCGACGACCCCCGATGCAGATGACGGCTGAGCGTTACGGCGCGGGTTCGACACCGTGAACGACCGGGCTGACAAGCGCGAAATCGCAGCGGCGACTGAAGCCCTCGCGCTGCTCAACGATCAGGTGCACCACGCACGCGGGGAACTCGAGCGGTTGCGGCGGGATCTCGCCGAGGCGCAGCGGGAATACAGCGGCACGCGGGCCGGCCAGCTTCTTCAGGCCAACGAGCAACTCGTGCTGGCTGCACTCCAGGCGGAGACGTCCGCTGAAACGGCCGTGAGTACCCTGGACGAGCTGGCCTGGTCCAGCCAGCGCGATGCGCTGACCGGCACCCCCAATCGCGCGCTGATGCTCGACCGCCTGGAAAACGCCGCGGCCGTCGCAAGAAGGCGCCGAACGAACATGGCTGTGCTTTTCCTGGACCTGGACAAGTTCAAACAGATCAACGACACGCTCGGCCATGCGGCAGGTGATGAGGTTCTGCAACTGGTCGCGTGCCGGCTCGAATCGATCGTGCGCGATTCGGACACCGTCAGCCGCCACAGCGGCGACGAGTTTCTGGTTCTTCTGGCCGAAGTCGCTCAACCGTCGGACGCCGGCGCTATTGCCCAGAAGATGCTCGCCGCTCTCTCTGCGCCCGGCGATGTGGCTGGTCACGTAATTCATTTGTCCGTAAGCGCGGGTATCGCCATCTATCCGCAGGACGGCAAGGACTCGGCGACCCTCATCCACCGGGCGGATACCGCCATGTACCGTGCGAAAAGGCGTGGACAGGGCCGTTTCGAGTTTTATTCGGGGTGAGCCGTATGCGTGCAATCCCCGCACCGGACGGGCACTGTCGGCGAGCGATCCGGAGCGGGAGAGCGGACTCACCCGCTGGAGCGACGAGCTTATGAATAATCAGGCGCAGGAAGAAGCAGCGCGGGCAAAGAGGGCGCTCGAAGGTACTGAGATCACTCAGCTGCGCGAGGCGAATGAAAACCTCGTGATCGCGACGGTTCACGCGCAGACCCTGACCGAAGCTTCCGAGCGCGCGAGTCGGCAGAAGGAGGAGTTTCTCGCGATGCTCGCGCATGAACTGCGCAATCCTCTCGCGCCTATCGTCAATGCGCTCGCAGTCCTGCGCCGTGTCGCGACGGCGGAGCCGCTGGTCCCGTGGGCTCACGACGTCATCAAGCGCCAGGTCGATCACATGACACGCCTGCTCGACGACCTGCTCGACGTTTCCCGCGTCACCACCGGCAAGATCGCGCTGCAAAAACGCGCGACAACGGTCTCGGAGGTCATGCTGCAGGCCGTGGAAACCAGCCGTCCGCCGCTGGAGGCCCGGAATCAGTATCTGACGGTTGTGATCCCGCCTAAACCCCTCACCGTCGACGGGGATCCCGCGCGCCTGGTGCAGGTTTTCTCGAATCTGCTGAACAACGCGGCGAAGTACACCCAGGAAGGCGGCGCCATCACGTTTTCGGCAAAGCAGAGAGGCGATGCCGTGGTGCTGCGCGTCACGGACGACGGCTTCGGCATCGCGGCGGAAGCGCTGCCCGGGATCTTCGATCTCTTCACCCAGGAAGACCGCTCGCTCGCCCGCGCCGAAGGGGGCCTCGGCATCGGGCTCACCGTAGTGCGTGCGATCGTGGAAATGCACGGCGGCGCGGTGACGGCGGCGAGCCCCGGCCCGGGTGAAGGCAGCGAGTTCGAAGTGACCCTTCCACTCCTGCAGACCCCGCCTTCCCCGCCCATTCACACGATGGACGTCGAGCCCACGTCACCCGACCTGCGTTACCGGATCGCCCTGATCGAAGACAACATCGATGTGAACGCCAGCCTGAAAACGCTGCTGCAGCTGATGGGCCACGAGGTCGCCACGGCGTTCGACGGCGTGAGCGGAGTGAGGCTGGTCCAGGCTGACCGGCCGCAGATCGTCTTGTGCGATATCGGTCTGCCCGGATTGGATGGCTATGGCGTCATCGCGCGGCTGCGGGAGGAACTTGCACCTCCCCTTCCGGTCATGATTGCGCTCACCGGCTACGGCCTGCCCGAAGATCGCGCGCGCGCATTGACGGCGGGGTTCGACCACCACCTGGTGAAGCCGGTCAATCCGGACGATCTGCTGCGGGTCATCACGGCGGAGTGCGCGCGCATCTCCAAAATGCGCAGCTAGCAACGACCGTCGTCGCCGCAACCGGGTAGAGCGATCACACGGGCACGATGGTGCCGGGATAGGGATCCACATCGCGAGCCGGCAGTCCCAGATAGGTTGTTTCGAAGATATCGACCGGCAGCGGCTTGCTGAACAAAAAGCCCTGCATTTCGTCGCAGCGCAGCAACCGGAGCAGGCGCGACTGCTCCGCGGTTTCGACACCCTCCGCCACCACCTTGAGCTTCAGCGAATGCCCGAGGTTGATGATCGTGGACACCAGCGCCAGTCCCCCCGGCCCTTCGGTCATGTGGATCACGAAGGACCGGTCGATCTTCAGCGTGTCCACCGGCAGCCTGGCCAGGTAGCCGAGCGAGGAGAAACCGGTGCCGAAGTCGTCGAGCGCTATGGTCACGCCCAGGTCGCGGATCGCCTGCAGGTTCGTGATATTGCGCTGGATGTCTTCCATGATCACGCTCTCGGTGATCTCCAGCTCCAGTCCCGCCGCCGCGTCGGCGTCGATACCGACGGCCTGCCTGATCTCGGCGACGAAGTCCCTGTTGCGCAGTTGCAGCGGCGACACGTTCACGGCGATGCGCACGGCGGCGAGGCCGCCGGCGCGCCAGCGCAGATAATCTTCGACGGCTTTGCGCATCGCCCAGCGCCCGACCTCGTAGATCAAGCCGGTTTCTTCCAGGCACGGGATGAACTGCCCCGGCGGGATCAGGCCCGCATGCGGATCGTTCCAGCGGATCAGCGCCTCGGCGCTCGTAAGCTTGCCGCTCGCGAGGTTCACCTTGGGCTGGTAATGGAGCACGAATTCTTCGTTGTCGAGTGCCTGGCGCAGCTGATTTTCCAGGGTGAGCCTGCCGGCCACCGTCGCGGTCATCTGGTTCTGGTAAAACAGATATCGATCGCCGCTCGCCTTGGCTTTTTTAAGCGCGGCCTCGGCGTTCTTGAACAGCGTTTCGGCGTCGGCGCCGTCATCCGGAAATACCGCGACGCCCACCTTGCCGGATATCCTGAAAACGGAGTCGTTCAGGCGGAACGAATGCTCCAGAAACGCCGCCATCATTTTCTCGAGCAGCCGCGCGACACTGCCTTCCTGCCTGACTTCGGGCAGCACCACTGCAAAATGGTCGGCACCGACTCGCGCCGTAAGGTTGGCGTCCCCCGCATTGACCGTCAGCCACTCCGCCACCTGCTTCAGGAGCGTGTCTCC